>JAIXOF010000174.1 GCA_027486935.1 Cyanobium sp. C1_MAG_00004 | reverse complement strand
GGCCCGAGTTTCTCAACCGGCTCGACGAAACGATCATCTTCCACAGCCTCAAACAGCAGGAGCTGCGTCAGATCGTCGAACTGCAGGTCAAACGCCTGGCCCATCGTCTCGAGGACAAGAAGCTCATCCTTGCGCTGGATCCCGAAGCCCTCGACTGGCTGGCCGGCGTGGGCTACGACCCGGTCTACGGAGCTCGCCCCCTGAAGCGCGCCATTCAACGGGAACTGGAGACGCCGATTGCCAAGGGGATCCTGGCGGGCCAGTTCACGGCAGGACATGTGATCGGGGTCGATGTCGCCCACGAGCGCCTGCGCTTCGAGCACCGCGACCCGGCCCACTTGCCGATGCTGGTCTGATTCGTTGTGTGGTGAGCCAGCTGCCTGATCTACTCAGCAGCAGTGGCCTGTGTCCAGTTCACCCCCTTAGCAGTGATTGCATGTAACCACTGCTAAGGGCGCTGTCTGGCACGGGCCAACGATCCTCGGGCCAACCACCAACTTGGACTAACGACCACCACGAGCCAACGACCACCTTGGACCAACGACCACCTCGGGGCACGATTCAAATCCTGGGAAGTCCTGATAACAGCTGATCAATGCGTTGTGCCAGCTGCACATCCCAGCTCGACAAACCGCCGGCGTCGTGGGTGGTGAGATCGATCACCACCCGGTTCCAGACGTTGGACCATTCGGGGTGGTGGCCCATTGTTTCGGCGATTAGGGCCACGCGGGTCATGAAGCCGAAGGCCTCGTTGAAGTCGGCAAAGCGCAATTCGCGGTGCAGCTTGCCGTCCACCAGGCTCCACTGGGGCAGCTCGCCGGCCAGGGCGTTGATCTGCTCAGGTGTCAAGCGGGTGCAGGTGGTCATGAGCCCCCTTCGTTGCGGCGTCATTGTGAGCCTATGGGGCACTGATGGCCCCAATCAACAGCGCTCGTGCTTCAACCGATCAGATCCCCTGCGATGGCTTCTTGAATCAAGCAAAAGAAGCCTGTTCTCAGATGGTCCAGTTGCTGGCTCAGGTTCCCTGGCTTGATCAGCACGCTGCCTGCAGGAGCGGCCAACCTGCGCTGGTTGTGCTGGCAGCCCCCCGTCCTCGTTCAGACGATCGGCGCATCCTGGTGAGTTGCGTCGTCTCGGGCGTTTCGACTGGGGAGCTGGAGATCACTTGTTCTGACTGAGATGGGCCTTGGGCTGCTATGCAGCGCTGGTCATAACTGCCCAACCAACTCAGGTAGCTGCTGCTGCAGCTTGATCTGCCGCCGGCGTAGGTCCTCCAGCAACAGGTCAATGGCAGGGGCGTCCTGCCATTCGCGCAGCAGAACCAGGGCTTCGCCACCGGTCAGGCCAAGATCCCAGTGGAGTCGCTTGAGACTGCGATCGGCAGCGAGGCTCAAGCAGCTGCCGTAGACGATGGTGACCGCATCGTGGGTCAACCCATCCCAGGAGCCCAGGTCGTAGCGCTCCAGTTGGCAGTTTCGGCCAAACCCCCTGGCGTGCACCATCTGGGCAAGCTTGGGGTAGAGCTGCCCTGGCAACACCAGCGACGGAAACCGCTCGAGATCGCCGCGGCTGGGTCGCCGCACATGGGCCAGGGGATGAGCCCCATGGACCACCAGCTCACCAGGCCATTCCCACAGCTTGATCACTGAGAACTCAGGTCCCTCGGGCAGGTCATGCAGGTCGCTGGTGATCCAGGCGTCAATGACGCGCTCTTGGAGCAGCGAGAGCAGGGTTCCAACACCGCGGTGGTGACAGGGGCCCAGCATCCAGCCTGCGAGTGACGGGCTGTTCAGTTGCTGGCGTATGTAGTGAGTCGCTTCCAGCCGCAACGGGCGCGCTCCGCGGTAGCGGGCGTGCTGATGCACCACCCGCTGCAGCCGCAACAGGTCCAGCTCGCCGCTCAGCACCACCTCGTTAGCCCGCTTCAGCTGCAAGCCAACCGTGTGCATCACGCTGCGCACCCGACGGGTGATCGAGCTTTCGTCACAACAGGAGGCTGCAGCCGCGGCGCTTCCTGACCGCAGCCATACCAGCAGGTCAAGCGCTTCAAGCTGCTCGAGCGTGACCAAGGCTGGTTTGCTGTTGCCTTCAGCTAAGGGCTGTTTTGATTCCTTGTCCGAAATCGGTTCGCAAATGCCGACTTTCGTATCAGAAACTATATTCATGCGGCTGCTGTTGTTGGGCTAATCGCTTGCGCCGCAATGCATCTGCGTGTTTTGTGAGGCTTGAGTTCTGCCTTTGGTCTTGCAGGATTTGCAACCCGCAGCGTTGCGGCTGCAAATGTGCTCCCCTACAGTTGAGATAGGTCAACGTTATGCATCTGGCGTATGCACCAGGTGCATAGCACTATGCACCTGGCTTATTCCCAGGGTGCATGGTGTTATGCAGCTGGCTTATGCCTCGGGTGCATAGTGTTATGCACCTTGCTTATGCCTCAGGTGCATATAGGGGGGGTTCTCTCCCAGGCCACGCCCACTCCCTATCAAGGAGCTCCATGAACCGATCAACTTTTGTTAAGGTCGCCGCCGCTCTCGGAGTGGCTGGTGGCCTCTGCCTCCCGGCTTCAGCCCAAATGCAAGGCATCATTGCCCCAGGCACCCTGATTCCGGGTCAGTCCCTCAGCAAGGGCACTATCACGTATTCGAACCAGACCGGCACTCGGGACAGCTTCTCAGTCGGTATGAGCACCAACATGGGTGCCAACGTTTCAGCCTCGTCAACCGCTGATTACAACTCCTCGGGTACCGCACTCTTTGGTCTGACTGGTACGAGCAATCTGCGGCAAGAAATTGGTACTTCACGCACCACTGATCAGTCGTACAGTCAACTATCCAGCTATCAGAACGCTGCAAGTAGCTCTGCAACTACAGCTGCATTGGCCGCTACGAGTACAACTTACAGTACTGAGAATCTCAACGCAGTAGCTGCTCTATCTGGAACTGATACCAGAACTGTTAATGGTAAAGTGTATACAGCAACTAACAAGTCGGAAATTACCAACGATCGCGTTAATTCTGCAGAGTATAAAAACGCTTATTCGAGCGCTTACGAATCCGCCTACACCGCAGCCGCCAGTTCTTCCTACGGCAGTGGTGTGATTAGCGGTACATTTGAGAAGAACGCTGGTAAAACCGTCCAATCACAAGTTACTTCGGGTTCTACCGCAATTACTGCTGACGTTAAAACAGCAGCTGAAAGTACAGCTCGAACACAAACTGAAGCCACTTATGGCGCAGATTGGGACCACGCTAAGAATAAATCCAGTTATTCTTCTGAAGCAGAATGGACCACGGCTAAGACAAACGCTTACAACACTGCTTACAGCGGTGCTGTTAATACCCTCGCCAAAGGTTCAGTTGTAAGTACAACTGAGCAAACAGCTGCAACCACTAACGAGGTTGAAGTTCGTGGTGTTGGCAGTGCTTCCAACCTGACAACCTCTAGTACTACTAAGTTCGAGGCTGCAGTTATCAGGCCTACAACCCTCCCGACTGCCGCATCGAGCCTTGCATCAGGCACTGCTTCTGCTAGCGCAGGTGGCAGCCTGAGCAGCTCCTCATATGCTGATGCCAACTCGACAACATTCACAAGCTCGTTTGTTCAAGCTTACTGAATACCTTGTTGAGTTATTTTGCTCGGGGCCCCAGTGGGCCCCTTTTTATTTCTAACTTACTAAAGCTGACCCACACTAGTGTGAGTACAAGTCGCTATTGTTGCCAAATCTCAACTCTTGTGTTGGCAGTGTTACTGCTGATTCAAGCTACTGCCTTGGCATCAGAAAGAACTAATACACCTGATTTGGCGACGATCAGGAAAAATATAATGTCCGGAAATTTAATTGTTGCAGATCAGCAAATCGACGCAGGCTTAAAATATTATCCTAACAATTCTGAGCTTTATTTTTTTAAGGGTAGAGTGCTTCAAGAGAAAAGAAAAGATACTGCATCTCTAACTAGCTATTCTATCGCAATTTTTCTTGACAGCAAGAATGTCAAAGCTTATATCAATCGTGGTCTGGTGAAAGGAAGTCTTAGGGATCTCAGTGGCGCATTGGATGACTTTAACGAAGCCATTCGCATCGACCCGCGCAATTCCTATGCATGGCTAAATAGGGGTGTGACGCTAGCCGGCTTAAATCAACTTACTGCTGCTATTGCTGATTTTGATACCGCGATAAAACTAAAGCCTGACTATGCAGATGCCTACAGAAACCGTGGAATTGTCAAGAATTACTTAGGCAATCAGTCTGGCGCCTGTCGTGATTGGATGCAAAGTACAAATTTTGGAGACAATGAAGTGCGTGAGTGGGTGTCCACTTATTGCAAAGCCAAGCAAGGCACTCGCTTGAGCAACGAGACGAAGAGCAGCCTGCAGAAGTGAGTTTTGGGCATGCATAGGTACCTCCAGTTTTGTGCCGCCTTGCGTCCCAGGGGTTAGAATTTACACAACGTTCTACGAGTGCTTGGCCATGCGCCGGCTGCCCTTTGTATCGATGGCTACTTTAATAGTCATGGGATCAATGGATGCGATTGCTCAACAATTGCCAACATTAACTGTGCCTGCCAAGGGGGATACAATTAATATGTCAATTCAGAACGGCAGTCGTTCTTCCCTCAGTTTTGGTTCTAGTACGAGTTTTGGGTCAAGTGCCAATCTGACGACAACAGAAGGAACGAGTACTTCATCATCGAGTACTTTAGCTCCAGCCAGTGGGTCAACTCTGAAATTCTCGATTGGCTTTGGTTCAACACTTGGAACCACCTCAGCCAATGTTGACAATCTCAGGTCTCAGGGCAGCGGTCCTGCAACTATTTCAGGTTCTACTATTGATGCCAAGGATTCTACAATTTCATCTGGTGTGGCTGAACTGACTGGAGTGCAGAGTCAGGTCGACTTGACATTAGATCCACAGAAGACAGTCTTTACTTCCAAAACGAATACATTGCACGAGTCTTATGGGGCAACTCAAGGCCAGGACGGTGCGCAGCTTAAGTCAAACACTTTGTCCAGTAATTCAACCTCGCAAACATCGAATGCATCAGGATCTGCATCTATAAGCAATAATACCAATGTTGATATTAATAGCACAACTTTCACGTCTGTTTTCTTGCAAGCATTTTGAGTTTTCATGATGGCACTTTTTAGGGCGTCTATCTTATCGCTCAATTTTTTCTTCGCTTTGTTTTGTTTTTCGTATTCAGCTTTTGCTCAGCAGACTCCTGGCAGCAGAAATACAAACCAAAATATTGGCAACAGGAATGTTTTCTCCTATAGCATTCAGTCAACCTATGGAACGAGTACTTCTTCTCAGGTTACTGGCAATATGAGGGCAGAGACTGAAGCATTGCTGAAGCTCAAATCGGGTAGCAAGGTGGTAAATAAAGTTGGAGACGACAGTGGCAATACTTCTGCAGTTTTTATTGCTACGCCAAATGGTGGCAATGTAAATCTCAGAGGTATTACTGGTGAGAATCTATTTCTCATAGACGACGGAACTTTCTTTCGGTCAAGAGTTTATACGCAAGATACTTTGATTCCTGGTGTCAACAGCACAGGCAGTGCTTCTGCTACTGCTACCCATGCCACCAATGTTGTTGTCGAAAAAAGCAATACATCTTTTACTAGTACATTTGAGCAAACCTTCTGAATTATTTTTCGCTTGGCGTCATGCAAAACATCGTATTTAGGTCTTCTTTCATTTTGCTGCTTTTAGCGCACGCTTCTTTGGCAGTTGCGCAGCAAACGAACAACAGCTCAAGCCTTACTAATAGTGCTGCCCCTTCTGCTTCATCTGTAACAACTGGGGGCACCAATGTCAACTATCAGACGAATAATACTTATAATAATGAAATGGGTTTTGCTCCTGGAGTATTTTGTCGAACACCTGCTCTTTATGTTGGTGGCAGCTGGGGAAAGAGCAATTTAGATGCATTTGACCCAATCCAGTCGAGTGGTAATGCAACAAATAGCTATTCTGCTAATGCAGGAATCGTCGTGCCTTTCGGTTCTCAAGTTCTTGATTATTGCAAACAGTTAGCCTCGGCAATTGCGCGCGATCGCGAAATCTCATCCCAGCTGTCGATGCTTCGAACCTGTCGAGAGCTTGACAGGGAGGGTCTTGTAGTCGATCCCGTTAAGTTTCCAATGTTGAAGCCCTGTGCAAAAGAAGTAGGCAGCACTTCTGCGGCAGGTATTCGTACCAAAACCCAAAGTGAAAGCCTTCCCCCAAGCCCTGTCACCATTCCAAATCTGAAGCCAAAAACTAGTCGCGTCTTGTGAGCTTTACAATGTCAATAAGACAATGCTTATGTATCCTCCTTTATTGTGCATCTAGCATTGCCTCGCTTTTATTTGCTGCGTACGCTCAGGATTCTTTTTCTGTGTACTGCAGCAGCAATATGGATGGTACCGGTGCTTGTCGCCGAGATGACAATAATGAAAAAATAAACTGTACCGCTATTCCTGGCGGGGTCATTGATTGCAGGGATCAAGCAAAGCTTCGCTATGAATGCGTCAACTATGGGGTTGTAGCAGCTGCCGCCTCGCAATTTTCGTTCTCCTGCACATCCAATCCAGAAAGCCAAGTTACCGATAAGCTTTTTGATGAACCTTCGTCGGATTCAAGCAAGACTTCTCAGCCCCTGCTTCCAGCCACCGTCAATTCAAGAGGCGGTGAATATCGACCTGGCCTTAGGCCCTCCCTTCCTATTGCCCAGCCTTCCCCTTCTGCGTCGCCTTTAAATCCATTTGCAAATGATAATGATGTGTATTAAACGCATGGCCAAGGTATTGACTGCGAAGGTATTTCTTTTCTGCTATTTTTCGTTCCATCTAATGGAGTCAGGCCCCACTCGTGCCAGGCCTTGTGTCCCAACAGATCCAGATGGTGAAAATCCTGGAAATCTATGCCTCCACTTTCCAACTCATGGCATGAGTCTTAACTCCAATGCCTTTCGTCAAGGTTATGCAAGTGATGGTTTCTATGGCACACCCACAGGTCCAACCCAGCCAGGCATCCCCATTCAAGTGGGGCATATTCCGGGCACTAAGTTAGATCCTGTAAAAGCTAACAGTCGATCTGGTGGTTATTGGACTTCTATCGAAGCGTCGAATGGTACAAGCAAGCTTCGTACCAGCACTGGTAAGGAATGGACCATGATGGTCCCTTCACCCTGAATCTGTCTAAAACCAGACGTCGGTTCCTTAAGAGTTGCCCATTGTTTCGGCGATCAGGGCCACGCGGGTCATGAAGCCAAAGGCCTCGTTGAAGTCGGCAAAGCGCAATTCGCGGTGCAGCTTGCCGTCCACCAGGCTCCACTGGGGCAGCTCGCCGGCCAGGGCGTTGATCTGCTCATCAGTCAGGGGCACAAAGGTCATGAGCCGATCAGCTGTAGGGCGATGCGCCGCTGGTGCGGAGCGTCCCGATGCTCCCACAGGTACACCTCCTGCCAGGTGCCCAGCTGTAGCCGTCCGGCAGCGATCGGCAGGCTCAGGCTGACGGTGGTCAGGGCGGTGCGAATGTGCGCCGGCATGTCGTCCGGCCCTTCGTCGTGGTGTTGGTAGGTCCGCGTGCGGGGCACCAGATCCCGCAGATAGGCCTCCAGATCCGCCAGCACCCGCGGATCGGCGTTTTCATTGATAGTCAGTGAGCAGCTGGTGTGCATCGAGACGATCGTGCACAACCCTTCAGCAATGCCGCTTGTGGCGATGACGTCATTGATGGCGGCAGTGAGACGTGTCAAGCCGGGTTTGCTCGTGTTGATCTCGAGCGAATCGCGGTGCTGGCGGAGCATGACGATGGCGATACAGCGCTTTCCCCTTAGCGTGCCAGCCCGACAGGCTGCTGCCAGACGCCATGCGAGCTCGAACGACATCTGTCCCATGGTCATCGCCGTTGACGTTGCCTTGGCTCGCCGTGGTCGATCTGATGGAGCGGCTGTCCTTCTTTGGCATGAACGCCATCCTGGTGCTGTATTTGACCGCATCCCCAAGTGCTCTGGGTTTGCCGGGCCCTGGACTTGGCCTTGATACGGCAGCTGCTGCAGCGGTGGTGGGTTCCTATGGCGCTCTTGTCTTTCTGACACCCCTGTTGGGGGGATGGCTGGCAGATCGACTGCTCGGTTCGAGCCTTGCCGTCCTGCTGGGCGGCATGGTCATCACGGCTGGCCATGGACTGATGGCCCTGCCTCGCACGAGCAGCTTCTGGGCAGGCCTGCTCGTTATTGCCCTGGGCACAGGTCTGCTCAAGCCCAACGTGACCGTAATGGTCGGAGCCACCCAGCCTGATGACCAGGCCAGGCGGGATGCAGCTTTTTCTCTCTTCTACATGTGCACGAACCTCGGCGCCTTTTTGGCTCCCCTCTTGATCGGCAGCCTGGCCCAGGTTCGAGGCTGGCACTGGGGCTTTGCAGCAGCCGGCCTGGCCATGGCTACGGCTCTGCTCGTGTTTGTTCTGGCCTCTCGTGGAACTGATCTATGGCGTCCCAGGCCGTTGCAAAAACTGATGCCTGCAGCACTCGCCAGACTGCGGATTCGCCTGTTGATAGGCATTGTCGCTGCTGGGGCCCTGGTCCTATTGCATGGTTGGCTGGGCGGCTTCAGTCCCGAAGGACTGGCCCTCGATCTGATGGTGTTGGTTGTGAGCCTGGCTCTATTGCAGTTGTTTCAGCTGTGGCGCACGCCCCGTTTGTCGCCGGATCAACGCAGGGGTATCCAAGGGTTCGTGGTGGTCTTTTCTGTCACGGTTGTCTTTTTTGTCATCTACACCCAGGCCGGAAGTGTGGTGATCGCCTTCGCGCAGCAGCATGTCGATCGCCATTTGGGTGCCTGGGAGCTGCCGACGTCCTGGTTGATGGCGGTCAATCCACTCGGTGTGATCGTGTTCGCTCCCGTGCTGGCCAGCCTGTGGTTGCGCTTGGGTAGGCGATCGCCTCATCCGGCGCTCAAATTTGGACTGGCCTTTCTGCTCTTGGCCGGCTCCTTGCTGCTGATGGTTCCATCCGGTTTTCGAGCCGATGCTGATTTGCAGCCCAGCATCGATTGGATCCTTCTCTTGCTGGTCCTGCAGACCTGGGCTGAATTGCTGTTGATGCCGGTGGCAATGTCTGCTGTGAGTCATCTGTCTCCAGTTGGGCTGGAAGGCAGGATGCTGGCCACTTGGTATCTCAGCGTCAGTGTGGGTTCAGCCGTCGGTGGCCAATTGTTTGCTTTGTTAGGGCGCTGGGGGTTGGGCCCATTCTTTTTGCTGTTGTCCGTGTTGATCAGTGGCTGCGCAATTGTTATGTTCAGTCTTCTGCCCCGTCTGAAACCCCTGCTGGCCTGACCCATGAGCCGTTGCTTTTTGGCATTGGTAGTGCTTGGTGCCATGCTGTTCCAACTGCCTGAATCTGTGCTGGCCCGACCGCCTGCCATTAATCCGAAAACAGCTCTGGAAGAGCTGGATTTCGGGGTTCCACAATTCACCTACAGTCCTTCAGCTAAACGTGTGTTGGCTGAGATCAGTCTGCGTGAAAATCAGTTGCTTGAACTTGGCCAATGGCTCAGCCTTGATCAGGCCATTGAGCTGGCGTTGATCAATAACCCAGAACTATCAGCTTCATACAGCACGATCGAAGGTCAGCGTTGGTCGGTTATTGCGGCACGCCGACGCTGGTATCCCTATCTGTCGGTTGAGCCCTCTCGCGATTCAAGCCTTCAATTCGGTGCCAGCCAGCGCCAGAACTCAACATCTGCACCGATTCCTGGTTCCACTATCACCTCTGAGACCAACCAATCGTGGAACATCCAGGCCAATCTGGGTTGGACTTTCTTTGATGCATCCCGGCGACCGGCGATCCAGGGAGCCATTCGTGATTTGAATGCTCAGCGCTTACTGTTTGATGTGGCGGCACGCAATTTGGTGCTGGCTGTTCAGGTTGCCTATTACCGCATGCAGGAGCAGATGCGCCTGGTTGACCAATATAAGGTCATCACTTTGCTGGCCACTCTGCAATTGGATCTTGCTATTGAACGGCAGCAGCAGGGGCGCCGCCTTGGTAATCAGATTCAACAGTTGCGGACCACCCAGCGTGCCGAGATTACCAATCTTATCGATGCCTATGTTGCGCTGTTCGAATACAGTGTTGAGTTGTCAAAGTTGTTGGCCTTGCCAGGTCTCAGCCTGGTGATTCCAGCTGATGCTTTCGATTCCCCCCAGCCTTGGCTCGATCCGTTGGATGCCACTGTTGCCCATGCTTTGGGGTTTCGTGAGGAGATTGCGGTAGCCCTGCAGCAATCTCAGGCTCAGAGCTGGCGCTCGAGTGAATTGCTCGGAGCTTACTGGCCCCGGTTGGATTTGCTTGCGGTTGGCAAGCTGGATGCCTTCAGTAATATGTCTTTTGTCAATGGTGAAGCATCACCAAATTCACAGCTCAATGCTGGTCCGGGTACGGTCGGCATCGCCTTGAACTGGTCTTTGTACGACGGTGGAATCAAAGCGGCTGATGCCGCCAAACGCCGCAGCGAAGCACGGACTTTGGCGTTGCAGGCTGATGCTGCTCGGCTTCAGGCGTCAGCCCAGGTCAGGCAGGCGTATGTGCGTTATGTCGGTTCAGTGCTACAGGTGCAGAACACGACCGATGCCGTCTCTGATTCCTGGTCTGCCTTCATTGGTGCGATTGGCCTTTTTCACAACAATGCGATTAATGCCACCACGTTGATTCAGACGCAAGCCCAGCTTGTCGATGCCTTAACGGCTGCGGCTGCAGCACAACGTTTGCGCAGTACGTCAGTGGCTGAGTTGTACCGCTACTCGGCACGATGGCCTCCCGATGTTGAGCGCCTGTTTGAGCAGAGGGGTGCCCAATTCGATCGGTTGAGACCGGGGAGTTGAGTGAATCTGTTTGCTTCTTGTGAGACGGGGCCGAAGTCGATTAAGGTGCATCTTGCGATGCATTGAGATGTTGTGTCGATTTCGATCAAGGTCTTCCCCTGGTTCCCGCCGCTGACACCAGCAGCAGTCAGATGCGCTGGTGGCCTGATTCTCGGCGTGGTGTCCATGACTGCTCACCCAGTTCTGGCCCAACGCGTGGTGCCTAAGATTGGGACGATCTGCCCGATGGGCTACGTCGACACCCTCAACGGCAAGTGCAGCACCCTGGGGCTGATGCGCTACACCGTGCAGCCCACCGGCGGTCAGCCCTGTCAGGAGGGCTGGATGAACGTTGGCGGCGGTTACTGCCGCAAAAAGTGAGCCGGCAAGCGCGCTCAGCAGAGCTCAGAACCAGCGCCTGATCTGGCTGGTGGCGATCTGCACCTCCCGCAGAAACAGCACCACCGCCACCATCAGACAGAGCATCGCCAGCACGAACAGCGGCACCACCAGCAGGGCCAGATCGATCCGTGCCACCGCGCTGACAAACACGATCGCCACCACCAGGGACACCAGCAGGATCGTGAAGGTGGCCAGCTCGATCGCCTTGAGCATCAGACCCATGCGGCGCTTCTGAAGCTGCAGCTCCTGCCTGGCCTCGCGGCTGATGGCCACCGAGGCATCGCGCGCCTGGTCCTGGATCTGGCGGCCCCGGTCGATGATCCTGGCCAGGCGGTTGCTCAGCACCCCCAGAAGCCCGCTGATGCCCGCCAGCAGAAACACCGGCGCCACTGACAGTTGAATCGCCTTGGCGAGCCCTTCGACCGGCGACACCACCTGCAGGTTGGACAGCGGCATGGATCAATCGGCCAGGCTGGCACCAAAGTGATGTAGCAAACCTATCGGCCTCGGCGGCCGCTGCCATGACCACCATCGGTTGCCGTTACGACGGCTCGCTGCGCTGCCATGCGGTGCACGGGCCCTCGGATTCGACCCTGCAGACCGACGCCCCCACCGACAACCAGGGCCAGGGGGAGCGCTTCTCCCCCACCGACCTCGTGGCGACGGCGCTGGCCACCTGCATCCTGACGATCATGGGCATCACCGCCGACCGCCACGGTTGGTTGATCGACGGCAGCACGGCCCGGGTTGAAAAAACCATGACCGCCAGCGGCATCCGCAAGATTGCCCTGCTGGAGGTCTGGATCACCCTGCCTGACGACCTCACAGCAGAGCAGCGTCAGCTGCTGCAACGGGCCGGCGAAGGCTGCCCGGTCAAGCGCAGCCTCGAGGGAGCGGTGCCGATGCAGCTTCACTGGCTCTGAAAGCTGTTCTGCCCCTGTTTGCGTTGGTTGAGCTGCTGCAGTTCCCGAGACACGGTCTGGATGTAGGCGCTGACGTCGGAGCCCGAGCGCTCCAGGCCTTTGAGCACCGTCAGGTCGTCGAGCAGGTTTTCAATCCGGTTGTTGATGCGCTCCAGTTGCGGGTCCCGCATGGTGTAGCCCCGATGTGCCCCCAGCCTGCTGGCGCCAGGCCCAGGGGCGTGCGTCAGGGCGCAGCACTGCGGTTGCAGATGGGAGGCTTGGCCGGCTTTGAATACCGGCAGTCTCGGAGGGGGTGATGGTTGCAATCGCTGGCAGCGGTCCACGCAGACGGTCCTTTGGCGAGCTGCAGGCGGAGCTGCAGCCCGAATGGGGACAGGTCACCTGCGCCCAGGGGCCCGATGTCGACGTGTTGATGGTGCCCTCGCTCACGGTCGAGCAGGGCCAGATGAACCAGATCAAGGGGGCCCACCATTACGAAGAGCGGCAGCTGTTCTCGTTGATCCGCCTGCGGGATCCGGGGGTGCGGATGGTGTACGTCACCAGCAAGCCCCTGGCTGATCTGGTGGTCGATGCGGTGCTGGAGCTGCTGCCGGGGGTGCCGGCGTCCCATGCGCGTCGTCGCCTGCATCTGCTCGATACCGACGATGCATCCGATCACTCCCTGACCGCCAAGCTGCTCGAGCGCCCGGCACTGTTGAGCCGCATCGCCGACCTGCTGCGTCCTGGCCGCAGTTTCATGAGCTGCTTTGTCGTCACCGAGCTCGAGAAGCAGCTGTCCGAGCGGCTGCAGATTCCCCTATTGGGTACCGACCCGGCGCTGGGCCACTGGGGCAGCAAGGCGGGCAGTCGCGAGTTGTTCGCCCGTTGCGGTGTGCCCCACCCTCCAGGGTCGCCGCTGGTGTTCAACAGCGAGGATCTGGTGGAGGCAACCGCCCAGCTGTGGGAGGACCATCCCCATCTGAGCCGTTGCGTGGTCAAGCTGAACGAGGGGTTCAGCGGTGAAGGCAACGCACCCCTTGCGTTGGCGCCGCTGCAACTGGCTGCGTGCAGTGCCGCTGAACGACGGCGCAGCCTGCGCCGGGCCCTGTCGGACCTGGCCATGCCGGCGCCCAACTGGCAGACCCAGCTGACCCAGCAGGGGGCCCTGGTTGAGGCCTGGGTTGACGGTGGCGACGCCACCAGTTCCCCGAGCGTGCAGGGCACCATCCACCCCCCGGCGCCAGGTGCTGCTGCAAGGGTCGAGCTTCTCTCGACCCATGAGCAGGTGCTCGGCGGGCCCAGCGGCCAGACCTACCAGGGCTGCCGCTTTCCCTGTGATGCCGCCTATCGGCGCGAGCTGATGGCCCACGGCCAGGCCGTGGGCGAGGCGCTGGCCGCCGAAGGGGCCCTTGAGCGCTATGCCGTCGACTTCATCGCCAGGCGCTTCGGCGATCGCTGGGACCTGCAGGCGATCGAGGTGAACCTGCGCCAGGGGGGCACCACCCATCCCTACCTGGCCCTCAGCGCGATCACGGCTGGGCACATGAATGCTGACACCGGCCTCTATCACGCACCGACCGGCGCACCCCTGTTCTACGAAGCCACCGACAACCTGGTCGATCCCGGATTGCGGGGTCTGTTGCCGGTCGATCTGATCGACATCGTGGCCGAGGCAGGGCTGCACTTTGATCCGGCTCGACTGCGCGGCAGTGTCTTTCACCTGCTGGGCTGTCTGTCGGAGTACGGCAAGTTGGGCATGACCTGCATCGCCCCCACGGCCGAGGAGGCCTCGCTGGTCTTCCAGGGCACCCAGCAGCAGCTGCTGCGCGGCGCCCTGCAGCGCGCTCAGTTACCGGTCTGAGTCATGGCCTGTTTGCTGCACATGGTTCTGGCCAGATCGATGTTGTGGGTGGTGTTGATCTGTTGGACAACGCAGTTGCAGGTGTTGTCGATCAGCCCCGGCGCTGGCGTCTTCCGGGCCTGTTGAAAGTCGGCGGCCATCGCCGCCGAACAGCGGCTGTAGATCGCCTGGTCCAACATGCTCTGGGCCCTGGCTGCGGGAGCTGTTCCCAGTAGCGCACCGGCCGCCGCTGCCAGGCAGCTCAGGCTGACGGTTCTGACCATGACGTGTTGACGGATGAGCGAGGTTAGGTGGAGGCGGCTCGGCACTTCACCCGGCACCCTGTGGTTCGCCATGCTGGCGCCATCGATGTTCCCATGCCATGGAGCCCGTGACAGCGGCTGCCGATGCCCTGCACCAGCACCTGCAGCAGACCCGGCTGCTGGGATCGATCAGCAGCGCGCTCTATTACGACCAGAACACGGTGATGCCCGCCGCCGGTGCCGCCTGGCGGGGTGAGCAGCTGGCCCTGTTGGCGGGCCAGTTGCACGAGCGCCAAAGCAGCGCCGTCTATGCCGAGCTGGTGGCAGCGGCCGAGGCCGAGCTCGATGGGGATGCGCCACCCCAGCGGCGCCGCAACCTGCAGCTGCTGCGTCTAGAGCTCGAGCGGCAGCGCTGCCTGGACCCGGATCTGGTCAGTGCCCTGGCCCGGGCCCAGTCGCGCGGCAATGCCGTCTGGCAGGACGCCCGTGCTCGCAACGACTTTGCGGCCTTTGCACCGGCCCTGCGCGAGCTGATTCACCTGCGCCGCCAGCAGGCCAGCCAACTGGCCGCTGCCGAACCGGTGGCCCGCAGCACCTGGGAGGTGCTGGCCCAGCCGTTTGAGCCCGACGTCAGCAAGGGGTGGCTGGAGCAGTTGTTTGCGCCATTGAAGGCAGAGCTGCCCTCCCTACTGGAGCAGGCCGCCGCCCTCGGCGCCGGCGCTGACCCGGGCCAGGCGATTGACCTGCCCGAAGCGCTGCAGGAGCAGCTCTGCGCTGAGCTGCTCGACAGCTGGGGCTACGACCCGCAGCGTTGCCAGCGCTCGCGATCGGCCCATCCGTTTTCGTGCACGGTGGGACCGCAGGATTTCCGCATCACCACCCGGGTCGTGCCGGGACAGCCACTGTCGGCGTTTCTGGCCACGGCCCATGAATGGGGCCACTCGCTTTATGAGCAGGGGCTGCCGCGCGCCGGTGACCATTACTTTCCCTGGCCCCTGGGGGAGGCCACCTCGATGGGGGTCCACGAGTCCCAGTCCCTGTTCTGGGAGTGCCGGGTGGGCCGCAGCCGTGCCTTTGCCGAGCGCTGGCATCCCCGCTTCTGCGCGGGGTTGGGCGGCGATCCCTGGGGCGGGGCTTCTGGCTTCTGGCGCGCCCTCAATCCGCTTCAACCGGGTCTGATCCGGGTGGAGGCCGATGAGCTCAGCTACTGCCTG
Source organism: Cyanobium sp. C1_MAG_00004 (assembly GCA_027486935.1). Taxonomy (GTDB): domain Bacteria; phylum Cyanobacteriota; class Cyanobacteriia; order PCC-6307; family Cyanobiaceae; genus RGUW01. The sequence goes on along the minus strand of JAIXOF010000174.1, from coordinate 1,491 downwards.
CACATCGTGCTGCGCTTCGAACTCGAGCTGGCCCTGCTCGAGCAGGACCTGCCGGTCGAAGAGCTGCCCCAGCAGTGGAACCGGCGCATGCAGGATCTGTTGGGTCTGCAGCCGCCGACCGACGCCCAGGGCTGCCTGCAGGACATCCATTGGGCCGAAGTTCAGTGTATGGGGACATACTCTCCGTTGGACGTACACAGAGGGCTCGGTGCGGGCGCTGACAGCGGATGTCGCGGATCTGCTCACTCCAGAGGCCATGCGCCGTTTGCTGGGGGGCAACCTGCTTCGGGTCGGGTACCTGCGCGTCTCGACTTCGTCCGGGGAGCAGCTTTCTGCCCTCGACGCGCAAGGGGTGCGGGTCAAGGCCGAGCACTGCGACATTGTGCTCACCGACGTCGAGACCGGTCGCAATCCCCTCAGGGCTCAGTACCAGACCCTTCGGCAGCTCATTGATGCAGGCGTGGTGGCGGAGGTCATCGCCACCCAGTTCTCACGACTCGGTCGGGACTCCCGGGAGTCCGACGACTTCGTCAAGCTCTGCGATGCCAAGGGCGTGACCTGCAGGACCCTTGACGACGGCATCCTCACGATGGCGACGCCGGAGGACCTCCTCCTCACCCGCCTCAAAGGCAGCCTCAGCGAGGGGGAATCCATGCGGCTCTCTCGGCGGGTGCGCCGTGGACTGGAGGCAGGACGCGCCATGGGCAAGCCCATGCGCAAGCCCTGCTGGGGCTACCGCCTGTCGAGTGATCGCAAGCGGTTGGAACCAGATCCTTCCGAATTCCCCCGAGCCCAGCGCTTCTTGGCCCTGCTCAGGACCCTCAACTGGCGCATGTCAACCGCCCTGCAGCAGTTCGAGGAGCCGACACCATTGAGCAGCTGCAGGGCCGTCCGGAGTTGGCTCCTCAACCCCACGATCCGCGGGGGCATTGCCTACCACCAGAAACCAAACCATCGCTTTGAAAAGGTTCTCTGGGATCGCCATGAACCCCTCCTTTCCCATGGGGAGTTCGCAGAGTTTGAGCGCATCGCTGAGCTGAACCGGACGATGTGGGGGCACAACGTCCAGGTCAAACCCCGCCTTCTGACTGGTCTATGTGTCTGTGAAGAATGCGGTACGCGTCTGGCCTACGTCGCTGGTCGAACCATAGCCAGCGTCAAGTGCAAAGGAACACGCTGTAGCCAGCTCTACCGCTCCACCCGGGAAGAACTGATCGTCAAGTACGCGGTCAAGGAGATCACCAGCAAGGCGGCCCAGACTCTCGCTGCCTCTGTCAGCCATGACGAACCACCTGAGGCTTCCGAACTCAGGCATCAGATCGCCTCCCTGCAAGCTCTGGGGGATCCCGATCTGGCCGATGTGATCGCAGCCAAGAAAGTCAAGCTGGAGTCCGTTTTGCAGATTCCCCGGGTCGATGTCGAGATCGCCCAGAAGGTCGCTGACCCGCGCTGGCATGACCTGGCGACCTACGAGGAGATGCAGACGCTGTT
>JAIXOF010000226.1 GCA_027486935.1 Cyanobium sp. C1_MAG_00004 | reverse complement strand
CCGCCTCGAGGTGGACCGGATCTGGCACCTGGCCTGCCCCGCGTCGCCGGTGCATTACCAGCACAACCCGATCAAGACGGCTAAGACCAGCTTTCTTGGCACCTACAACATGCTTGGCCTGGCGCGGCGGGTGGGGGCGCGGCTGCTGCTCGCCAGCACCAGTGAGCTCTACGGCGATCCCGAGGTGCATCCGCAGCCCGAGAGCTACCGCGGCTGCGTCAACACCATCGGCATTCGCAGCTGCTACGACGAGGGCAAGCGCATCGCCGAAACCCTCTGTTTCGACTACCGCCGCATGCACGGCGTGGAGATCCGGGTGGCGCGGATTTTCAACACCTACGGGCCGCGCATGTTGCCTGACGACGGCCGGGTGGTGAGCAATTTCATCGTGCAGGCGTTGCGCGGCGAGCCGCTGACCCTTTATGGCGACGGCAGTCAGACGCGCAGCTTCTGTTATGTCGACGATCTGGTCGAAGGACTGATCCGGCTGATGAACGGCGCCCACACCGGTCCGATCAACCTGGGCAACCCGGGTGAATTCACGATCCGCCAGCTGGCAGAACGGGTCAAAGCTCGGATCAATCCCGACTTGCCGTTGGTTGAACAACCTTTGCCGCAGGACGATCCCTTGCAGCGGCAGCCCATCATCGAGCTGGCGCAGCGTGAGCTGGGCTGGCAGCCCACGATCGCGCTGGAGCAGGGGCTCGAGCCGACGATCGCGTACTTCCGGGAGCAACTGAGCGCATGATCCAGACCATCTGTTGCATCGGCGCGGGCTACGTGGGCGGGCCGACGATGGCGGTGATCGCCGACCGCTGCCCGCAGATTCAGGTGACGGTGGTGGACCTCAACCAGGCGCGCATTGACGCCTGGAACGATCCCGACCTGAGCCAGTTGCCGGTGTACGAGCCGGGGCTCGATGCGGTGGTGGGCCGCTGCCGGGGCCGCAATCTGCACTTTTCGACGGCGGTTGACGCGGCGATCGCGGCGGCCGACATGGTGTTTCTGTCGGTCAACACCCCCACCAAGACCAAGGGCATCGGCGCCGGCCAGGCCAGCGATCTGCGCTGGATCGAGGCCTCGGCCCGGCAGGTGGCCGCCGCCGCCCGGGGGCACACGATCGTGGTCGAAAAGAGCACCCTGCCGGTGCGCACCGCCGCCGTCATTCGCACGATTCTGGAGGCCGCCGAGGGCGACACCCCCAGCGGCCGCAAAAGTTTTGACGTGCTCTCGAACCCCGAGTTCCTGGCCGAGGGCACGGCGATCGGCGATCTGGAGGCGCCCGATCGGGTGCTGATCGGCGGCGAGCAGCCGGCGGCGATCGAGGCCCTGGCCCAGATCTACGGCCACTGGGTGCCGGCGGAGCGCATCCTGCGCACCAACGTCTGGAGCAGTGAGCTCTCGAAGCTCACCGCCAATGCCTTTCTGGCCCAGCGCATCAGCTCGATCAACAGCATCGCCGCCCTGTGCGAGGCGACCGAGGCCGATGTGCGCGAGGTGGCCCGCGCGATCGGCGCCGACAGCCGCATCGGCTCCAAGTTTCTGAAGGCGGGTCCCGGCTTTGGCGGCAGCTGCTTCCAGAAGGACATCCTCAACCTGGTGTACCTCTGCCGCCATTACGGCTTAAGCGAGGTGGCCGCCTACTGGGAGTCGGTGGTCAACCTCAATGCCTGGCAGCAGCACCGCATCAGCGCCCTGCTGGTGCAGCGCCTGTTCGGCACGGTCACGAGCAAGCGCATCGCCGTGCTGGGCTTTGCCTTCAAGGCCGACACCAACGACACCCGCGAGACCCCGGCGATCCGCATCTGCGGCGACCTGCTGGAAGAGGGCGCCCAGCTGGCGATTTACGACCCCAAGGTCAGCGCCGCCCAGATCGCGGCCGATCTGGGCACCAGCGAGGGCTGGCAGATGGTCGACGCTCCGCTGGCGGCTGCGCAGGGGGCCGATGCGGTGCTGGTGCTGACCGAGTGGCAGCAGTTTGCCCAGCTCGACTGGCGGCCGCTGGCGGCGGTGATGCGCCAGCCGGCCTGGCTGTTTGATGCACGGGCGATCTGCGATGCGGTGGCGGCGCGGGCCGCTGGGTTAAAGGTGTGGCGCGTCGGCGAAGGGTAACGGGTGAGCGCTGGTCAGGGCAAAGTTCAGAGCCTGCGGGGGCTGGTGGATCTGCTGCCGCAGCAGACCCCCCTGTGGCAGCACCTCGAGGCCACGGCGCGGGAGCACTTTCGCCGCGCCGGTGTGGCCGAAATCCGCACGCCGTTGCTCGAGCACACCGAGCTGTTTGCCCGCGGCATCGGTGAGGCCACCGATGTGGTCGGCAAGGAGATGTACACCTTTGTCGACCGGGGTGATCGCAGCTGCACCCTGCGGCCTGAAGGCACGGCCTCGGTGGTGCGCGCCGCGATCGAGCACGGCCTGCTGAGCCAGGGGGCGCAGCGGCTCTGGTACGGCGGGCCGATGTTTCGCTACGAGCGGCCCCAGGCCGGCCGGCAGCGCCAGTTTCACCAGATCGGGGTCGAATGGCTGGGGGTGGCCGATGCCGCCAGCGATGCCGAGGTGATCGCCCTGGCCTGGGATCTGCTGGCGGCGCTGGGGGTCGGTGGCCTGGCGCTCGAGCTCAACAGCCTGGGCAGCCCCGAGGACCGGGCTGCCTACCGCGAGCAGCTGGTGGCCTGGCTCGAAGCCCACCGCGACCAGCTGGATGCCGACTCGCAGGCCCGCATCAGCACCAACCCGCTGCGGGTGCTCGATTCCAAGAACCCTGACACCCAGGCGCTGCTAGCCGGGGCCCCCACCCTGGCCGAGGCCCTGTGTCCTGAGAGCCGTGAGCGCTTTGCGGCGGTGCAAGAGGCGCTGAGCGCGCTGGCGATTCCGTTTGTGCTCAATCCGCGGCTGGTGCGGGGGCTCGATTACTACAGCCACACCGCCTTTGAGATCACCAGCAGCCAGCTGGGGGCCCAGGCCACGGTCTGCGGCGGCGGACGTTACGACGGCCTGGTCGAGCAGCTGTGCGGGGCCGCCACCCCGGCGATCGGCTGGGCCCTGGGCATGGAGCGGCTGGTGCTGCTGCTCGAGCAGCGGTTGGCGGCTGGCGAGCTGCAGTTGCCTGCCGCGGCGCCCGATCTGTATGTGGTGAGCCGGGGCGCGGCGGCCGAGCGGGCCGGCCTGGCGCTGGCGGTGGCCCTGCGGCGGTTGGGGCTGGCGGTCGAGCGCGACGCCAGCGGCAGCGCCTTTGGCAAGCAGTTGAAGCGTGCTCAACGCAGTGGTGCCGCCTGGGTCGCCATGATCGGCGATGACGAGGTGGCAAGCGGCCAGCTGCGGCTCAAGCGGTTGGGGGCTGCGGGCGATGCAACCGCTGCAGTGCCGGATGCCGAATCCATGGTCCCCCTGGGGGATGCCGGGGCTGTGTTGACTAGTCTTCGGCTTCTCAATCAGGACTGATTCCTTAGCTCTTGTCGCTGTCTCTGCCCTGGCTCGTTAACCGCCGCCGGCTGGTGCTGGCCGGCTTTGTTGACATGGTCATCGTCACGGTGTTGTTCGTGGCGACCTACCACTGGCGATTCGGCGGCTGGCCTGGGTTCCATCTGCCGATGACCTGGCTGCTCGAGTTGTGGATCCTGTTGAGCTACGTGGCTGGTCGCTACACCCAGCCCGCTCTGGCGGCTCCGTTTGCGCCGTTGGCGGCCCTGGGGGGCACGGCTGTGGTCACCGTGCTGTCGGGTTTGCTGTATCTGGCCTACAACTGGTTCGTGCACCAGGCGTTGGGGCAGCTGGACACCCGCAGCTTTTTGCTGCCGCTGCTGTTCTGGATCGCCGTGGCCAGCTATGGCGCCCAGACGGGGTTGGATCGGCTGCTGGCCCAGCGCTATGCGCGCGCCCTGCATTGGCTGGCGTTGGGTCGGGCCGAGATCGGCCAGGCGCTGCAGCGCTGGAGTGCGCTGCGCCCCACCCAGAGCTCCTTGCAGATCAGTGGGGCGGACCACTGCACGGCTGATCTGCTGCAGACCGTCGACGGCGTGGTTGTCGAAGACCCGCTGCGGCTCAGCGCGGCTGACCAGGCGGCCCTGATCGAGGCGATGGGCAGGGGTCTGCCCGTGCTCAGTCCGCGGCTGTGGTGTGAGGCGTTTCTGCAACGGTTGCCGCCTGAGCTGGTGCGCGAGACCGACCTGTTCCATGGTCAGTTCGTGCTGCCGCGTCAGGGTCTGCAGGTGCGGCTCAAGCGCCTCGGCGATGGGCTGGTGAGCGCCACGTTGCTGCTGCTCAGCTCACCGCTG
>JAIXOF010000187.1 GCA_027486935.1 Cyanobium sp. C1_MAG_00004 | reverse complement strand
GCAAGCCCTGCTGGCCCGTGCTGCCTTGTGGACCCTGAGGGCCTGAGGGACCGGACGGGCCCGACGGACCGGCTTGCCCTACCCCTGTGGGCCCGATGGCAGCGGTGTCGATGAGGGGGTCGAAGACCGTCAAGCGTCTCTGCATTTATTAAATGCGTCTGCATCTACCGGCCATCCCGCACACAATCACCTCGTCGGAATTCTCGCACTGCGCGTTCACGGGGAAGGTCCTGCGCTTCGCCCCGATGATGCGCAGTCGGGGCTATGATGTGATCCACTATGGGGTTGAGGGTTCGGAGCTGGGGGGCGTCGACCTCTTGTCTCGGGAGGAGTGGGAGCAGCTTCGCCTGGAGTCGCACCGCGAGCTTTACCCCGATAGGGAGATCACAGCCCGGGGCTTCGTAGGCGATCTGGCCAACGTAGGCACGCCGCTCTACAAAGAGTTCAACCGCCGGCTCCGCGCAGCCCTTCTGGAGCATTATCGCAAGGGCGACATCGTCTGCTTACCCTTCGGCGAGGCCCACCGGGAGGCCATCGAGGGCCTGGGGCTTCTGGCCGTGGAGTCTGGCATCGGGTACCCTCAGAGCTTCCTGCCCTTTCGAATCTTCGAGTCGCACGCTCAGAAGGCGTGGGTATGTGGGCGCGAGCAGGTACCGCCGCACAACTACTGGTTTGTAGTGCCTAACTACTACGACGTTTCGGAGTGGCCCTTCGGAACCCCGACCAAGCCGCTCGTCGGCTACTTCGGTCGCATATGTCACATCAAGGGTCTTGACGTCGTCTGCGAGGTCGCACGGCGCTTTCCGGACGTCGACTTCGTCGTCTGCGGTCAGGGAGAGGACGCATACACACATCGGAGCCCCAACCTCCGCTATCAGCCGCCACTGCATGGTCGCGACCGGGGTGTTTTCTTGAGTCAGCTCACCTGCCTCCTTGCCCCCAGCGTCTACCTGGAACCCTTCTGTGGTGTCAACGTCGAAGCCCAGCTCTGCGGCACCCCCGTCATCGCCCCGGACGCCGGAGCCTTTGCGGAGACAGTGGAGCATCTCCGGACGGGTCTCCTCTGCCACACCCTGGCAGACTACTGCCTGGGCGTCCGGCTGGCTCTGGACAATCGCTTCGATCGGGCGTACGTTCGCGAGCGGGCTCTGCGGTACGACATGTACAACGTCGCTCTCGAGTATGATTACGCCTTTAGGTGCATAGCGGATCTTCATGGGAAGGGATGGTACGCCGAGGAGAGTCACTTGAGCGCCACCTCGCTCCCCTTGATCTCGAAGAGCTCCGGGAACTGCTCGAGCAGCGCCGCCATCTGACGCTTCTGATTCAGCCCCGCAAGCTTCGTGGCCTCCCGCCAGTTGCCCGCCTTGTCGAGCGCCTGGGCCACGCGCCACAGGGCCTCCGTGCGATTTGGCTTGGCCGTCAGGAGCGCCGTCACCCTGTCGGCATACTTCCGCAGCATGCCTCGCGTCTTCTCGTTGGCGGGCTTCACCTGGGCGGCGGCGAGGTTGGTGGTGGTGCTCGCCGGGTGGACGGGCAGCAGCTCCTTAGTCAGGAACATCTTCCCCTCCTCGTCCTTCGCGTGGGCCCCGGTCTCGTCGAAGCCCGAGAGGCGGTGGATGCGCTCGGACCAGACGTTCTTGTAGACTCGGCGGCCGAGCTTCGGGGCGTGCACGAGCGTTCGGAAGCTCCCCGTCTCCTCGAGCTTGGCCTTGCGCTTGTCGATCTCCGTCGCGTTGTGTCGCATGTCTTCGGAGGCGTTCCATTCCAGCTGGAAGGCCAGGCCCTTGTGCTCTTCAGGCTTCGACGCGTCGGCCGGCGACCCGCCCAGGAGGTGCGAGCTCGGACTCTCGTTGAAGCCCCTGACCACTTGGTCCAGTTTTGCGGCCCAGTCGGCCTCCCCGGACTGCGCGGACTCCTGCGCCAGAGCTCGCCGGAGAAGCCCGATGAGGCGGTCCACGGTGCTGATGTCGTTTCTCGCTTCCTTGAAGGTGTGGACAATGCGGTCCCGCTGCATGAGGGCCCTGAACGAGGGGGCCTTGAAGACCCCGTCCTCGTCCGTGATCAGCTGCGTCGGGGGGCTGTGGCCCTCGCGCCGGGCCTTGCGGAAGATGGCCTCCATGGCCCGCGTCGCGTCCGACTGCGTCGTCATGAGTTCGGCGAAGGCGTAGCGCGTGAACACGTCTTGCGCGACCAGCACCGCGTTGTACTTTATGCCGTTGCGTTCGGACGGCATGTGCGAGTTCACGATGATATCGGCCATCCAGCGATCGTCCTTTCCGGTACTGTAGACTCGGCCCTTGAGTCTCGGGGGCGGCGCGAAAATCTGCCGAGCCCCGATGTCTTTCGTAAACAAGTTGCTTATGTCTGAGGCTCTGGCTTTGATTCCTCGCTTCTTTAGGGCCAGGGCGAAGCGGGCGGCCGAGGGGCGGTTCAGGGAGACCCAGAGATCATGGATATCGGGCTTCTCCATTTATGGCTTAGGGGCGGCCGCGCGGGGGACAAGTCCCATCCGCTGCAGGGGACGTCCCGCCAATAGATAAATGAGATTGCTCGAACTTTTTGCCAGCGCCGGCTCAGTCGGCCGTGTGTTCCGTGAGCACGGCTGGGAGGCGGCGTCGTTGGACCGCGATATGG
>JAIXOF010000165.1 GCA_027486935.1 Cyanobium sp. C1_MAG_00004 | reverse complement strand
GGTGGGAGCCCCGATCAGGGGCGGTACCCCGCCTCAGAGGTTAACGATGGGACCTGTCCAGAAAAATCAGGCCACCTCAGCTGACGTGGCTGAAACGTCAGCTGGCTGTTGTGGGGTTTCTCTACGGGGCGCGGGAACCGGCGGGTCCATGGGAGGTGATGGGCAAGCCGAAGTCTTGTGCCGACGATGCCAGCCTTGCTGAGGTGCCGACCAGATGTGACATGGCTTACGCAAACATTGAAGCCATCCTTGATGACGGAGGGGAGATCTCAGTAGGCCGGGTGGCGGGCGAGTGTGTGGCCGCCGCGAGCACCAGCTACGACTGTCCGGTGATGCTGGTGCGGCGTGAGGGAGAGAGCTTCGTGGCTCTGTTGAGGCGGCTGGATCGCTCGATCGGCAAAGCCTGGGACAATGAAATCAACATTGATGAAGTCAACGGCTGAAGGCCAGGCTGTAATCGATGCCATTCCATTCGATCGGCCGGGAACGCCAGTGCTCTTCGATGACTTGGGTGAAATCGGGGCGTACGAGTTTGGCGCGCGCCAGACACCAGTTCGGGTCGTCATGCCGCAGGATGATTCCTTCGGGTGGACCAGGGTGGAAGTGGCTCTGGTAGTGCTCCATCTCATCGGCAAGGCGATCTAGACGGTGATGAGCCTCTGGCTTCAGTAGGGGTACGGTCGCCAGCTGCAGCACCGCGGCGACCTCATTGCGGCGCTGACGGCTCCAGAAACGCTGAGCGGAGCGTTCGGCGATGTCGAACAGCAAAAACGGATCGGGCAGGTGGGTGTAGGCCACCGAATGACGGGCGGCGCACCATTCACCGAACAGGATCAGTTGGCGATGCTCCGGATCATGCAGAAAGACCCTGAGATCGTCGACGTGAACCTTGAGCCAGCGCTCCAGGCTGCTGAACTGGCCGCTGTAGGGAGCCTGGAGGTAGTCGCTGCGCTGCTGAATCTGGAGCTCACCACTGGCATCGAGTGAGAAGCCGATGTTGGCGCCGTCAATTTTTTCTTCGATCGCAACGGGTTGGGAAAGGAAGGCTATGGCTTCCTGAGACGTGAAGACTTTGTCATCGCGAACTGGGCCGCTGGCCAACCAGGCGAGGTGAGGGGTATGAGGGAAGCGGCAGAAAGAAGCAATCATCAAGCATCATTTCGCGACATATACCACTCTTCGGGCAGCAAACGAAGAAAACAAAGCCCTATGGCAATTAAATCTTCCTCGACCACATACCAATCCGTTTCGGCGCCGTAAACTATGGGCGGGACGACATTGCAATGCGTCCTCGCGGAAAGCGCGCTTGCAACCCATTTGCGATCCGCTCTGTCTTTGACAATCTCTTCGTGCTGAGGTTCGAGAACTGCTATGTGCTCGCCATTCGCATCAAGAGTTTTTATTGGCAGATGAATCACCTGATTGCGATCAAGCTTGTATTGCAGAACCTGCATGCCATATTCCTGCCCATGCGCATTAAAGGGAAGGTTGCGGTCATACTCCTCATAAATCAGCCCCTCTTCATCAAGGGCAATCCAGTTGTCTGACTTGTCAAACGAAGCTAGCCACTCATAGACAAGCTCTCTGAGCTCAATTTCCTCTGGCATCGCATCTAGAAACCTCCTTGACAGCTCGTTCACTGCGCTAGCAGCGATCATCACATTAGTGTCAACAAGATAGAGGTTCATGATTCGCGCTTTGCTCTCTGCACTTTCAATCGGTGGATCGTGAGACGGGTTTGTTCACGTGTCTCAGCAAGTGCATCACCAAAGAAGCGCTCTGGCCAGTTGGCAACACGGCCGTAGTCATCCAATTCAAGCCGTCGCAACTGGGCTTGCCCCTGATCTTTCTCAACAAAATAGAGTTCACAATCCTCTGTTCTCAGCTGCTCTCTGGCCACCAGAGTCTGCATTCGGCGGAAGAGATGTTCAGAGTGTGTCTCGATCACAAACTGAATCTGCCGCTCACGGCTTACCTCAGCAAAAAACTCTGCGAGCATTGACTGAGCCAAAGGATGGAGATGAATCTCAGGTTCTTCGAGAATCACAGTGGATCCAGGTGGCGCGAAGAAAGCCACGGTGAGCACTGGTAGTACTTGGGAAATGCCGATTCCGACATCACGAAGGTTTGCAGCAACGGACTGTGAGTCAATGACAACTTCGTAGCGGGTTGAACGGCCGACCTGACGAACCTGCAGTTGATCAGCCAGATTCATGCGATTGAGCCAATGCGAAACCTTTTCGATGATTCGATTTCGATCCGGACCCTGCAGAAGAGAACTAGCAAGAAGCACGTCAATCGCTTGCCTGCCATCCGGTTCAATGATCCCTGGCTGCCCTTTGTTCCAGGGGTAGTCACGTTGAGGCTTCTGACGGAGAGGGCCCAGATAAACCAAACTCTCTAGTTCTCGGCGGATTGCGAGGCTGATGTCCTGCACCACCGAGCCGTCTTCACCGAGAAGTGTGACGGCCTTGCTGGCAAAGGCGATGGAGCGCTCGGGTGCATAGTCGCGGCTCTTTCCACGGGTTGTTGCTTCTGAGTCCACGTAGATGGCAAAAGCCCCCTTTTCGCGGCGCTGAACCCGGAAGGAAGGGCCATCCGGCTGTGCGCTCAGACGGAGCTGCTGGATAACAACAGCACCATTGGTGGTCTGCCCATAAACAGCATCGAAAGCACCTGTTTTGATCCGCTCTTCAGGGTTATTTCGAGTAAACGTAAAGTGAATCTCGAATTGGCGATCAGAGGACCCCTGGGTCAAGATGCTGGAGAAATCACCGAAGTTGAACACATCATTTCGCTCATCGCCGCCCAGATTGAGATGGATCGTGCGATCGGGCGACTCCACAGTCTGCTTGAGCAGTAACAGGCTCTGAATCAGGGAAGATTTGCCGGATGAATTGGTCCCCAGGAGCATCGTAATGGGCTTCAGAGCGATCTGCCCTGTGTCTGCCCATGCCTTGAATTGCTTGAGTTGGAGTGTATTCAGCATGATGTCATCTTACTGATCATCAGGTGTTTGATCCAAACAACCGATCCCACGCCTCCAGCACCAGGCGCTGGGTGCGGTATTCGCCGAACTGGCGTTGTTCGTTGGTCTTGAGCACGCGGAAGGTTTCGCTGGGGTAATCAGGGCCCATCAGGTCGGATGGATCGAGGATGTAGCGCAGTTCGTCGCGGGTGAGTCCGTAGAGGTGGGCGTAATAGGCGTCGAGTTCGGCTCGGAGCAGGGCGCGGCGTTCGGGATCGAAGCGGAAGGGTGGGCCGTCGTAACCGAGATCCTGGGCCCAGGGCTTGAGGTCGTGGCTGGTGTAGGTGAGTTCGAGGACGCGCGGGTGGATGAAGGCGATATCATTATCTGTATATGACAAGGGGGGAAGAACCGGTATCTGTCGCACAATGAATAACTGCATGTTGTTGCCACCAACCTTTTGCCTTGTGCAGTAGTCGCACACAAGTGAGGAAAGACATCCAAGCAGCAGAGGTGTCAAGCTGACAAACTCATCACCGGGGAAAAGAAGAGGGAACTTATGTCCTACAGCCGTTCTTGGAAGAAGCCCAGGAATAACAGTCCTGATGGCAATTGAGTTCGTGATATCTCGCCAACCAAGGAGCCATTCTCTCGTCCAACCTTGAGATTTGAGTCTGTTCTCAAGTTCGTGAGAAGACACCCAATAGCGTGGGGTGGCGGTTAGCGATGGATCGCTCTTGTCGTCATCTGTGATCTCCGAGACGATGCCCTCATCTCGATATGTTGCCCATCTATGATCGTATAAGTGAAGCATCTTTGCCTCGTAAAGAGGTGACAGCCCTTCGTCAGTCTCTTCGCAAAAAAGGTGACTGTCTTCGGCCATATGGAAGAGTCGGGTATGGAAGCGAATCCCCCATGGGTTGCCACTATCTGGATTGCGCTCGTCAATCATGACTGGGACGCGTTTGTATATTTGTCTCGTTAGTTCCGCATCCATCTGACTTCGGAAGACTGGACAGGTAAGAGTGTTCGGGTTAAGAAGCATGATGTCTTCGGCTGTCAGGCTGAAACACCTGTCTGGTTGGCCCATTTGCTCGAAGTGACGGATATAGAAGCAGAGCTGAGCCGCGGCTTCCCTTGCTTTATCTGCGCAGAGCGTTATTGCGCAGAACTTAAAAGAGTGATGGACTTCTCTAAAGATAAAGGCTTCATTCTCAAAAGAGATCAATGAGACAAGAGAGTTCTTTGAGCAAATTTCTTCAAAGTAGGCTCTGGTGCTGTTGTCCGTTGCGATTCCAGTGGGCACGATCAAGCCAGCACGACCAGATGGGCTGATCAGCATGAGAAAATGCTCGGCAAACAATGCGTAGGTGTTGAGATCCCCCACCGCGGTCAGTGCAAAGCGTTTGCTCCCCCGGATGAACTCACCGCTACCTTCAGTCTCTCGTTTAGCAAGCTCAAACTCCTTGACCAACGCTTGCTCGGATTCCGAGGCCCCTTCTGCACTGAGTGCCTTAATCAGCCGCTCACGAGCTGACTTATTCGGAGCGGTAGCGATTGCCTCGGACCTTGCGGCAAAGAACTCCTTCTCTTGCAGTTTGAGCCGCTCCCAGGGTGGATTGCCCAGCACGCAATCAAACCCGCCCCGCTCCATCACCTCACCAAAGCTCAGGTGCCAGTGGAAAAAGCGAAAGTCTCGGGAGGCCTGGATCACCGCCTGGATCAGGACTTCGTTCTCCAGGGGCTTGCCCAGCTGCAGTTTGAGCAGATGCTCCGTCGTCGGCACGCAGGCGCGTGTTTCCGCAGTCTTGGGCAGGAAGAAGGCGGCGGTGTAGAGATCGGCGGCCAGCTGCTCTGGATCGCTGCCGGCTTCCTGCAGCCAGGAGGCATAGGCCTCCTGCTTGGCAGTGGATTCGGCGAGGCTGTCTTCCGGCATCGCCTCGATCTCATGCAGGCGGTTCTGGCTCTGTCTGCTGGGCTGCGTGCCACCCAAGTTCAGGCTGCCCTGCAAGCCGCCGCTGCTGCCTTTGGAGGCCTTGCGGTAGGTGGCGTTCTCCTTCTTGAGGCTGTTGCAGACCGTCTTGTTGTCTCCCGTGAGCGGTTTGTACGCCTCATCCGGGATGCCCTGCTCCAGCACCTTCGGGTCGAACACGCCCACCAGCG
>JAIXOF010000236.1 GCA_027486935.1 Cyanobium sp. C1_MAG_00004 | reverse complement strand
GCCCCAGCCAGTGGTTGGCCGATTGCGTGCCCGCCAGTGCCCTGATGGGTGAGTGGCCTGTGGCGGTGATCCCTAATCCCATCGACACCGGCCGCTGGCAACCTATCGAGCAGCGCCTGGCGCGCCAATTGCTGGGGTTGCCGCAGGATTGCCCGCTGCTGCTCTTTGGCGCCATGGGCGGTGGCACCGACCCGCGCAAGGGAATGGACCTGCTACTCGCGGCCCTCGCCCAGCTGCGCACGGAACCCAACCTGCAGGCCATGCAGCTGGTGGTGTTCGGCCAATCTGCACCCCAATCGCCGCCCCAGCTTGGCTTCCCCGTGCACTACACCGGCCACCTGCAGGACGACCTCAGCCTGCGCGCCCTCAATAGTGCCGCCGATGTGATGGTGGTGCCATCGCGACAGGAAGCCTTTGGGCAAACCGCATCCGAAGCCCACGCCTGCGGTACTCCGGTGGTGGCATTCAAAGCCGGCGGTCTGCCCGACATCGTGGCCGAGCGCATCACCGGCGCTTTGGCGGAACCCTTTGATTCGGCATCGCTCGCAGCTGCGATCCGCTGGGTGTTGGAGGATCCACAACGCCACCATTTCCTGCGACGTGCAGCACGTCAGCGCGCGGAAGAGTTGTGGAATCCTGCGCGGGTCGCTGCGCTGTATGCCGACGTCTATCAGCGAGCCATGGATGGGCAGCGCCCCAGGGCTGATGCAAAGTCTTAGTTCGAGCCGGGTTTCGGCCATCACGCCTGCCCCATTGCCCTGGTCATGGTGGGCGACTTCATGGAGCTGGGGCTCCCGGATCCACTGCCAGCCCTCATAGCCGCAAGGGATCTGCGAAGCAGTTATTCCAGCGGCCGCGCACCAGTTGCAGCATGGCTTCTGAGGTGGTGCGCAGGCTGGTGTCGCACTGATGGGTGCGCTTGGTGGATCGAGACAAGTGGCTGGTGTGACAAGGTGTTCTTTCACGCGTGCCGCTGGCCGAGACTTCCACGATCCAGTTTGTACCGATCCAGGCCTCTGTGATGTGCTCAGGGGCCTCTACCGCTACACGGAAGCCTGCGGCTACGGCGCGCAGCGTCCAGGTGTTGTTTCGGCCGTGGCCAACCTCGTGATCCCATGCCCCAAAAGGGATCTTGCGCGTGCCCTGGAACTGGGATCGGATCTGACGATGAAACATCTTCTGGTTGCCCTACTCCTTCGGAGAAGCCTGCGGCTTCACCGTCAGGAGGTCGTCGGCCCCTGCTCCTGGCGGTACCACAACATCGCCCGCTTGTGGTTCCCGCTGACGGAGTAGCAGGCCTGGCTCTATGCCGTCAGGCTTCTCCGTAGGCGTGGTCTTCTGACGTGACCCCCTTTATTGGTCCAGGCGCAATGAGAGTGGGTGGTTATGCAGCAGCTGCTTGAGCTGCCTCCAGGGGCGTACGCCCCTGGAGGGCCGAATGCGGCCTGAGGGTGTTGTACTCCCAGCGCCATCGATTGGCCAAGGCCTGCGCCTCGGCCACGGTGGAGAAGAGCTCCGTATTCAGGAATTCATCACGGAAGCGGCTGTTGAACGATTCGGCAAAGCCGTTCTGCCACGGCGAGCCTGGCTCGATATAGGCCGCTGTCGTGGTGCTGCTTTCTGCCCAGCGTCTGAGGGCGTGGGCGATGAACTCGGGCCCGTTGTCGCTGCAGAGGTACGCCGGTGCCGGGTAAAGGCCCGTCAGCTCTTCCAGCACCGCCACCACGTCTTTGGCCTTGCAGCGCCGGCCCACCCGGATAGCCAGGCAGAGGCGGCTGTGTTCATCGATCACGTTGAGGAACTTGAGCCGCCGGCCATCGGCAGTGGCGTCGAACTGGAAGTCCATGGCCCACACCTGGTGCGGGTGTTGGGCCTGGTGGCGCCGCACAGAGCCGTCGGCTGGTCTGGCCCGCTTCTGCTTGCGGGGGGTGGGCCGCTGCAGACCCTCCTCGCGCCAGAGCCGGTGCACCCGCTTGTGGTTCACCAGCCAGCCATCGCGCCGCAACAGGCGGTAGGCCATGCGCCGGCCCCAGCGGATGTGCTCGGCGGCGATCTCGCGGAGACGATGCCGCAATTTGACCTCCTCGATCGAGACGACCTTGGCCGGATGCCGCTGGGTGCTGCGGTGCTGGCCCACCACTCGGCAGACCTGCCGCTCGGATGCCCGGTAACGCTCCTGCATCTGCGCTCCGGGCTCAGAAGTTTCCCTCGGCAAGGTCTTTGAGCATCGCCTTCTCCAGCTCTGCTTCTGCCAGAAGCTTTTTGAGCCGGGCGTTTTCCTTCTCCAGCTGAGTAAGCCGCTTGGCCTCTTCTGCCTTCATGCCGCCGTAGAGCTGGCGCCAGCGGTGGTAGGTGGGCTGGGCGACTTCCAGGACACGGCAGACGTCGGAAACGGTCTTGCCCTGGGCAATCAGCTGATCAGCCGTTTTGAGCTTGCGGATGATCTGCTCAGGTGTGTGGCGGGTTCGTTTCATGGTGGAGTCCCCGGCCCAGTCTGGCCGGATGAGGACTCTCATTCACCGTGGACCGATTCCAAGGGGCCACGTCAAGGATGGAGCGTTGGCTTAGAGAATATATCTTAGGAGCGCACGAATCAAACAGCAGCAATCAAAACAGAAGATAAGCATCAAATCACCGAGAGAAGGGATGACTTTGATCTTCTATCCGCGATCACCATGGACGGGCAATGCCAAAGCATGAGAGATAATCAGGGTTCGATTGAGAAGCCGCAAGCTTCACTCCGGCCGGCTAGATACGGGAAAGATTGAGACAGCGTCGAGAGCTTTCTTGATCTTATGTAGTGCTGCCGGGAGAACAGGAGTGTATCCGGTTGTAAATCTGGTATACTTTCGGAATGAGAACGAGCTGATCAATAATTTTGTAAGCAAGTTGCAAGACTCCTTTTGCATGTCACCAACAAGTCCATGAGAATATCGACAGAACCCTTCTGCAAGGCCTTCACATGTCGCAATTACAGCCTTAGCGACTTCTAAAGAGCAATATCTATCTGAAATATGCATGGCACCAGCCTCCCCAAGGCGAACTCGCAGTTGGCTATCTAAGGCAAGATTTTTGCTACATTCAAAAAGAGCCTCTGGGGTTGTCGCGACAAGGCCGCCAATACCATGCCGAACAACCTCACCCTGGCTATTGTCGGCCCATGGCGTCGCGAGAGTAACTACAGGAGTATTACAGAGGAGTGACTCTGCTAAAACCATTCCAAAGCTTTCTCCAATTTCCGATACATGCAAGAATACGTCAATGCCAGTATAAACAATTGAGAGCTCATGGGCGTCGTGAACAACTTGGCTGCAACAGATTTGCTTACAATAAGGCGATTGAGCGGCAATCTCTACGATAGAGGGTGGAGCACCAACCAGAAGAAGCCTTGCATTCGGAAGCTCGTTACATAGCCGATTAAAAGTCTCAACAACCAGAGGTGACCATTTGGGATCGCTGGGCTGCCCTACTCTTCCAAATACAATATCAGATTTAACAAAAGAGCACAGATCTCTGAAATCCTGCCGATGCTCGAGAGAAGCACGCTTAAAACAATTGACTGAAATTGGATAAGGAACTACGCGAGCTTTCTCTGCATCACCCCCTCTGGCTAAGTAAAGGCGTTTGCACCATTCAGAAAGCTGAAAGCTGTAATCCAGTCTTCCTTCCCAAGGCGACGGCTCGGAAAAGACATTGGTTTCGACGATTGATATTGCACTTAGTTTTTCTATTATCATAACAACATCTTCCTCGCGAAGGAGGTGAGAATGAAAATGAAGCAATTCAGGCTTCCACTCTCCCAAAAGCCGCAATGAAGTTGAGTCTAGCCCATATAGAGGGATGTTTTTTTGCGTCAAGTTCGCCCTTGCGGGGCCCTAGTGCTCCTGTACAAAACAAACGTGAATTGTAGCCTAGCTGCTTATAAGCACACGCAAAGTTGACAGCTGCCCTCTCAGTACCACCAATACCCAAGCCAAAGACAACTGTCAGGATTTTCATAGAAGGTAGTAAGATTTTGCGATAGCAGTAAATAATCACCACAGCCTTCGTGGCTGATATTAACCGCTGGAATTGTCACATGCAGCAAGCCAGTCGCGGAGCAATCCTATATCAATGTCAAGATTCATCTGCTGCGGATCAGCCGATGGATGATCAAGAAAACTGCTACGGATAAAACTATAGTGATGACCCAGCAAATCGGCATGAAGCCTCATGCCGGGGTCCGAGTATCGAGAGGGATATATCTCCAGAATATGAGCAGGCTCTGCGCACCAACTCATGTTAACTAAGCCTGCACCGTGAGGAGCGACTATACGTTTAGCTCCCATAAAGAGACGTATTTGCGCCGAGAGAGGCATGCCCTCAAGGCATACCGTTGCAAAGCCATGTTCGGCAAGGAAGGCAGCTGTTTCAGCCTCATTGACCACCTTGCGATAGGAGGCATTGCGCCTAGATATATATATATATGGAGTGCGATTGCCCGGTTTTAGGCCGGATGTTACAAGGCAGTATGCATCTCTAAGCCAATGGGGTAGCCAGACCTTATCATACCGACGATAACCGTACGCCAAGTAGGAGGTATAATTATTGATATACGTGGGAGCAAGAAGCCTTTTTGCTTTCAGCAACTGTCCATTCTCAACTGCCAATATCTGGCCACGGCTAAGCCCTATGATATCATGAAGTTCTCGCTGGAATGGGAGTTTCTCAGGGAGGAGATAGTAGTCTGCGTTCAGCCCGGAGCGTAAGTAAAGAAACAGGCGAGCAAGATACTCTACGTTGAAGTGGTAGTAGTTATTCTCTAATCCGTCTAGCGATAGATGTAGTAGGGTGCCGTCTATAAAAGTGCAAGGTTGTGGCTTAAGCCTCCTCAATGGGTCAAAAATGCCGCTTCCTCCAGCTTGAAGCCTGCTGATAAGTCTTCCGGCGCTTGAATAGATCTTATCGCTACCAGAGATAGTAAACCCATTACTTATGTCATAAATTCCTGCTTCAGGGTATGGCGTTTTTGCACCATTAAGCTCCTCTGATGCAATTATGCCGAAGCTGGAATGGGTCCTAGACTGGAAGACTCCATGTCCAAATACCCTTTGGTATACACAATTGCGAGACGTGAAGTGGCTGAATGAACCCAGGTAGCACCTTGTCATGCAAAGTGATGGAAGTTACAGATAAATGGCTAGAGCCCGGGGAGACTCAAAGTACCCCCCCCCCCCCCCCCCCCCGGCGGGGGTATTCTTAGTGCTCACGAACAATGCGACGAGGAACAGCCCCCCCCCT
>JAIXOF010000139.1 GCA_027486935.1 Cyanobium sp. C1_MAG_00004 | reverse complement strand
TGAAGGGCATTGGGTCCTGGCTGCCCCGGTTCTCGACCACGGCGGTGATGGCCAGCGCGCCCGGTTCGAGCCGCAGCTCCTGGGTCAGGCCAAAGGCATGGGGATACAGGGCGCGCGTTTCGGCGTTGTCGCCGAGCATCAGCTGCACCCCGGTGCCATCGCTCAGCTCACAGAGCTGCCAGCTCTGGTCGCGGGCAAAACCGTGCTGGGGCAGCGGGCTTTCCGGCAGCCCCCCGCAGATCGGAAACAACACCGGAATGCCGCCGCGCACTGACTTGCTGGGATCGGCAAAGCGCGCGTCGTCGAAATACAGGATCTCCCGGCCGCCGCTGCGCCAGCCGGTCACCAGGCCGCCGCGCTCGGGTACCACCCGCAATAGGTCGCCGCATGTGGGATCTTCAAACTCCCAATGGGGGTAGGGGCTGTCGCGGCGGATCAGGGCCATGGCGCGGGCGGGGCATCCTGCACGCCAGGCTGGCAGCGGTCTGGTGTTCGCGCATCCTCATGACTGAACATTGGCAGCAGCGCTGGTATCCGGTGGCCTACCTGGAAGATCTGGACCGCCGCCAGCCGACTCCTTTTACCTTGCTGGGCACCGATCTGGTCCTGTGGCACGAGGCTGCCAGCGGTCAGTGGCGCGCGTTTGCCGACGTCTGCCCGCACCGGCTGGTGCCGCTGAGCGACGGCCGCATCAATGACCGCGGAGAGCTCGAGTGCCCTTATCACGGCTGGAGTTTTGGCGGTGATGGCCGCTGCACGTTGATCCCGCAAGCCCTGCCCGAGCAGCAGCAGACCGCTGGCGCCAGCCGCCGCGCCCGCTGCCAGAGCTTTGCCACGGCCGAGGCCCAGGGGCTGCTGTTTGTGTTTGCCGGGGATCCCGACACCGCTGCTGCCATACCTCTGCCATTGGTGCCGCCGCTTGAGGAACCGGGTTGGCTGGTGCAGGGCACGTTTCGCGATCTGCCGATGGATGCGTTGACCGTGCTCGAGAACGTGCTCGATGTCAGCCATGTGCCGTTCACCCACCACCGCACCGTCGGCCGCCGTGACAACGCGGCGCCGGTGGAATCCGAGCTTACGGGCTTTGGGCCCGAGGGCTTCACGGCTCTGTGGCCCGAGGGGCCCCGCAAGGGCCGCCTGGGCAGCCAGCACACCACCTTTGTGGGGCCGTGCCTGATGTGGCACGACCTGACCGCCAAGGGCTTTGGCCGCATCATGACCGTGGTCTATGCCACGCCGATTCGGCCCGGCGAATGCCGTATCTTTGCGCGGTTTCCGTTTCAGTTCAGTTCGCCGATTCCGAAGCTGTTGGTGGGGCTGCGGCCCCGCTGGTTGCAGCATCTCGGCAACCACACCGTGCTCGAGGACGATCAAATTTTTCTGCATTGGCAGGAGCGGGCCTTGGCGGCGCGGGGCGGCAGCCATCGTTTTGAACAGGCCTGCTACATGCCCACGGGTTCTGATCTGTACTCTCGCGCTTTGCACCGCTGGGTGCGTGAGGTGGCCGGGGAACCCTTCCCCGACCTACCCTTGCCGCTTCGGCAGCTCAAGACGCCGCTGCTGGAGCGCTGGAACGCCCACACCCGCCACTGCCGCGCCTGTTCGAGCGCGTTGCGTCGCATCCGCCAAGTGCGGCCGCTGTTGCTTGCGGCCATGGCTGCAGTGGGGCTGGCTGCCGTCTGGTCCGTCTTGTTGCCGCAGAAGCTGATCGTTGTGGCGCTGTTGTTTGCCGCGGGCGTCTTGTTGAGCCAGCTCAACCGCTGGGAGCGCCAGCTGCTGCAGGGCGACGGTCAGGCGCCGCGCAATCGATTGCGTTGAGCGGTGAGGTCACAGCAGGGAGGGTGCCATCGCAACCTGGTCTGCAGCTGCTGATTCGGTCGTTCGGTTTTTTGCCTTGAGCTCAGAAGTCTCCATCCTCTCGGTGCTGTCCATCCCATGGTTGCCGTCTCGCCGGCATGATCTGATCCAGGAAATCGATGGCTCGTTCCACCGCTTCACGATTGAGGAAGGCTGTTAAGTGATTGCACCCAGGCAGTAGCAGGAGTTCGTTCACCACGCCAGCTTGATCAAGAATCGCCTTGAAATCAGTGGCATGGTCGACTGGCACTAACTTGTCATGTGTTCCGTGGTAAAGAAACATGGGCGGAACATCACGGTGGACATGGTTAATTGGTGATGCTGCTGCAAAGCGCTCGGGGATCTGATCAAAATGACCTCCGAGATACCTGCCTACAATGTTTCCCTCTGGCCATTTGGCCAGGTCTGTCGGAGCTCCTCCGGCGACGACTGCACTGAGCTTCAGATCCAGTGACGCTCTGAGAGTTCCCAGTAGGGCGGCCAGATGGCCCCCAGCCGAGTAACCGTAGGCGGCGATGCGGTTTGGGTCGATCTGCAACTTTTCACTGTTGTTGCATAACCAGGAGACTGCACGTTGCAGATCCTGAATCGGTGCTGGGTGTTGGTATTGGGGTGCCAGGCGGTAGGAGGCATTCATCACCACATACCCGCGACCTGCCAGTCGTTTTGCAATTGGTCGCATTAAGGCTCGAGAGTCAGGTGTTGACCAACCACCACCATGGATCAGCAGCACAGCTGCCTGTCTTTCTGGGTCTTTCGGACGATAAAGGTCGGCTCGGAGTGTCTCAGGCCAATCGATTGGTGTATAAATTATGTCTCGTTCGATGATCATTTGATTCAACCTGCCTCTGCGAGCCGCAGGGTGCTTGGCGCCTCGATCAAAACGTTCGCCCCAGATCATGATTAGTTCTCCAAGAACGGCCCTCGCTGTGGTCATTAGTTTAGGAAAATGAGAATTGTTCATCTCCTGATCGCGAGCTTTGCTAATTACAACATAGATATCGAGATCAGTTGTCGATCTGGACACACAGCGCTCTGAGCAGTCCGATGAGTGATCCTGTTAAACTTGTTGAACATCTGGTGTCGCGTTTGATTGTGGGGCCCATTCTAAGGCCATCAATCTTTGTCGTTGCCGTGCCAGCTATGTCGTCTCTGTTTGCGGGTGATCGCTATCGGAGTTTGCGTCACCGATTGGGGGCAAATGGTCAACTTAAGAGATGCCTCGTCAGCCAGCAAAAGGATTATGGAGATCTGTTCTGGTATTACCCAATATTCACGGGATCCCCTGTTTTGGTGGTCTTCGACCCCCTTGTTGCAGCAGGCATTCTCAAAGAAGAAAGTTGGATCTTCTGCAAAGCCCTAGAACCTTGGCACAATCGACAACGATCTCGCGATCCCTTTGAGCGGCTCCTGGGCGACGGTTTGCTTCTTGCTGATGGAAACCACCACAAGAAGCGTTCAGCTCAGTTCGTCCGCCGGTTCGAAAATCAAAGCCACTGGCAAGCGCTACAACAACGGCTGCGGCGCAATTGCGAGCAGATTGTTAGCGAAAAAAGTAAATTTGATGTCAATTCACTCGTCCCTCTTCTGATTAGCGATGTCTTAGCTGTCTACATAGGTATTGCCCTCGATGAGACTCAAGTTGAACAGCTTTGCGGTGCTTTAGACCTCGCATGGTCTAGCAATCAGAAGCAGCAAGCCTGCCCTTTTCGCCTCAAGAAGCGACATGCGAGCCGTGCCACACGACGGCTCATTGACGAAGCAAGGTCTATGCTTGAGTACCAATTAGTTGAGCAACAAAAGCTTCAGCCAAGTGTTTCTCAGCGGCCAGCGGTGTCAATTAGCAATAAAGCCGCTGTTGATGAAATTTTGGTGATCGCGATTGGTCTAGCGCATAAATTATCCACATTGTTGACTGCTGCCATCCGTCATCTTTGCAGGCTTGATGCGTCGATTCAAAAGCAGATCTTTGCTGAGGGTAATGCATTGCTCGATGAACCTACGGTCAAGTCTCTCGCTTTGGGTTGCCCGCTCACCTATCAGGAGTTGAACCATTTGCTGGCTGACTATGACTCGCCCTTGGTTCTAATTAAAAGGATTGCCGTCTGTGATACCTTGATTCGTGGAGTTCATGTTCCTGAAACAACGGAAGCATGGATTCCAGCTTGGTCTTTGGAGGCCGGCTTTCCATTTGGTGATGGACGCTACTCTTGCAAGGGCGAAGATATTTCGTTGTTGATCACGGCTCGATTGATGCAGTGGTTCTGCCGTAATTCGTTGGTTTGATCCTTGCCTCTTTTGACTTGCTGTTCATTACGATTGATGTTGTTGTCTGACTAGCTAGTTTGATCGTGGTCGAAGTCGTACGCGCACGCCACCTTTGGGCGTGAGGTTGATTTTCATGGTGTAAGGAATCTTGTGTGTTGGATAGAATTTTGTTGGACTGGCTGACTCCACATGAAAACGTGAGTAAAGCAGGGCCAGAATCAAGCATCCTTCCAGCAAAGCAAGTTCCCAACCCAGGCAGCGATGTGTACCCGTTCCGAATGGAAGAAACGTTGATTGATTAATCTCTGATAGTCGCCCATTCCAGCGCTCTGGACGAAATGCTAATGGATCTGCAAACCACCTTTGATCTCTCTGAATTGAGAAGGCTAAAAAGAAAAGAGGGCTCTTGGCTGGTATAACCCTGTCTGAGATGATCATCTCATCAACAGACTGTTTAACAATTAATGGAAAAGGTGGGTAAAGTCTCAGGGTTTCAAGCAGTACGGAGCGAGTGTACGGCAGTTGTTCATGGCCGATCGTTGCTGTAAGACTTGTGGCAAGCATTGCATCTGCTTCGGCCCGAATCTTTTCAACGATCTCGGGGTGATCAAGCAAGATGCGCACTGCCCAGCTTGTTGCAATGCTGACAGTGTCAATGCCGGCGACTATCAAACCTAGAAGTTCGTCAACAAGCTTTTTCCTGCCGATGTCAATGGCTGGGTTTTTGGTGCCAACTTCTTTCTGAAGAAAGTCAAAAATATAGCCTTTGGCAAATGGACACCGTGACGCTTCAACGGTTTTCTCATCAAAGAGTTGGCGAGTCTTTGCAGTCATTCTGCGATGACCAAATGCAAGTGGTGATAGCCAGGATGTGACCGCAGGGCCCAGTTCCAGATAGCGTGTTTGCAGATTATAGATTTGATCAATTGTTGTGCGAACTTGCTTTTTTTCTGCTTCTGTGAATTCGACTCCTACAATTCCCTTGCTGACGACGTCAAGTGTTACATCGCTGATGCTTTGACTAAATTCGATCACTCCCTTTTGTTGCCAACCAGATGAATGCTGGCCGAATGAGTCAATCAGTATTTGGGCGTAATCATTCAGGCGTGAGCGGCTGAATTGATTCCGGAGGGAGTCGCGATAATGACAGTGAAAATACCCCTCTGAGGTTACTGATGTGTCTCCGGCAAGTTGCTTGAATGGTTCAGGTGACTCGGATGTGACAGGTGTTGTTTGTACGATATTCCAGTTAAAGTTGGTTGCTAGTGCGTCGACAATTGTTGGATTGGCAATAACGTAAACAGGTCCCCATACTGATTTGAGTATGTAGGCATCACCCGCAAGACTCTTGGCCCGGTCAAGGGTCTCCATTGGTTCCCTCGCCAGCCGTAGGGCTGTCTCAATCACGCCCCATGGTGCCGAAGGAAGTGTTTTCCCCATTGCTTCAATCAATCCTCTGTTCTTAGGTTAGTCAAATGATTAGGCTTTGCCGTTGATTTTTTTGATTTGAAACACGGCTCCTGCTTCTTAGCAACCAACAGTGGTCGTGATCCGAGTCGGTCCTTGTCTCTGGTGGCATTGCCTGAACTTCAGCGCAAAGCCGTTGCCGTCGTTAATGCCTGCATTGTCTTTGTGATCGTCTCGCCATCGACGTCATCGCGGATCACCACGGTTCCGATGGCGGTGGGCAACACAAAGCGCACCTTGCCGTCTCTGACCTTCTTGTCGCCTTGCAGGCAGTCGAGCACCGCAGCCGGCTCCAATTCAGGTGGTTGCAGTGGTAGTCCAGCGGCTCTGATCAGGTTCCGTTGACGTGCCTGCTCGGCGCCGGTCCATAGCCCCATGGCGGCAGCAATCTGGCCGGCGGCCAGCATCCCCAGGCCGACGGCCTCGCCGTGCAGATAGGTGCCGTAACCGCACAGGGCCTCGATCACATGACCGATGGTGTGGCCGTAGTTGAGGATCGCCCGCAGGCCTCCTTCGCGCTCGTCGGCGGCCACCACCCGGGCCTTGGCGCCGGCCGAGCGCTCGAGCAGCCGTTGCAGCAACGCCGGGCCGACGGCCTCGATGCTGGCCAGGCCCCCATTGGGGTCACGGGCAGCTGCGGCCTCGAGATCGGCAAACAGGGGGGCGTCATTGATGACCCCGTACTTGATCACTTCGGCCATGCCGGCGCGAAATTCACGCTCCGGCAGGGTGGCCAGTGTGGACGGATCGATCAACACCAGGCGCGGCTGGTGAAAGGCTCCGATCAGGTTTTTGCCGCCTGGGTGGTTGACCCCGGTTTTGCCACCGATCGCCGCATCGACCATGGCCAGCAGGGTGGTCGGAACCTGCACCACGGCGATGCCCCGCAGCCAGGTGGCAGCGGCAAAGCCGGCCATGTCCCCCACCACGCCGCCGCCCAGGGCCACGATCAGCGAGCCGCGTTCAAGCTTGCGGGCAAAGGCAGCGTCGTGGATTAGACCCACGGTCGCCGTGGTTTTCTGGTCTTCGCCGGCCTCGATCACCAGGGCGCTGGCCGCAAATCCGGCGGCTTGCAGGCTGGTTAGAGCTGCTGCGCCGTAGTGGTCGTGCACCACAGGGTTGGTGACCACCAGCACCTTGGTGCCCGCCTTGAAGCCCCGGGCTGCCACCTGGGCCCCCAGATCGGCCAGGGCGCCGGTGCCGATCACCACCGGATAGGGGTTCTCGGTCAGGGCCACCGTGATCGTGCGCAGGGCGGTCGGCGCCAGGGTCATGGCCAGTGGGGAACTGATCTGAGGCTACGGTGCACCCATGGATGTCAACGCCCTGCAGGCCCTGTTCACCAAGCCCTACGGCGCTCCAGCCCCAAGCGACGCCCAGTGGCGCAGCGCCTATGCGGCCGATGTGCACTTTCAAGATCCCACCCAGGAGCACCGGGGCATCGACGCTTACATCAAGGCCCAGGAAGGCCTGTTATCGCGCTGTGATGCGGTGTTTCTCACCCCGGGTGCAATCGCCATCAGCGGTGACTGCGCCTTTGTCGAATGGACGATGGGCCTCAAGATCAAGGGGATCGAATTCATTTACCCCGGTGCGACACGGCTGAGGTTCAACGACCAGGGCCTGATCGTCGATCACCGCGACTACTTCGATTTTGTCGGCCCCACCTTTGGTCCAGTACCGCTGATCGGTGGCGTCGTGCGCTGGCTTTACGGCCGCTTTGTGGCCTGAGCTGCCTCGCTGCCTGGCCGATCAGGGCAGCGTGAAGCCTGATTGCAGGTGCTTGAGGTCGAGCATCACCCAGGTGAGCCAACCCAACAGGGCCAGCACACCGCTGACCGCCGCAAAGCGGCCAAGGGTGCGCAACACCACAGTGGTCAGGCTGATCTCTTTCACGCAGGGTCCCCAGGTGGTTCCATCCTGCTCGACGATTGGATGGGTTGGGCCGTCACCAGCAGTCCGCTGCGGGGGCTGGGGCTGGGAATCAGCTGCAGACCCAGATCCTGATCAGGCTCCAGGGAGAACCTGACCTGCTTCAGCAGACCGACCGCCATCAGCCGGATCTCGAGTTCGGCCAGGGCTTTGCCCAGGCAGACCCGTTCCCCGCCGCCAAAGGGCAACAGCGTCAGTCCGTCGTCAGCTGCAAGGTGGCGTTGTGGCCTGAAGCGCTCCAGGTCATCGCCACTGTCATCCCCAATGTCAGCACTTGCTGCGGTCGATCGGTAGCGGTTGGAGGCCGCCAGAGCGACTTGCACCACACAACCGGCGGGCACCTCGACGCCCTCGAGCACAACAGACCGTGTGGTGCGGCGAAAGAACCCACCCACGGGCGGGTTCAGGCGCATCACCTCGAGCACCACGGCGTTCAGCCGGGGGGTGGCCTGCTCGGCAACCGGCGGCCAGCTGAGACCGTTCAGCTCGTCCTGTAACCAGGGCAGCAGGTCCGGCTCCTGCAGCACGGCCAACATCAGGCAGCTGAGCGACGAGGCCGTGGTCTCGTAGCCGGCGAACAGCAGCAGCAGTAACTGCTCGACGAGGTCATCGTCGGTGAGCGGCAGGCCTGCTTCATCCAGCCCGCCGCTCAGCAGATCGAGCCCCCCGCTCAGGGGCAAGCCTGCTGCGGCGCTCTGGCGTGCCTGCTCGAGCACCTGTTGCAAGCGGCCCAGCAATCTGGTGCGGGCAGCCAGTGCCCGGGCAAAGGGGCTTCCCGGTATCGCCAATGGCACCGAAAACAGGGCCCGCGTCCAGATCTCAAAGTCGGTGAACAGCGCGTCGCGGGCTTCTTCATCCAGGCCCAGCACCACCGTGGCGATCACGGCAAAGGCGAAACGGCGCATGCGATCCACCAGGGCGATCGTCCCTGTGGACTGCTGCAGTTCACCGGCCAGGTCGTCGACCAATCCCACGATGGCGGGGCTGTAGCGGCGCAAGGCCGCGGCCGAGAACAGCTGACCCACCACCCGTCGGCGGGCCTTGTGGTCAGACCCATTGCGGTTGGCCAGGGAGCGGTTGCCCAGCAGCTGCCGCACGCTTTCGGGCCACCAGCCTTCGGTGGCATCGGGCTGGGCGAGCAGATCGTTGATCGCAGCGCCGCCGCGCACAAACACCATCGACTGCCCCAGCAGTCGGGTCTGGTAAACGTTGCCGTAGCGCTCGAAGCGCCGCTGGGCAAAGTCGGCGTCCCGCAAAAACGACAGCGCCTCGACCACCCCGGTGACGGCCCCGGTGCTGGGCAGGGGGCGGGCATTCACCACGGCAGCACCTCACCATTGGCGTGCCAGAAGCTGCCGCTGTTGGCCAGGGTCAGGCCATCGATGCGTGCCAGCAGGCCCTGCGCGGCATCAGCCGGGGGGATGCCCGAAAAGCCCACCATGCGGGTGGCCACCATGCCGGGATGCAGGATCGCCACAGCGATGCCGCGGGGCCGCAGGTCGATCGCCAGCGATCGCCCCGCCATGTTGAGGGCGGTCTTCGACAGGCGGTAGCCGTAGTACCCGCCCGAGCCGTTGTCATCGATTGAACCCATGCGGCTGGTGATCAGCGCCAGCCTGGAACCGTGGCCCAGGTTGTCGAGCAGGGCCCGGCTCAGCAGCAGGGGTGCCAGGGCGTTGACCTCGAACTGGCGCCGCACGCTGGCTGCGTCCAGGTCGTCGAGTCCGTCGGCCTCAAGGATCCCCGCGTTGAGGATCACGCCGGCCAGATGAATCCCCTGAAGCCGGCCCACCAGCGAGGCGATCGAGGCCCCATCGCTCAGTTCGATGCCGGCTTCGATGCGCAGCCCCAGGCCATCCAGCTCGGCGGATGGGCTGCGGCACACCGCGATCACGCTGTCCCCGCGGGCGGCCAGTTGGCGGCACAGCTCCAGTCCGATGCCGCGGTTGCTGCCGGTCACCAGCCAGTGGGCCATGGGGCGGTTGCGTCAGATTGCACCAACCTAGGTATGCACTCAACAAGCCCGGCGGTGGAACTCGACGGTGTGGTCTTCTACGGGAGGCTGGGGCATCTGGCGCTGCAGATGTACAGCCTTGAAGGCGATCTGCAGCATTGGCGCGGCGCCAGGGTGCTCGATTGCCCTGGCGGTCCCAGTTCGTTGGCGGCTCTGCTGGCTTCGGCTGGGGTCGAAGTGATCGCCTGTGACCCGTTGTATGCCCTGAGCAACGCAGAACTGCGGCAACGGAGCCTGGATGATCTGGCGTTGTCGATCGCCAAATCCAACAGCAGCAGCATGCTGCGGCCCGGTTTTGATTTGGCTCAGGTGCGGCGCAACCACCTCGAGGGTCTGGAGGCGTTTCTGGCTGATCGCCAGGCCCACCCTGATCGCTATCGGGCGGCGTCGTTGCCGGAGCTGCCCTTTGCAACCGGCAGCTTCGACCTGGTGCTCAGCGGCCATCTGCTGTTCAGTTACGCGCCGGTGGCCGATGGCGGCCTGATGCTGGGCCCAGGCCTTGATCTGGAGTGGCACCGCCGGGCCCTGGCCGAGCTGTGCCGGGTGAGCTGCCATCAGGTGCGTCTCTATCCCGCTCACACCCAGGCGTGTCCGGCCGAACCCCATCCCTATGCCGAGGCTTTGCTGGCTGCGTTACCCGCCTCCTGGAACGGCGGCTTCGCATCCCGCAACTACGACCAGGGTTTCAGTGGTTTCACCGATGGCCTGCAGTTGAGCCGTTGCATCTGCCAGGTGACCAGGGTGCCCACCGGGCTCCAGAGCAGATAGGGGATCAGCAGCAACACCGCTGGCGTTGACTCGCGCACTACCACCACCCCCAGCGCCACCCCCCAGCACCAGCCGGCAAATCCCACCAAGGTGCCACTGGCCAGCCTGCGCGTCTTGCAGATCAACCAGGTGTAGCTCTGAACCAGCACCAGCAACAGCAGGTACCCAGCCATGAGCGCGAAACTCCAGCTGGCGTTCCAGGCCAGCAGAGCCGAGGCGTAGAAGCAGCCATAGATGGCAATCCAGATCAGCGGGATCAGCCGTTCAAACGTCAGCCATCGCGGCCGTTTCAGCTGCAGAAACCAGGCGAAGGCAGCGCGGCTGGGGTTGAGCACAACCCCCACCATGACCATCACCAGCAGGATCACCAGGGCAGCCACCATGGACCCAGCATGGCGATGCACCAACCTGGCAGGCCCTCACCCAGGTCCCATAAGCTCACCGCAGCTGACACCGGGGCCTGTGGCTGAGCCGTCCTTCCAGTACGAACCGATCGAGAAGTTCGGCGAAGGTCTCACCACCAGCCGGCCGTGGAACACAAGAGCGTTGGCCGGGGTCGAGCGTCTCAATGGCCGTGTGGCCATGCTGGGTTTTGCGGCAGCGCTGATCGGCGAGTTGCTGACCGGCCATGGCCCTGCAGGACAGGTGTGGGCCCTCGTTCGCTGGTATCTGCGCTGATCTGCTTCGGGCTGTGGCGCCCAGGCCCCGGTCGTCAGCCCCTTGGATACAGGGCTGTGACAGGGTCCGGGTTGTCGATGTCGTAGTCGAGGATGTCCGCCGGCAGTCCCACCTGTGACTCGCGCGGGTAGACGCTGAAGTCTTCGATTCGCTTGAACAGCGGCAGCAACACCCGCGCCAGTGCATTGGGAGCGCCATAGAAGAACGAATGGTGCCCCAGCAGAAATTCGGTCGTGCCGGCACCGCTTGACCCCTGCTGGGCCCGCACAAACCGGATCATCGCCTCCCGTTCGCCCGGGCTGAGCGAGGGGTGGGCGATCACTGGAAAGTCGCGGGCTGCTGCGATGAGCCCGTTCCTGCGCCAGTCAAGGCTGGCCAGGGCGGCGATCAGATCGGCACGCTCTGGGGCGAAGTCGACACAGGTGAGCTGTTGCTCTTCGATCGCCATCACCTGTTCGACATCGCGGCGTTGCAGCAGTTTCCACTTCTGGCGGGCGTCGTCGTGGACGACGATCGCGGCCAGTCGCACCCGTGCGTAGCGCTCCAGCAAAGCGCGGTTGCCCGCATGGCGGGCCACAAAGGTGAACAGAAACTGCGAGCCGGTGCCGATGTAGTCATCAAGGATCACCAGGGCGCGCCGCTGGGGGCCGTCCGGGGCCGCAAGGCGCAGGCCTTCGATGTTGTGAAAGCAGGTCACCGGCAGGCGGTTGGCCTTGCGGTACACGTACGAGATCAGATCGCCGCTTTTGCACACAAAGGCCCGTGTGAAGTCGATGTCGCTGCAGCGCTCGACATCAAAGCCGTCCTCAGCCAGATCGGTGCACAGGCGCTGGTGCAGCAACCGGCACTCGCGGATCAGCCGGGCCCAGCCGTGCACCTGCATGCAGTCGAGCAGCCGCAGGGCGACACTCTGGTCTGACGGTTCAAACTGCGCGATCCAGCGCCCCAGCGATGGCCTTGAGATCTCGGCCTCGTTCCAGGCTTCTGCCAGCTGGTCGAGCTTGCGCTGCAGGCTGTCGGTCATGGTGGGACAGGCTGATCACGCTGCAGGCTATGGGGATTGCCTGTGACCAGCCTCCATGGATGAAGCCTTGCCCCCCTGGCGTCCGTTGCTGCGGGGCGCCCGCGAGCGTGAGGGGCGCTCACCTGCCGCGCGCTGGTTGCAGCTGGCCACGGTGGCGCCCGATGGCACGCCGCGGGTGCGCACGTTGGTGTTTCGCGGCTGGGCGGGACCGGCTGCTCTCGATCTATTGACCGACGGCCGCAGCGCCAAGGCCGGTGAACTGGCCCATCAAGCAGCCGT
>JAIXOF010000016.1 GCA_027486935.1 Cyanobium sp. C1_MAG_00004 | reverse complement strand
TTCGGTTGAGGCTGTTTCGGTGGAGACGGCTTCGGTGGAGTCGGCCTCGGCTGAAATCTCTTCGGAGGCTGCTGCCGTGGTCGGCAGCTGGGGGCGGCTGATCCGTGGTGCCGGAGCCTGACCCTTGAGTCCCGCCATCCAGCCACGACGGGCGATCTCGTAAACCAACAGGGCGGTGGCGACCGATGCGTTGAGGCTGGGGGTGGCCCCGCGCAGGGGTATGCGCACCAGCTGGTCGCAGCTGCGGCGGGTCAGCAGCGAGAGACCCTCGCCTTCTGATCCGGTCACCACCACCAGCGGACCATCGAGATCGGCCTCTTCAAGGGTCAGGTTGCCTTCGGCGGCGAGGCCCACCACCCGATAGCCCTCCTGTTTGAGCGTGTCGAGCGCGCGGTTGAGGTTCACCACCCGGGCAACGGGCAGGTGCTCCAGAGCTCCGGCTGCCACCTTGGCCACCGAGCCGGTCAGGCCGGCGCTGCGCCGCTGCGGCAGCACCATGCCATGGGCCCCGAGGGCCTCGGCGCTGCGCACGATCGCTCCCAGGTTGTGGGGATCGGTGAGGCCGTCGATGGCCATCAGCAGCGGCGGTTCACCGATCTGGCTGCAGCCCTCGATCAGGGTGCTCAGATCCAGGGTTTCGGCCGCCGCGCTCTGCAGCACGATGCCCTGGTGCACGGCTCCACCGGTGAGTTGCCCCAGCCGGGCCCAGGTCACCTCTTCGACCAGCACGCCCGAAGCTTTGGCTTCGCGCAGCAGCTGCAGGAAGCGGGGGCTGTGGCGCATTTCGCTGGTGCACCAGATGCGGTGAATCGGTCGGCCGCTCTCGAGCGCCGCCTGGGCCGAATGGCGCCCCCAGATCAGGTCGCTGGGCGGTTCTGCGCCCAGGCTCTGGGATTCGCCCAGGGGTTTGGTTTCTTCTTCGGGGCGGCGCCAGCCGTCGCGTTGGCCCCCGTCCTGGCGGAGTTCGCGGCGGGGTTCGCGCCGCATGCCAAAGCGCTCGGGGCGCCCGGGGCGTTCATCGCGGCTGCGCAGGGGGCGGCGCTCATAGCCCCCATCCCGATCGCCGCTGCGGCGCTGGGGGGGACGATCGCCAAAACGGGGGCCGGGACGCTCCGGTCCGGAGCGGCGATCACCGCGGGGCGGCCCACCCTCAAAACGGCGCTCGAACCGGCCTTCAAAACGCCCCTCTGGGCGGCGCTCGATGCGGCGCTCGGGGCGCCGCTCGGGACGGCCTTCACCACGGCCTTCACCACGGCCTTCGCTGCGGCTGTCGCTGCGGGCTTCGGGCCTGCCTTCACCGCGACCTTCACTGCGGCCTTCTCCGCGGCCTTCGCCGCGCCAGGCACCCCGGGGGGCCTGGCGCCATTCGGGCTTGCCCGCCCCCCAGCTGCGTTCACCACCGGATGCGGAGCGGCCGGGTCCCCCGGAGCCGCCCCGGCGTTCCGGACGGCGTTGAAAACGAGGGCTCATGGTGTTCTCGGCGATGGGTTATGGATCGTTCTCCTTCAAGTGATCTAGCAGTTCGACCAACCGGGCCGGATCGTGCAGGAACAGCGAACCCAGCAGCGCTTCAAAACCGGTGGCCTGGCCGTAGCTGGACGCTTCTCCCCGCCGCGGCCCCGGCCCGGCCCGGTTGCGGGCCCGTCGCACCAGATCCACCTCGTCGGCTCTGAGCCGGGTTTCGAGCCGCTGCAGCAGTTTGGCCTGGGCATCGGCACGCACAGAAGCCACCACCGCCTGGTGCAGATCCTTGGACTGGGCGGGCAGCCGGCAATGGTGCAGCCGCTGGTGCAGCTCCCAGATCGCATCACCCAGCCAGGCCAGCTGCAAGGGGCCCAGTGGGCGCTGCGGCGGCCTTGGCCTGAGCCCATCGAGCCAGTCGCTGGATGCCTGAGCGGGGACCTGCGGATCAGGCGGCGAACTGGTCAAGGGCGCTGTCGAGGTCGCTTTGAAGGTGCAGAAACTCTTCCAGTCTCACCAGCTTCACGGTCTGCACAACCCGGGCATTGCCCACCACCACGAAGGGGTGCTGGCTGGACTGCAGGTCCTTGGCCAGCTGCACCAGTGCCCCCAGCCCCGACGAGTCGAGAAAGTCAATGCGGCTCAGATCGATCACCAGCGGCTGGGGTGTGACGCTGCAATGGCTGCTGATGAAGTCGCTGAACTGTTTGTCCGAATAGGCATCCAGCTGACCGGTGAACTGGAACAGCTGGCAGTGGGCCTGCTGCTCGAAACCTCCCCGCAGGGAGACTGTCAATCGCTGCAGGTCGACGATGGCTCCAGGCTCCTGTTGAGGACTGGGCCGAAGTGTAGGGAGCAAATCCGGGTTGGTCGCCCTCGCAACAAAATTGTGTCCAACCCGTTGGCCAGTCGCCGCAGCCCTCAGCGCCGCGCGGCCATCAGCGCTGTGAAGCGGCCAAAGTGGTGGTCGGCGTCATGGGGGCCAGGGCTGGCCTCGGGGTGGTACTGCACACCGAACACCGGCTGGTCGTGCAGGGCCAGGGCGGCCACGGTGCGGTCGTTGAGGTTCAGGTGGGTGACCGCAACCCGGTCCTCAGGCAGCGAGTCGGCATCGATTGCAAAGCCGTGGTTCTGACTGGTGATCTCCACTTCGCCCGGGCTGCCGCAGGGGTGGTTGAGGCCCCGGTGGCCATACCCCAGCTTGAAGGTGGTGCCCCCCAGCGCCAGTCCCAGAATCTGGTGGCCCAGGCAGATGCCGAACACCGGCAGATCACGCTGCTGCAGCAGCCCCTTGGCCAGGGCGATGCCGCTGCCGACCGCCGCCGGATCACCAGGGCCATTGGAGAGGAAGACCCCTTCGGGCTGCAGGGCGAGCACCTCGTCCAGTCCGGTGGTGGCGGGCAGGACCTGCACCGTGCAGCCATGGGCCACCAGCCGCTCGAGGATCGCCCGTTTGATGCCGAAGTCGATGGCCACCACCCGGTAGGGGCGCTCCGGTCCCTGCTGCCGGCGCTGGTCGAAGCCCGCCCCACACAGGCTGCTCCAGCTGTAAGGGGTGGTGGTGCTGACCTCGGCCGCCAGGTTGAGACCGCCCATCGAGGGCGCAGAGAGCACCTGCGCCAGCAGCTGGGCTGGCGCTGTGCCGTCGGTGCTGATGGCGCCGTTGATGGCCCCACCGTCGCGCAGGTGGCGGACCAGGGCACGGGTGTCAACCCCGCGGATGCCCACCACTCCATGCTCGGCGAGCCAGCTGTCGAGGTCGCCCTCGGCGCGCCAGCTGCTGGCGATGGGGGAGAGCTCCCGGGCGATCACCCCCCGGGCGTGGGGGCGATCCGCCTCACGGTCGGCGTCGTTCACCCCGGTGTTGCCCAGCTCCGGGTAGGTGAAGGTGACCAGCTGTCCCGCATAGCTGGGATCGGTGATGACCTCCTGATAGCCGGTCATGCCGGTGTTGAACACCACCTCGCCGATGACGGTCCCCCGGGCCCCGAAGCCCTGGCCGCGCAGCAGGGTGCCGTCGGCGAGGACCAACAGGGCCTCAGCTGCAACGGGCGATCGGGGTTCAGGGCTCGGGCTCAAGGACGTCGGCATCAGCGTCTGTTGGCATCATCCCCCAGCGCTGTGGCCCAGGGCACTGCGGAGGGCTTCGAGCCGCTGCCAGGCCCCGCCGCTGGCGAGCGTTTCAAGGGCAAGAGCGACGCCTTCGCCAAAGGTGTGGCAGCGGCCGTCGACCCACAGCACCAGGGCGGTGTTGAGGGCGACCACATCGCGCTGGGCCGGGGTGCCCCGACCCTGCAGCACCGCCGTCAGGATCTGGCTGTTGGTGGTCAGATCACCGCCGCGCAGGGCCTCGCCCTGGGCCAGGGTCAGCCCCAGTTCGGCCGGGTCGAGCCGTTCGCTGCGCAGCTGGCCGTCCGCCAGGATCCGCAGCTCGCTGGGGCCCGACAGGGTGGCCTCGTCGAGACCGCCATGGCCGTGGACCACCACCGCCCGGTGCATGCCCAGGTGCCGCAGGGCCTCGGCCATCGGATCCAGCAGATCGGCCCTGGCGACCCCCAGCACGTGGGCCTCGGGTCGCAGGGGGTTGACCAGGGGACCCAGCAGGTTGAACACCGTGCGCACCCCCAGGGTCCGGCGCAGCGGCGCCAGTCCCGCCAGGGACGGGTGCCAACCGGGCGCAAACAGAAAGGTGACCCCCACGCGCTCGAGGGCCATCAACGCAGCGGCGGTGGGGGCCCCCAGGTTGAGGCCGAGGGCCTCCAGCACATCGGCCGATCCCACCCGGCCGCTGGCACTGCGGTTGCCGTGTTTGGCGACGGTCACCCCGCAGGCCGCCGCCGTGAAGGCGACCGCGGTCGAGATGTTGAAGCTCTCCAATCCGCTTTCGACACTGGCCCCCCCGGTGCCGCAGGTGTCCACCAGGGCGCGGCTGGGGCGTTCGGCAGGCAGGGCACAGGCGTCGCGCAGCACCGCGGCCATGGCCGCCAGCTCGGCGCCGCTGACTCCTTTGGCCCGCAGGCCGGCCAGCAGGGCTCCGGTCATCACCGGTTCCACCGCCCCTTCGAGCCAGAGCTGCATCAGCGATCCAGCCTGTTCGGCGCTGAGATCGCGCCCTTGCAGGAGCTGCTCGAGCAGCGCGGGTGAAAGAGGTGATGGGGTCATCGCTCGGCCCGGATCAAGGCAGAAAAAAGCCCGGGTGCAGGGCACGCCGGGCCAGGTGATGGGGACGTTTCCACTATCACCCGAAGGAGGCCGGATTGGCGAGGGGTTTGGGCACTCCGCTCAGCTGTTCTCCTGTTCGGTGGTGTCGAAGCCCGACCCCACCGCATCGGCGGCGGCCGGCACCGGCCGGTAGCCGGCTGCCCAGAGCGCCCGGGTGCGCTGTTGCAGGCCGGCCTGATCAAGACCCCACAGCCGCAACGCCTTGGCCAGGTCATCCTGCAGATCCCGGGCCCCCGGAAAACCCTGATACCGCAGCAACAGGCGGGCGGCATCGATCAGGTCGGCGTCAGTGGGGGCCTGGGCCGCCAGCAGCCGATCGACGGTGTCGCGGTCGCTGCCGTACAGGGGGTGGCTCTGGTCGGTGCTGCCCATGGCCGCTGCCGCTGGTCTTTAGGTTGGCTCTGACTCTGCCGCCTTGATGGTGCCCATGGCTGCTCCACGGCTGGCCCTGATCCTGCGCTACCTGAGGCCCCATCGCCGGATCGTGCTGTTGGGCATGGCAGCCCTGGTGGTGGTCAATCTGCTGAGCGTCAGCATTCCGTTGCTGGTGCGCGGGGTCGTCGATGACCTCCAGGACGGCTTCGCCCTCAGCGATGTGCTGCGCCAGGCACTGCTGATCGGTGTGCTGGCCAGTCTGATGGGGGCGGTGCGCCTGATCTCGCGGATGCTGGTGTTCGGCGTCGGGCGCCAGGTCGAGGCCGACCTCAAGCAAAAGATCTTTGACCACTTGCTGCTCCAGGAGCCCGGTTGGGTGCAGACCACCGGCAGCGGTGAGGTCATCAGCCGGGCCACCAGCGATGTGGAGAACGTCAGGCGGCTGCTGGGCTTTGCGGTCCTCAGCCTGACCAACACCGCCCTGGCCTATGCCCTGACCCTGCCGGCGATGCTGGCGATCGACCCCTGGCTCAGCCTGGCGGCCGTGGGCCTCTACCCGCTGATGCTGGTGGTGGTGCGCCTGTTCGGCG
The DNA here is from genome assembly GCA_027486935.1 of Cyanobium sp. C1_MAG_00004. Taxonomy (GTDB): domain Bacteria; phylum Cyanobacteriota; class Cyanobacteriia; order PCC-6307; family Cyanobiaceae; genus RGUW01. The sequence continues at coordinate 56,483 of JAIXOF010000016.1, read as the reverse complement.
GCCGGATGATGCGCCAGCAGCGCCGCCAACAGGAGGCCCTCGCCGGCCTGAGCGATCTGGTCCAGGAGGACCTCAGCGGCATCAGCGCCATCAAGATCTATGGCCAGGAGCCGACCGAGCAGGTGGCGTTCGCCGGCCGCAATCGCGTCTACCGCGATGCGGCCCTCAACCTGGCCCGCACCCGCAGCACCCTGTTCCCCTTGCTGGAGGGCATCTCGTCGCTCAGCCTGCTGCTGCTGCTGGCCCTGGGCAGCGGCCAGCTCGAGAGCGGCCGTCTGACCATCGGCGATCTGGTGGCGTTGATCCTGTTTGTCGAGCGCCTCGTCTTTCCGACGGCGTTGCTGGGCTTCACCCTCAACACCTTTCAAACCGGACAGGTCAGCCTCGAACGGGTTGAGGACCTGCTGAGCCGGACCCCGGCCATCGTCTCGCCTGCTTCTCCCCTGCCGGCGCCTGCCGTGTCGCGCGGGCGGATCGAGGCGCGGGGGCTGACCGTTCAGTACCCCGGTGCCCCACGCCCTGCCCTGCTCGACGTCAGCTTTGCGCTGGAGCCCGGCGAGCTGGTGGCGGTGGTCGGGCCCGTGGGCTGCGGCAAGACCACCCTGGCGCGGGCCCTGGGCCGGTTGGTGGAGGTGCCCCAGGGGCAACTGTTCATCGATGGTGTTGACATAACCGCCCAGACCCTGGCGGACCTGCGCGCCCAGGTGGCGCTGGTGCCCCAGGAGGGATTTCTGTTCACTTCCACCCTGGCCGACAACCTGCGCTACGGCGACCCGACCGCGCCCCTGTCCCAGGTGGAGCGGGTGGCCCGCCAGGCCCGGCTCGAAGGGGACATCAAGGGGTTCCCCGACGGGTACGAGACCCTGGTGGGCGAGCGGGGGATCACCCTCAGCGGCGGCCAGCGTCAACGCGCCGCCCTGGGGCGGGCCCTGCTGCTGGAGGCGCCGCTGCTGGTGCTCGACGACGCCCTGGCCAGCGTGGACAACACCACGGCGGCCCAGATTCTGCAGTCGGTTCGCCAGCAGTCCGGCATGGCCGGTGGTCGCACGGTGTTGATGATCAGCCACCAGCTCTCGGCCGCCGCCGGTGCCGATCGGGTGTTGGTGCTCGAGAACGGCCGCCTGGTGCAACAGGGTCTGCACCAGCAGCTGCTTGCGGTCGAGGGAACCTACCGGCGGCTGTGGGAGCGCCAGCAGGCCGCACAGCAGCTGCAGAGCCCCGTGGTCGTGCCGCGCATCTGACCCCTGGTCTGAACGAGTGTTGCGGCCTACAGCAGGGCGGGCCGAATCGGGCTTAGGTGGGGCTTGAGTCTCCAGTTGCAGGCCTGACCCATGGTCTCGTCGGTCCAAGCCGGCCCAGCCCTGCCGCTTCAGCGGTACCAGCTGCGTTGCACGCTCACCTTCGGTGACATCTACGCCCAGATCCTGATCTGGATGGCGGTCATCTTTGTCAGCTTGGCCGCCGGACTGGCGTTGATGGGGGCCAGCCGGCCGCTGTTCGCGTTGGTGGGCGTCGGCCTGATCCTGGTGTTGTCGCTGCCGTTTCTGCTGTTCGCCTTCACCACCACCCTGCTCAATCACATCGCGCTGGAGCCCCAGGGCGCAGCAGCCTCACCGCAGCGTTCTGCCTAGGCTGGCGAGCCGTGACGACAACGCTGTGTTCGGCCTGTTTCAGAACGATGGGCGGCTTGCGGCCGCCGGGGTCCATGCGGTGCTGGGAACACCGATCACAGCCCCTCCGCAGGCCCACCAGGCCGAAGCCCTGTTTGGCTGCGGCTGTTTCTGGGGCGCCGAAAAAGGGTTCTGGCGCCTGCCCGGGGTGATCACCACGGCCGTCGGCTATGCCGGCGGTGGCTCGCCCTCACCCACGTACCAGCAGGTCTGCAGCGGCAGCACCGGCCATGCCGAGGTGGTGCGCGTCGTCTGGGATCAGCAGCAGATCGATTTCAGCGATCTGCTCAAGTTGTTCTGGGAGTGCCATGACCCGACCCAGGGCGATCGCCAGGGCAATGACCGTGGCAGCCAATACCGCTCCTGCATCTATGTCGACGATCCGGCGCTGCTGCAGCTCGCCCTGGCCAGCCGCGACCAGTACCAGCGCCAGCTGAGCGCCGCCGGTTTTGACGCGATCACGACCGAGATCCGCGGCCAGGTGCCCTTCTTTGCGGCCGAGGAGTACCACCAGCAGTACCTGGCCAAACCGGGCAGCAGGCCCTACTGCTCGGCCCAGCCCAGCGGGGTGTTGCTCGAACCGTTCGACGGAGCGGCGTTCCGGCTGGATCCCCGGGTCTGGCAGGCCTACGACTGGAGCATTTCCCACTGCGTGCTGCGCGGGGACAATGCCCCCATTCGTCTGCTCTGACGCCGGCCATGGTGCCTGCTCTCCTGTTGCTGCCCCTGCTGGCGATGGGCTCGCCCTGGTGGGAGGACTACGCCACCAAGGAGACCTTTCTGTGCGCCGAGCAGGGACCGGTGGTGATCGAGCGCAATGAGGCCCAGGCCTCGTTGCTCACCGGCCGCTACCGGATGACGCTGTTTCGGGCGCAACAGCCATCGGCAGGCGAAGCGCCGATTGTGGGCATCGTCTACCGCAATGAGCTGATGACCCTGATCCTGCGGGGCGATCAGCTGATTCTCGAGCAGCTGCCCCAGCGCACAACCTGTATGCGTACCGAAAGCGTCTGATGACTCCCTTGCCTGACCGGGTGGTGATTGTGTCGATCGTTGCCACCATCGGACTCTGTTTTGCCCTGGTGTTCTGGACGGTGCGCCTGCAGCCCGGGGAGCCGCCGTTGCGCTGGCGCGATGGAACCACCGCTCTGCAGAGTCAACCCGTCCCCGTGTCGGCGCCGGTGTCGGCGTCCCTGAGTCTGTGAGCCGTCCGCCCTCGTCACCCACCCCGCAGGGGGACAGACCGCTGCATCCCCTGCCCAGGGGGTTGGTCGAGCTTTACGGCCTGCTGGCGGTGCTGGTGGTGCTGGTGCCCGAGTGGATGGCCAGTGGAGCCCTGTTGACCCTGCTGGGCCGCCAGGGCGCTGGGGCGCTGCCGGCGCCAACCCGGGCCTGGCGGCAGCTGCCCGAGCTGCGTCTGGCCTCGATGAGCCTGGCCGAGCTGCGCCTGCTGGCCTGCCAGCTGCGTCTGCGCGGTTACGCGGGCCAGTCCCGCGAGCCGCTCTCGGGCCGGCTGCTTCAGCGCATCAAGCGCCGTAAAGAGCTGTGGTAGCTTCCATGTCACCGGGGCGTAGCGCAGCTTGGTAGCGCACCACTTTGGGGTAGTGGGGGTCGTGGGTTCAAATCCCGCCGCTCCGATTTCACACCGGTCGATCCCTTCAGTCTGAAGCGATCGTGTTCAGCCGCTCCCGCTCGGAGCGGTTTTTTTGTACCCGCCGTTTGCTGGCTTGCAGCGGCGGGATCACCCCAGGCGGGTGACAACCCCAAAGCCCTGCAGCCAGCGGTTGACCCGGGGCCGCAGGGTCGGTGGCACCTCCTGAAGCAGCTGGCCCAGCTCTTCGGCGGCCAGCCGATGCAGGGCCCGAACATCCACATGCCAGAGGCATTCGGCCTCCCGAATCAGCCGTGCCCAGGTGCGAGCCGCCTGCCACTGCATCAGCTGCTGTTGCAACTGCCTTCTGACCGGCTTCGCGCGACTGATCAAGGACCCTCCGGGTCACATCTTCAGCTTGACCACGGATCGCGGTTTTGGGAGCGCCCCGCCCCAGGGAGGCCCGCCTCAGGGAGGGCCGTCTCAGGCGGCGTTGCGCTCGGAGAGTGCTTCGGCCGTTTCGACCGCCTGGACCGCAAAGGGCAGGGCCCTGGCCTCCCGCAGGCTGAGCCGCCGGGTCCAGGCCCCGGGCACCGGGTCGTTCCAACGAAAGCCGGCCTGCTTGGCCTGGTGGCGTTCGTTGTAGCCCAGCTTGGCGCGAAACAACTGGCGAGGTTCCAGGGCGGCCTGCAGCAGCTGTTCAAGCTGCTCGCAGCGCTCAAGCACCTGGGCCAGGTAGATGCAGTCGGTCAGGGCCCGGTGTGCGGCCCACACCGGAACCCCATAGGCCAGGGCCAGGTCCCGCACCGATGGGGTGGGACGCAGCTGACGTTCGGCCGGCCAGTGGATGTCCTCCATCGAGCAGATCCAGGGCCGCGCGATCGGCGGCAGCATGCCGCCAGCTGTGAACCACTGACGGTCAAAGGCGGCGTTGTGGGCCAGCACCGCATCGCAGTGCTCGACCATGGCTTCAAAGCAGGTCAGGCCGGCCTGCCAGGGCTGCTGCAGACGGGTCACCTCGGCGGCGATGCCGTTGATCGCCTGGGCCGCGTTGTGATCGCAGGGCAGCAGGAACGAGACCTGACTCAACACGGCCCGCTCGGCCACCGCAAACAGAATCGCCCCGACCTCGATGCATTGCCCCTGGTCGGGGTTCAGGCCCGTGGTCTCGGTGTCCAGGATCAGCAGGGCCCTCGGGGCCGCGACGGCTCCAGGGGATGTCGGTTCTGCAGACGCCTGTATTGGCTCAGGGGTTACCGGCTCAGGGGTTACCGGCTCCGGGGTGACTGGGGTACCCAGCAGTCCCAGCAGATCCCGCTGCTGCCACTGGTCGCTCGGATCAACCATGCCCCCATGGACCTGCCACATCCCCCATCGTCTCAGAGCTGTCTAGGGTGACGTCCCGTTGAAGAGCAGGCATGGGGCTGGTAGTCGGAGATCGGGCGCCGCAGGTGGTCGCGCTCGACCAGCAGGGCGTCGAACGACGCAGCGACCAGCTGGAGGGCCGCTGGCTGGTGCTGTTCTTCTATCCCAAGGACGACACCCCCGGCTGCACCGCCGAAGCCTGTGCCTTCCGTGATGGCTATGGGGACCTGCAGGCCCTCGGCGCCGAGGTCTGGGGTGTCAGCGGTGACGACGGGGCCAGTCACCAGCGCTTTGCCAGTCGCCATCAGCTCCCCTTCCCCTTGCTGGTGGACAGGGGCAATGCCCTGCGGCGCGCCTTCGGCGTGCCGGCGGTGCTGGGTCTGTTGCCCGGCCGGGTGACCTATCTGATCGATCCAGCCGGGGTCATCCGGCATGTGTTCAACAACCTGCTCGACGGGGCGGCGCACCAGCGCGAGGCCCTGTCGGTCCTGCAGCGTCTGCAGAGGCCCTGAGCCATGGTCCGGTGGCGATCCAGCGGGGATCTATGGCTGCTCGATCCCATCGCTCAGCCCCAGCCCCAGCCCCTGTCCCGTTCCCAGCCGCCGCCGCTGGTTGAGTTCATCGGCGGCAGCTACCTCTCAGCCACCCCCCAGCTCAGTTACCGGCGGCTGCTGGAAGCCCTGGCCCAGCTGGGCTGGCAGGTGCGCGCCTGGAGCTATGTGCCCGGGTTTGACCATCAGCAGCAGGCCAACACGGCCTGGCGCCGGTTTCGCGAGTTGCGGCAGCAGTCGGGCGTCACCCCGCCGCTGGTGTTGCGGCTGGGGCACAGTCTGGGCTGCAAACTCCATCTGCTGGCTCCCGACAGCGGCCGCGGCAGTACGGCCCTGGTGTCCCTCAGCTTCAACAATTTTTCGGCCGAGCGCTCGGTGCCCCTGCTGGCTGAACTGGGGCAGCAGTTCGGCTTTCGCAGTGAATTCAGTCCATCGCCGGCGGCCACCCTGGCCCAGGTTCAGCAGACCTACCGGCAACGCCGCAACCTGCTGGTGCGCTTTGCCGGTGACGGCATCGATCAGAGCGCCCGGCTGCTGGATGCCCTGCGGGCGCGGCCCGACGATGCCTCGGAACTGCTGGAACTGCCGGGCGACCACCTCAGCCCGGCCAGCGGGGGCCTGCGGCGGCAGCTGCTGGGTCGCTGGGCCGACGATCCGGCCCGGGGCCGTCGCATTGAGCAGCTGGCCGATCAGGTCAACGGTTGGGCCCGCTCGCTCGGCTGACCAGGCTCGGGTCATAGGCATAGAACTCGAGTAGGGCAGCCGGTTGACCGGCCCGCGTGACCTGCACCCGTCCCAGGGGCTGCAGCGGGCCAAATCGCCAGGGCTGGGAGGGGCCGCTCTGCTGCAGCGACTGCAGCGGGTCGTAGTCGCCCACCACGGCAAACAGCACACCGCGGCTGGCCCTGGGGTTCAGGCGCTGGCGCCATTGATCAAACCCCCGGTTGTCGCCCGAGTAGGCGGTGTAGGCCGCCTGGCTGTAGCCCCGCAGGGCCAGGGCCATGAAGCCCGGCAGCTCGTAGCGGTTGGAGCCGATCACCTCGGCCTGGACCAGCGCCTGCCAGATGGCAGGGCGCTGTTGCAACGCCTGACGCAGGGCCCCGGGGGCCAACAGCTGGCCCGAGGTGTCCACCTCAGCGGGCAGCAGGGATCGGGCGATCCCCCAGCGCACATGGGCCGCCGCCGCCAGGCTCAGCAGCGGCACGGCGACCACCGTGATCACGGCCACAACCCGCAGCCACAGCCGTTGCAGACACCCCGGCGCGGCCAGACAAGCCCCGGCCAGGGGCAGCAGCAGCCACCAGGCCGGCACCAACCAGCTGGAGAGCACCTGCATTCGGCCGGCCAACAGCAGAAACAGCACCAGCTGGGGAATCGCCAGCAGCCTTAGCAAGTTGGTGCCGGCAGCGGCCTCGGGGCTGGCTGGGGCCCTGGGCCGCAGCAGGGCCACCAGCAGCAGCACGCCGATGCTGGGGAACAGCAGGGCCAGCTGGCTCAGCAGAAACAGCGGTGGCCCCTGCCAGTGAAAGCCGCTGACCCCCGTGGTGCGCCCGCTGTGAAAGGCGAACGACACCCAGCCGTTCTGCAGGTTCCACAGCCACAGGGGCCAGCTGGCCGCCAACCAGCCACCGAACACCAGCGCCGTGTCGCCGATCTGGAGCTGGCGCCGCTGGATCGAATTGGCGAGACGGGCCACAACCAGCGTCAGGATCAGCAGCAGGGCGTGGTATTTGCACAGGCTCAGCAGCCCCAGAATCAGGCCGAAGATCAGCGAGGCCTGCGGGCTGCGGGGGGCGTTGAGCGGGTGCCGTGCCAACCACCACAACAGCAGGCTCAGCAGCAGCAGCAGCGGGCTGTCGGGCAGTAGCAGCAGGCCGCCGCAGGCAAACAACAGGGGCGAGACCGTGCCAACGGCGGCGGTCAGCAGGGCGGCCCGGCGGCCGAACCACAGGCGGCTCGCCTCGGCCAGCAGCACCAGGGCGACGCTGTAACTGATCAGCCCCGGCAACCGCAGCGCCAGGACGGGGTTGGCCGGCAGCAGCGGTGCCACATGCAGCCCCAACCAGGCCCACAGTCCCACCGCCAGGGGATGGTCGAAGTAACTGAGGCCGGGGTTCTGCCCATAGAAGAGGTAGTAACTCTCGTCGTAACCGGGCGGCAGGATCAGGGCCAGCACCAGCCGAAAGACCAGCCCCAGGCCCACAAGGGCCAGCAGCTGGTTGCGGTAGACCCCTCCTGCCCCCGGCCCTGGCCCTGCCGCTGATTGGTTCATTGCCGCAACGCGTCGAGGACCGAGCGGTCCTCGAGGGTGCTGGTGTCGCCGCTGACCTCCTGGCCATCGGCCAGCGCCCGCAGGATGCGGCGCATGATCTTGCCGCTGCGGGTCTTGGGCAGGGCATCGCTGAAGCGGATCTCGTCGGGTCGGGCGATCGGGCCGATCTCTTTGCCGACGTGGCTGCGCAGTTCTGCCACCAGGGCGTCATCGCCGCTGCGGCCGGCTTCGAGGGTGACGAAGGCGACGATGCCTTCGCCCTTGAGCTCGTCGGGGCGGCCCACCACGGCGGCCTCGGCCACGGCCGGGTGGCTGACCAGGGCGCTCTCGATCTCCATGGTGCCCAGGCGATGGCCCGAGACGTTGATCACGTCATCGACCCGGCCCATCACCCAGAAGTAGCCGTCGCCATCGCGGCGGGCGCCATCACCGGCAAAGTAAAGGGACGAACCGTCGGCGGGACGCACCTCCTCCCAGTAGCTCTTTTTGAAACGTTCGGGGTCGCCGTGGACGGTGCGCATCATCCCCGGCCAGGGCCGGCGCACGGCCAGGTAGCCGCCCTGGTCAGCCCCCTGCGAGTTGCCAGCCTTGTCGACGATGTCGGCCGCGATTCCCGGCAGCGGCAAAGTGCACGAACCCGGCTTGGTGGGGGTGGCCCCCGGCAGGGGGCTGATCATCACGCCACCGGTTTCGGTCTGCCACCAGGTGTCGACCACCGGGCAGCGGTCGCCGCCGATCACATCCCGGTACCACATCCAGGCTTCTGGATTGATCGGCTCACCGACGGTGCCCAGGATCCGCAGGCTGCTCATGTCGTACTGATCGGGCACGGCGCGGCCGCTCTTCATGAACGCCCGGATCGCGGTGGGGGCGGTGTAGAAGATCGTGCAGCGGTGCTTCTGGATCACCTCCCAGAAGGCGCCGGGCTTGCTCGGCCGCGGGGCCCCTTCGTACATGACCGTGGTGGCGCCGTTCGACAGGGGGCCATAGACGATGTAACTGTGGCCGGTGATCCAGCCCACATCGGCGGTGCACCAATGGATGTCGTCCTCGCGGATGTCGAAGATCCACTGGAAGGTGAGGTGGGCCCACAGGTTGTAGCCGGCGGTGGTGTGCACCACCCCCTTGGGTTTGCCGGTGGAACCTGAGGTGTACAGCACGAACAGGCGGTCTTCGCTGGCCATGGGCTCGGCCGGGCAGGTGGCGCTCTGGCCGTCGACCAGCTCATGCCACCAGTGGTCGCGGCCGGCACTCATGGCGCAGTCCGCGTCGATGCGCCGCACCACCAGCACGTGCTCGACGCTGGGGGCGCCGCCGTTGCCCGCCAGGGCCTCGTCGACCGCCGGCTTGAGCGGCACCGGCTTGTCCTTGCGGTAGCCCCCATCGGCGGTGATCACCGCCTTGGCGGCACCGTCGATCAGCCGGTCCCGCAGGGCGTCGGCCGAAAAGCCGCCGAACACCACCGAGTGGGGTGCGCCGATGCGGGCGCAGGCCAGCATGGCGATCGCCGCCTCGGGGACCATCGGCATGTAGAGGGCCACCAGGTCCCCCTTGCCGATGCCCAGGGCCTTGAGGGCATTGGCCGCCTTGCACACCTCGGCGTGCAGCTGGCGGTAGGTGAAGGTGCGCGTGTCGCCGGGCTCACCTTCCCAGATCAGGGCGGTCTTGTCGGCCCGGGGGCCGCTCAGGTGCCGGTCCAGGCAGTTGAAGCTCAGGTTGGTGGTGCCGCCTTCGAACCAGCGGGCAAAGGGTGGATTGCTCCAGTCCAGCACCGTGTCGAATGGCGTGAACCAATGGAGTTCGCTGCGGGCCAGATCACCCCAGAAGCCGTCGGGGTCGGCCTCGGCCCTGGCGCACAGGGCGCGGTAGGCCTCCATCGAGCCGATGCGGGCGGTGGCGGCCAGGGCAGCGGGCGGCGCGAACTGGCGCTGCTCCTGCAGCACCGACTCGATCGTTGCTCTGGACCCGTTGGCGTCGCTCATCGGCGCATGGTGACACGCAGGGCCAGTCTGGCTTGAGAGGATGGGCTCCATGCCCCTTCCAGCCGCCTGCCTGTTCGATCTTGATGGTCTGTTGCTGGACACTGAGCCGCTGCACAGCGAAGCCTGGCAACATGCGGCCCAGCGCTTTGGCCTGCACCTGACGGTTGAACAGTTGCTGGCGCTGCGCGGTCGTCGCCGGCTCGATTGTGCCGAGCAGGTCCGTCGCTGGATCGGCCAGGCCGGCCAGGTTGTTCCCTCGGTCGAGGAGCTGTTGGCGGTGCGGCAGCCGATCGCCGAGCGGCTGCTGCCATCGGCCCAGCCCATGCCCGGTGCCATTGCTCTGATCGCGGCCTGCCAGGACCGCGGTGTGCCGATGGCCATGGTGACCAGCAGCAGCCGCACGGCCGTTGCCCTCAAGGAGGCGCCGCACCCCTGGCTGGCCGCGATCAGCCTGCGGGTGCATGGCGATGACCCGGCGTTGGCTGCCGGCAAACCTGCTCCCGACCCCTACCGGTTGGCGGCACAGCGCCTGGGCGTTGATCCCAGGGTCTGTTGGGCGTTTGAAGATTCGCAGGCGGGGGTTCAGTCGGCGCTGGCAGCCGGTTGTCTGGTGCACGTGCTGGTGCACCGTCACGACCGCGTCGCCGCCGAACTGGGCCTGCAGTGGCCCAGCTCCTGCAGGCTGGTTGAGGATTTGTCCGAGGTCGTGCTGGCGGAATGAGCCTGTTGTCAGAACAGCCTGCAATTAGTACAGATTGCAGTCAGTACAGCCTGCTGATCACGAACTCGGGCAGGGCCAGCAGGGCGCTGCGGCTCGGTGAGGGGGGCAGCCAGCTCAGGGCGTCCCGGGCTTCGTCGGCAAAACCCTGGGCCAGGGCCCTCGACCGGGTGATGGCCTGACTGCTGCGCACCAGGTCCAGGGCCTGTTCCAGGTCGCCGTCCTGGCTGAATTCCCGTTCGATCAGGCCGGCCAGGGCGGGCCGCTCCTCGAGCGCATAGAGGGCCGGTGCCGTCAGGTAACCGCTGGCCAGATCACTGGCCGCCGGCTTGCCCAGCTGTTGGTCGCTGCCGGTGAAATCGAGGATGTCGTCCACCACCTGGAAGGCCAGGCCCAGCTGGCGGCCGAACCGGTAGAGCGAATCGAGCTGGGCTGGGTTGAGGCCGGTTAGCACCCCTGCAGCGCGGGCGCTATTGGCGATCAGGGACGCCGTCTTGCAGTAGCTCTTTTCGAGGTAGGTCTCGAAGTTCTGGCCGGTGTCATAGCGGAACAGGCCCTGCTTCACCTCGCCATCAGCCAGGTCCATGATCACGCGGCTGAGCAGCTTGACCACCTCCAGGTCGTTGAGGTTCGCCAAATGCCAGCTGGCCTGGGCAAACAGAAAATCACCCGCCAGCACAGCCACGCGGTGGTTGAACCGGCTGTGGACGGTGTCCACACCGCGGCGGGTCGAGGCCTCGTCGACGACATCGTCGTGCACCAGCGAGGCGGTGTGAATCATTTCGGTGATCTCGGCCAGGCGGCGATGGCGAGATTCGAGTTCACCGGCAGGGCTGATGGCCCGGGAGATCAGAAGCACGATCCCGGGGCGCAGCCTTTTGCCTCCGGCCGCGAACAGGTGCTCGGCGGCGGCCTGCAAAATCGGGTGGCCAGCACCGATCAGGCTGCGCAGATCAGCCAGCAGGGCATCGAGATCGGCCTCGACGGGCTGGAGCAGTTCTGCAACCGTTGCCACGCAACCTCCGCTGTGGCGTGATCCTAGAAGGCTCAGGCCTGCTGCCGCTTGAGCTGAACCTGCTCAACCTGGGGTTCGCTCCCCAACCAGCGGGCCGCCGCCTGGGCAAAGGCCCTGGGGCAGCCGGTCACACAGATGCGACTCGCCAGCAGGGGTGACAGCACGGGATCCTGCAGCTGCTCGCCTTCGGGCAGGTCGCCCAGGCTGGCCAGCAGGGGGCCCAGCCGCTGTACCGCCGCCCGTGCCGGATCCACCAGGGTGATGTCCGCTGGCAGCAGCTCCTGCAGCAGGGGCACCAGCAGGGGGTAATGGGTGCAGCCGAGCACGATCGCCTCGACCTTCTTCTCCAGCAGCGGTGCCAGGTAGGTCAGGGCCGCGCGCCGCAGTTCGGGGTGCTGCAGCTCCCCGGCTTCGATCAGCGGCACGAAGGCCGGGCAGCCGACCTCGACCACCACCGCGTCGGGATTCCAGGCATGGATCGCCCGGCGATAGGCGCCGCTGGCGGCGGTCGCCGGCGTTGCTAGCACGCCGATGCGATCCGCACTCAGGGTGGCCGCGACGCTGTCGATTAGGCCGACCACCGGCACACCGGCTTCGGCCACGGCCACGTCCAGGGCCAGGGCATTGGAGGTGTTGCAGGCCATCACCAGCACGCCGATGCCCTGCTGCCGCAGCCAGTGCACCACTTCGGCGGCGATGCTGCGGATCTCTTCGGTGCTGCGTTCGCCGTAGGGAACCCGGGCCGTGTCGCCCAGGTAAAGGCTGGCCGAGTGGGGATAGTGGGCGTGCACCTGCCGCAGCACGGTGAGCCCCCCCAGGCCGCTGTCGAACAGACCCACCCGCAGGCTCATGCGCCCACCCTCAGGTAGTCGAGAATCCCTGCCGCCAGGGCTAGAGCCATGCGCCGGCGGTAGTCGGGGTCGGCCAGCCGGGAGGCATCGACCCGTCCGGTGACAAAGCCCATTTCGACCAGCGATGAGGGCATGGTGGTGCGGCGAATGACAAAGAACCGGGCGGTGCGCACCCCCCGATCGGGCGTGCCCGCCGAGATGGCCATCATCTGCTGTTGCAGCGATCCAGCCAGCAACCTGGAGCGCTCACTGGTGCCCGCGCCGGCAAAGTAAAAGGTCTCGATGCCGTTGACATCGGGCCTGCCCATGCTCAGGGCGTTGGCATGCAGGCTGACAAAGACATCAGCACCGCTGTTGTTGGCCAGGGACACCCGCGGCGGCAGGTCCACGTCCACCTCACTGGTGCGGGTCATCAGCACCTGCACACCGCGGGCCTGCAGCAGCCGCGCCAGTTGCAGCGAGACATCCAGAACCACATCGGTCTCGCGCAGACCGCCGATGCCGACAGCGCCCGGGTCGGGTCCCCCGTGGCCGGGATCGATGACCACCTTGAACCGATCCCGTGGCACCACCGGCAGCCCGTCGGCCGACAGGGGTTGGCCGGAGGTCGGGAACGGGGTCTGGGGGGCCAGGGCCGTGCTCTGACCCTCCAGGTCCCCCTCGCCCAGGGCCACCAGGCCGCCTGTCGGCAGGCCGCGCAGATCGAGACGCCAGCGATCGCGCGCTGTGCCCACCAGCCTGAGCTCGGCGGGATCCAGTTCGATGCCCGGTTGAAACTCGAGCACCAGGCGTGTGGTCTGGCCATCGGGGCGACCGATGCGCACCTGACGAACCGGGCCGCTGCCGCCCAGGCTGCGGCTGCGGCTGGGGGCACCGACCAGGTCGATCCACAGCCGCGCCCCCCGGCCGGGGGTGCCGGCTTCGAAGTAGGCCTTGAGCACGGCATCAGGGCTGGTGCGCAGCTCGAGCACGCCACTGCGGTTCAGGCGCCAGGCGCCCAGGCTCGATCCGGCGGCATCAACGGCCTGGGCGGCCAGCAGCGTCAGGGCGGCCAGGCAACCCGTCAGGCTGCGGCGCAGCAGGACCGGCAGGCGCACCTCAGCCAACGGCTCAGAACAGCCCCGGACGGCGGTGCCTGAGGCTGGGCATCTGGGCCCGCACCCGCTGCCCGTGGTCGGGGTCCATGGGCGCCACGGCCAACCCCGGGGCAACACCGGCATCGGCCAGAACGGTGCCCCAGGGATCGATCACCAGGGCATGGCCATGGGTCTGGCGGCGGCCATGGTTGACCCCGGTCTGGGCGGGGGCCACCACGTAGGCGGTGTTTTCGATCGCCCGGGCCTGCAGCAACACTTGCCAGTGGTCCTTGCCGGTGAAGGCCGTAAAGGCGGCCGGCACCATCAGCACATCGGCGCCCTGGGCCGCCAGATGGCGGTAGAGCTCGGGAAAGCGCACGTCGTAACAGATCGACAGGCCGATGCGTCCCAATCCCGGCACCTCGACCACCGGCGGCAGTTCGGAACCCGGTTGCACGGTGGCCGACTCGCGGTAGGTGTGGCCGTCGGGCAGGTCGACGTCGAACAGGTGGATCTTGTCGTAGCGGGCCAGGACCTGGCCTTCATGGTTGACCAGTTCGGCCCGGTTGAAGGTGGCGCCCTCGGCCGCCGGCACCGGGAAGCCGCCCCCCAGCAACGTGACCTGATAGCGCCGCGCCATGGTCACCAGAAAACGGCTGCAGCGCTCGGCCAGCTCGGGCGCCAGTTGCAGCCGCTGCTGGTCGTCGCCCATGAACGCGAAGTTCTCGGGCAGGCCCACCAGTTCGGCGCCCCGGCGCGCGGCCAGCTCGATCTGTTCTTCGGCGGCGGCGAGGTTGGCGTCCGGATCCGGAGTGCTGGTGAGCTGCACGGCAGCGGCCAGAAAACTGCTCACCACCCCTCCTGATTGGTATTGGGCCGAACTGTAGAAGACGTGCTCAGCTCTGACGCAGCACCCCAGGCTCAGCCTGCAGCGGCACGATCTGCAGGCTGTCGACGGCGGCGCAGCAGGCAAAGTCGGCGTCGTGGTTGCCGATGCCGATCAGGCGCTGGCCGTGGCTGGCGGCCCGCAGGCAGGTCTCGGTGTCGTGGTGCCACTGCTGCCACAGGGCCAGGGCGGCCAGCATTTCGTCGTTGCCGAAGCGCACGCCCACATGGGGCGCCACCGCCAGCTCGGTGGCGGCCGAGGCAACCGCCCCGGCGGCCAGGCTGTCTTCGAGTGAGTAATCCCCCTCCCAGCCGCTGCCGACGACCCACACCCGCTGGCAGCCCTGCTGCATCAGGCGCCTGGCCACGGCCATGCGGTTGGGCAGGCAGGCGGTCATCAGCAGTGGCACGTCCCGCACGGCCGCCAGCGAGCGGGTGCCGTTGGTGGTGCTCATGAAGATGCGCTTGCCGCCCACCACCTCGGGCGTCACCGCCAGGGGCGAGTTGCCCAGGTCGTAGCCGTCGACGCGCTTGCCGCCCCGCTCGCCGGCCCGCAGCCGCTGGGCCTCAGGCCAGGCGGCCGCGGCGGTATCAAGCTCACCCAGGTCGGCAAAGGCCTGGATCGCTTCGGCGCCGTTCTCCAGGGCCCAGGCGATCGTGGTGGTGGCCCGCAGCACGTCGATCACCACGGCTGCGTCGGGGCCGCCTTCGGCCACCGGCAGCACCTGCGGCACCGCTTCAGAGGTATGGAAATAGGAGATCAGCATCGCGTCGCAGCCGCTGCGGCAGGTGCGTCACAGTAAGCACCGCAAGCCATGGCCGATGGTGTCCACCGATCTGAGCAAGGCATCACGGCGCGACCTACGCGGCTTTCTGCAGCTGCTCGAGGACCGCGGCCAACTGCGCCGCATCACCGCACCGGTCGATCCCGATCTCGAGCTGGCGGCGATCGCCGACCGGGTGCTGGCGGCGGGCGGGCCGGCCCTGCTGTTCGAGAACGTCATCGGCAGCGCGATGCCGGTGGCGATCAACCTGCTGGGCACCCAGGAGCGGGTGCTCTGGAGCCTGGGCATGGAGACCCCCGAAGAGCTCGAGTCCCTGGGCGAACGCCTGGCGCTGCTGCAGCAGCCCCGCCCCCCCAAGGGCGCCCGGGAGGCGGTGCGCTTTGGCTCGGTGTTGCTCGATGTGCTCAAGGCCCGCCCCGATCTTGATCTGACGCCCCCCTGCCATCGGCAGGTGTTCAAGGGCGAGCAGGTCAACCTGGATGCCTTGCCACTGTTGCGCCCCTGGTCCGGTGACGGCGGCCGGATCATCACCCTGGGGCTGGTGATCACCAAGGACCCCGAGACCGGCACCCCCAACGTCGGTGTGTACCGGCTGCAGCAGCAGTCGATCAACACCATGACCGTGCATTGGCTGAGCGTGCGCGGCGGGGCCCGGCACCTGCGCAAGGCGGCGGCCCTGGGCAAGAAGCTCGAGATCGCCATCGCCATCGGCGTGCATCCCCTGTTGGTGCTGGCGGCGGCCACTCCGATCCCGGTGCAGCTCAGCGAGTGGCTGTTCGCGGGCCTCTATGCCGGCGAGGGGGTGCGGCTGGCCAAATGCAAGACCGTCAACCTCGAGGTGCCCAGCCACAGCGAGGTGGTGCTCGAGGGCACGATCACCCCGGGCGAAGAGCTGGCCGATGGCCCCTTCGGTGACCACATGGGCTTCTACGGCGGGGTTGAGGACTCGCCACTGGTGCGCTTCCACTGCGTCACCCAGCGGCGCGATCCCATCTACTTCACGACATTCAGCGGCCGGCCCCCCAAAGAGGACGCGATGCTGGCAATCGCGCTCAACCGCATCTACACGCCGATCCTGCGCCAGCAGATTCCTGAGATCGTCGATTTCTTCTTGCCGATGGAGGGGCTCAGCTACAAGCTGGCCGTGATCGCCATCGACAAGGCCTACCCCGGTCAGGCCCGCCGCGCCGCGATGGCGTTCTGGAGCGCCCTGCCCCAGTTCACTTACACCAAGTTTGTGGTGGTGGTCGACAAGGCGATCAACATTCGCGATCCCCGCCAGGTGATCTGGGCGATCAGCGCCCAGGTGGACCCCCAGCGCGACCTGTTCGTGCTCGATGACACCCCCTTTGACACCCTCGATTTCGCCAGCGAGCGCCTGGGCCTGGGGGGCCGCCTGGCGATCGACGCCACCACCAAGATCGGCCCCGAAAAACGCCACCCCTGGGGCGAACCCCTGCGGCTCCCAGCCGAGCTCGAGGCCCGCCTCGACGGGCGTTGGGACGAACTGGGCCTGGCCGACATCGGCACCAGCGCACCCGATCCGGCCCTGTTCGGGTACACCCTCGAGCACGTGCTCGAGCGGCTGGCGGGGCAGTGCTGAGCCGGCAGGCCAGCCACGCCCTCAAGGCCCTGCTGGTGCTGGCGTCCGAGCCGCAGGCCTGGCAGTCGACCCACCAGCTGGCCCGCGAGCAGGAGTTGCCGGAGCCCTTTCTGGAGCAGCTGCTGCTGCGGCTGCGCCGCGCCGGGCTGCTGACGGCCAGACGGGGGCGTCTGGGGGGCTACCGGCTGGCGCGCCCCGCCCGCGAGATTGCACTGGCATCGGTGCTGGCGGGTCTGGGTGAATCCGTCGGGCCTGGCGCCCCTGGGCTCCAGGCCCACCGCGACGACGGGGCTGAACCACAGGCTTCGGCTGCCGACCAGGTGACCGCTGCCCTGGAGCGGCGGCTCGAGCGGGCCCGGCAGAAAGCCCTCGCAGAGCTGAGCCTCGAGGATCTGCTGTTTGACCTGCGCAGCGCCGAGGCCAGCCGCGACGAGCTGGGCGGCCTGCTGTTGGGCTAGACAGCAGCATGACCCCAGCCATCGCCCTCACCATCGGCGGCAGCGATTCCGGCGGCGGCGCCGGCATTCAGGCCGACCTCAAGACGTTCATGGCCCTGCAGGTGCATGGCTGCAGTGCCATCAGCTGCGTCACGGCCCAGAACACCTTGGGCGTCAGCCGGGTCGACGCGTTGCCGCCGGCTGCGCTGTTGGCCCAGATCGAGGCGGTGACCAGCGATCTGCCGGTGGGGGCGCTCAAGACCGGCATGCTGCTCAACGCCGCGTTGATCGAGGCCACCGCCGCCGCCCTGGCGCCGCTGATGCTGCCGCGGCTGATCGATCCGGTGATGGTGTCGCGCGCCGGGGCGGTGCTGCTGGAACCCGACGCGATCGCGGCCTACCGGCTGCTGCTGCCCCTGGCTGAGCTGCTCACCCCCAACCTTCACGAGGCCCGGCTGCTCAGCGGTGTGGCCATCGAGACCCCAGCCGATGTGGAGCGGGCGGCGACGCGGCTGCTCGAGCTGGGCTCGGCTGCGGTGCTGATCAAGGGCGGCGGTTTGCCGGCGTTGCGGGGGCGCGATTACCTGCTGGGCCGCGAGGGCCTGGGCCAGTGGCTCGCCCATGCCGCGATCGACACCCCCCACACCCATGGCAGCGGCTGCACCCTGGGGGCGGCGATCACGGCCTATCGCGCCCGCGGCCTGGCCCTGGCCGACGCTGTCCAGCAGGCCAAGCGCTACGTGGAGGGCGGACTGCGCGCCTCCCTGGCGATCGGCGCCGGTCAGGGGCCGCTGTGCCACTGGCACGCCGATGGGGCTCCATAGGATCGCCCCAATGGCACCGATTCCCCTTGTCTGAGACCGCCGCAAGCCCAGGCCCTGTGACCCTGCCCGGTGGCGGCAGCCTGGGGGGCACGGTGCGGGTGCCGGGCGACAAGTCGATCTCGCACCGGGCGCTGCTGTTCGGCGCCATCGCCGAGGGCGAGACGCGCATCGAGGGCCTGCTGCCTGCCGAAGACCCCCTCAGCACCGCCGCCTGCCTGCGGGCCATGGGGGTGACGGTCTCAGAGATCCGCGCCGGCGAGCCGGTGACGGTGCAGGGGGTGGGGCTCGATGGTTTTGCCGAGCCGGGCGATGTGCTCGATTGCGGCAACTCGGGCACGACCATGCGCCTCATGCTCGGCCTGCTGGCGGGCCGGGTGGGGCGCCACTTTGTGCTGACCGGCGACGGTTCGCTGCGGGGCCGGCCGATGCGCCGGGTGGGCGCGCCCCTGGCCCAGATGGGGGCGGTGATCCACGGCCGCAAAGAGGGCAACTTTGCCCCGCTGGCGGTGCAGGGCCAGGCGCTGGTGGGCACCACGATCCGCACGCCGGTGGCCTCGGCCCAGGTCAAGAGCGCCATCCTGCTGGCGGCGCTCACCGCCAACGGCCCCACCACCGTGATCGAACCGGTGCAAAGCCGTGATCACAGCGAGCGCATGTTGCGGGCCTTTGGGGCCGATCTGGTGGTGGGCGGCGAGGGCAACACCACCGTCACCCTGACGCCCGGCAACACGTTGCGCGGTCAGCAGGTGATCGTGCCCGGCGACATCAGCAGCGCCGCCTTCTGGCTGGTGGCCGGTGCCATCACCCCCGGCGCCGCCCTCACCGTTGAAAACGTGGGCCTGAACCCCAGCCGCACCGGCATCCTCGAGGTGCTCGAGCAGATGGGCGCCCCCATCACCATCGTCAACCAGCGCGATGTGGCCGGCGAGCCGGTGGGCGACTTGAAGGTCAGCCACGGGCCCCTTAAGGCCTTTGAGATCGGCGCGGCGATCATGCCCCGGCTGGTCGACGAGATTCCGGTGCTGGCGGTGGCGGCCTGCTGCGCCGAAGGCGTCAGCCGCATCACCGGCGCCGAAGAGCTGCGGGTCAAAGAGACCGACCGCCTGGCCGTCATGGCCCGCCAGCTGGGGGCCATGGGCGCCCGCATCGACGAGTTCGACGACGGCATGACCATCACCGGATCCACGCCCCTGCACGGCGCCACGGTCGACAGCGAGACCGACCACCGGGTGGCCATGAGCCTGGCGGTGGCGTCGCTGGTGGCCAGTGGCAGCACCACCCTGCATCGCCCCGAGGCGGCGGCGGTGTCGTACCCCGAGTTCTGGCAGGACCTGGCCCGGCTGCGGGGCTGAGCTCAGCCCCCTACATCACCGGCGACGGCAGGTTCACCCTGCGGCAGCCGCTTTGGTGAGGCCTTTCACAGTGGCGCCGCTGGGGGCTGGCCGAGGCCCGCAGCACCTTTGTGGGCCCGGCCCAGCTGGCCCGCTTTGCCTCCGGCAGCACCGTGGTGGTGGCAGTCCACCAGCGCCTGGCGGCGGCGGTGGGGGTTGGATTAAGCAAACGGTTGGCTCAGATCCGGAAAGGCCTTGAGAAGCGCACGATCAGCCGTGAACAAGGGCACCGCAAGCTGGCTGGCGGCTGCAACAAATTCACAGTCGTAGGCGCTGCATCCACTGCTGGCTGCCAGGTGCAGCACGGCCTCGGAGTCAACGGCCTCTTCGTGGTGGATCACCAGCGTTTCGGCTTGGTGCTGCAGGGCCAGCACCTGCTGAAGATCCAGGAGCCCACGACGCAGATAGCCACAGAGGACATTGCGCCATTCGCTGCGCCACAGGGGCGGCGCGGCCCATTCGGGGTGCGCGTGCAGCAGTGCTTCTGCCTGGCTTGTCTGGGGGCCGGGGAGCAGCAGATAGGCGACCACGTTGGTGTCCACCACGATCACGGCCGGCCTTCACGCTTCATTGCATCGATCTCGGCGGCTTCAACGGTCGTGATTGGCAGGGTGCCTCGCAGGGCTCGAATCGCCAGCAGCCGTTCGTCGGTAGAGATGGATGCAGTCGCCAACCCAGCCTCCAGACAGACGATCACCTCGCTGTTGAGGCTGCGGCGGTGCTGTTTTGCGGCAGCGCGCAGTCGCGCATGCAGGTCATCGGGAAGGTTTTTGAGGGTGATGGTTTTGGCCATGGTGGCGACCACTGCCATGGGGATCAACCATTATGCAACCATTTTGGTTGTCTGCTGATGCACCTCCCCCGTCAGGGAGCTGCCGTGCGCGCCAACTAGATTCCGCCCCAGTTGCCCGTCCTGTTGATGCTCGCCGTTGCCGTGTTGGCCGCCGGGAAGGGCACTCGCATGAAGAGCGACCTGCCCAAGGTGCTGCAGCCCCTGGCGGGCGCCACCCTGGTCGAGCGGGTGCTCAGCAGCTGCGCGGGGCTGGCCCCGCAGCGGCGCCTGTTGATCGTGGGCCACCAGGCCGATCGGGTGCGCACCACGCTTGAGGGCGCAGGCGGCCTTGAATTTGTGCTGCAGCAGCCCCAGCTGGGCACGGGTCACGCGGTGCAGCAGCTGCTGGCTCCATTGGCGGGCTTTGAAGGCGACCTGCTGGTGCTCAACGGTGATGTGCCCCTGCTGCGGCCCGAGACGCTGGAGCAGTTGCTCAGTCGCCACCGGGCCAGTGGCGCGGCCGTGACATTGCTCACCGCCCGCCTGGCCGATCCCACGGGCTACGGCCGCGTCATGGCCAACGCCGCCGGTGAGGTCAGCGCCATCGTCGAGCACCGCGACTGCAACGACGAACAGCGGCGCGTCGACCTGATCAACGCCGGCATCTACTGCTTCAACTGGGCCAAGCTGGCGGCGGTGCTGCCCGATCTCACCACCGACAACGACCAGGGCGAGCTCTATCTGACCGACACGGTGGCCCTGTTGAGCCCGGCCATGCATGTGCAGGTGGCCGATGCCGATGAGATCAACGGCATCAATGACCGGCTGCAGCTGGCCCAGTGCGAGGCGGTGCTGCAGCAGCGCCTGCGCGAGCACTGGATGCGCGAGGGGGTCAGCTTCATCGACCCCGGCAGCTGCACCCTGAGCGAGGGCACCCGCTTGGGCCGCGATGTGGTGGTCGAGCCCCAGTGCCATTTCAGGGGCAACACCGTGGTGGGCGAGGGTTGCCGTATCGGCCCCGGCTGCCTGCTCGATAGCGCCACGATCGGCGATCGCGTCGAGATCGTCCATTCGGTGGTGCGCGAAGCCACGGTCGCCTCGGGCTGTGCCATCGGCCCGTTTGCCCAATTGCGCCCCGGCACTGTGCTGGAGAGCGATTGCCGCGTCGGCAACTTTGTCGAGATCAAGAACAGCAACATCGGCACCGGCAGCAAGGTCAACCACCTCAGCTACATCGGCGATGCCGACCTGGGCACCGGCGTCAACGTGGGCGCCGGCACCATCACCGCCAACTACGACGGCGTGCGCAAACACCGCACCGTGATCGGCTCTGGCAGCAAGACCGGTGCCAACAGCGTGCTCGTGGCGCCGATCACCCTGGGCGAGGGGGTGACCGTGGGGGCAGGCTCCACCCTCACCAAGGATGTGCCCAGCGGCAGTTTGGCCCTGGGCCGGGCGCGCCAGTTGGTGCGCGACAACTGGCAGGGGCCCAGCTGAGGCGCTTCGTCTCAGCCCAGTTGCTGTGGCAGAAGCGGAATCAATCGCTCAAGGGCCACCCCCCGGCTGGCCTTGAGCAGCAGGGCATCACCAGGCTTGAGCCACTGGCGCAAGGGTTCGGCCGCCTGCTGGGGGGTCTGCACCACCACCACCTGCCCAAGGGTGGCGGCGGCCTGGGCCATGGCTGCGCCCTCGGCGCCGGCGTCGACGATCACCAGTCCATCCAGGTCCAGCGCGGCGGCCCGGGCGGCGACGCGCCGGTGCAGCTCCAGGCTCTGATCACCCAGCTCGAGCATGGTGCCCAGCACCGCAAAACGGCGGCCCGGCTGGGCGGCCAACAGGTCCAGGGCGGCCAGCACCGCTTCGGGTGAGGCGTTGTAGGTCTCATCCAGCAGGGTGAGCCCGCCCAGCTGCAGCCGGCGGTTGCGGCCGCCGGGCACCTCGACCGTCAGGTTGGCCAACGCCTCGGGCGCCACCCCCAGCTGCTGGGCCACCGCCACGGCCAGCAGCAGGTTGCGGGCGTTGTGGCGGCCGCTCAGGGGCACCGGCAACCGGTCGCCCGACGGCAGGGTGAGCACCGCGGCCCCTGTCGCATCGAGCGCTGCGGTCAGATCGGCGGGGGCCGTGCCGGGTGCCAGGGTGTCGCCTTCAATCGCCACCCGCAGCACCCGCCCGGTCCACACGGCGGCCAGGGCAGCATCGAGCAGCGGGTCCCCTGCCGGGATCACCACCAGGCCACCGGGCCGCAGGGCAGCGGTGATCTCGCATTTGGCGGTGGCGATCGCCTCGCGGCTGCCCAGGCGGCCGATGTGGGCGGTGCCGATGTTGGTGATCACCGCCACATCGGGTTGGGCGCAGCGGCTGAGCCGCTCGATCTCGCCCAGGCCGCGCATGCCCATCTCGACCACCACAGCCCGGTGCTCGGGGCCCGCGCCCAGCAGGGTCAGGGGCACGCCGATGTCGTTGTTTTCGTTGCCGCTGCTGGCCCAGATCGGCCCCAGCGGCGCCAGCGCTGCGCGGATCAGCTCGCGGGTGGTGGTCTTGCCGGCCGAGCCGGTGACGGCCACCACCGGGGTGGTGCGCCGTTGCCGTGCCAAGGATGCCAGCCGTTGGTAGGCGTCGAGGGTGTCCTCGACGCGCCACAGCGCGCAGCCGTGCTGACCAGCCAGGGCTTGCAGGCTCTCCTGATCGAGCGCGCCGCCGCTGGCCAGGCTGGCGGCGTTGCAGAGCACCGCGGCAGCCCCCGCTTCGATCGCGGCGGCCACAAAGCGGTGCCCGTCAAAGCTGTCCCCCACCAGGGGGATGAACAGTTGCCCGGCCTGCAGCTGGCGGCTGTCGGTGCAGATGCTGAGGGGCGCGGGTGCCAGTTGGGGTGCCCCATCGCCGGCCAGGGGCGATCCGAACAGCGTCTGCAGGTCGGTGGTCTGCAGGGCCATCAGGACGCGTTGTCGGGATCGAGCAGGATCATGCCTGAGCCGACCCGGGCCCGGTAGCCCACCGTCTGGCCGTCACCGTCGAGCAGCACCAGTTGCTCGAAGCCCAGCTCGAGGCTTTGTTGCAGCCAGGTCTCGGCCCAGCGGCGCTGTTGCCGCGCTCCCAGCGCGTCGTAGGCCGGACTGAGCTGCAGCTGCAGCAACCCCAGCTCGGGCTGTGCCGTGGCGGCGGCGATCAGGGTCTGCCCCTCCCCCTGGGCGAAGGCGGCCAGCAGCGGGTCGGGCGCCGGGGCGGGCTGCAGCTCCAACGGCGGGGACGGTGCGGCCTGGGGGCGGTCGTCCTGCTGTTGTGGTGCCTGGGGGGGTGGGAGCTGGGGGGCCGCCTGCTGCGGGTCGATTGGCTGCATGTCCTGCAGCAGCGCCGGCAGGTCGGCTGTAGGGCCGACGTCTGCGGGACGCTCGGCCACCGGCGCCGGCGGGGCCGGGGGGCGCTGCAGCAGCTGGATCAGGCCCGTGCCCACCGCCACCAGCAGGGTCAGGGCACCTGCCAGCATCAGCGGCCAGAACAGGGGCGCCAGATCCCTGGGCCACCAGGCCGGCCGCGTCAGCTCGCCATCCCGGTTGCGGCGCCAGAGGCTGCGCAGGTCCAACCGCAGACTGGCCAGAACCGCCGCCGCCGCCCGGCCCAGCTGCCGCCAGGGGCTCTCATAGGGAGCCGGCAGGTTCGAGTGATCGGCCATGGGCCGGTTCTAGCGGCTGGGCCTGGCTCTGGCTTGCCTCAGCCCTGGCCGCGCAACCGCAGCAGCCCCGCCAGCCCCCGGCGCGACGGGTCGGCCTCTTGGCCCTGCGAGAACCGCTCGACGGCGGCCGCCTCGGGGCTGGGTTCCTTGACGCCGCAGACGTCGCGGTACATGGCGTCGTAGTCCAGGGCCGAGCGGGCCCAGCTGAAGTCGACGGCCATCGCCCGGCGCTGCAGCTCCTGCCAGCTGGCCTGGTTGCGGTAGGCCTCCCACGAGCGCACGATCGCGGTGTAGAAGTCGATCGGCTCGTAGCGGTCAAAGCCGTAGCCGGTGCCCGTTGCCGCCAGTGGGTCGTTGGGCGGGACGGTGTCCACCAGGCCCCCCACCCGGCGCACCACCGGGATCGAGCCGTAGCGCATCGCCAGCATCTGGCTGATGCCGCAGGGTTCGAAGAGGCTGGGCATCAGGAAGGCGTCGCTGCCCCCGTAGACGAGCCTTGAAAGCCCATCGTCGTAGGTCAGAAACACGGCGAAGCGGCCGGGATGGCGGGACGCCATCTGCCACAGGCCGGTTTCGTAGGTCCGGTCACCGGTGCCCAGCACCACGATCTGGCTGTCGGTGTAGGCCAGCACCCGGTCGGCCACCTGCAGCAGCAGATCCACACCCTTCTGGTCCACCAGGCGGCTGACCATGCCCATCAGGTAGGTCCGCGGGCTCACGGCCAGGCCGAACCGTTCCTGCAGGGCCTGTTTGTTGGCGGCGCGGGGGGCCAGGTCGCCGGCGCTGAACCGGGCCGGCAGGTCGGCATCGGTGGCGGGGTTCCAGTCGTCGGTGTCGATCCCGTTGACGATGCCCCGCAGCTTGCCGCTGACGTAATTCAGCAGCCCTTCAAGCTTTTCGCCGTATTCGGCCGTGCGGATCTCCTGGGCATAGGTCGGTGAGACCGCATTGACCCGATCGGCATACAGCAAGGCTGCCGCCATGGTGTGGTCCCCCTGCATGTACCAGGGGCACCAGGTGATGCGCTCCAGCTTCCAGCGCCAGGGACCCTGGTACTTGAGGTTGTGGATGGTGAAGACCGTGCTGACCTCCGGGTCCTGGTGCATCCACACCGGAATCATGCCGGTGTGCCAGTCATGGCAATGCAGCACCTGGGGCTTCCAGTGGTTCCAGGCGAATTCGGAAACCGCACTGGCAAAGAAGGTGAAGCGCCAGTCCTCGTCGTCGCCGCCGTAGATGCGCTCGCCGTCGAACACCGGATGCCCCACCAGGTAGAGCGGCAGCCCCGTGGTGGGATGGCGGGCTTCAAAGACCGCAAAGTCGTTGCCCATGGTGTGGCCGCGCCAGACGGGCTCGGCCGGGATCTGCAGCCGGCTCCACAGACG
Organism: Cyanobium sp. C1_MAG_00004; assembly: GCA_027486935.1. Lineage (GTDB taxonomy): Bacteria > Cyanobacteriota > Cyanobacteriia > PCC-6307 > Cyanobiaceae > RGUW01. The sequence goes on along the minus strand of JAIXOF010000016.1, from coordinate 31,640 downwards.
CCCGTACCCGGGCAGGATCACGCGCACGTCATGGCCCAGGGCCGCCAGGGCCGGCGGCAACGAGCCCACCACATCGCCCATGCCACCCACCTTGATCATGGGGGCGCACTCGGCGGCGGCAAACAGAATTCGCACGCGGTCTGATTCGGTGGCCGCAACTTTACGGGCAGCCGCTGAAATCTCCTGTCGCCATCAAGGCAACCAGGGGGCGTCCGAAAAATCGGGCGGGCGTTTCTCCAAAAAGGCATTGCGGCCTTCCTGGCCCTCGGCGGTCCGGTAAAACAGGTGGGTGGCCTGACCGGCCAGCTCCTGGATGCCCGCCAGGCCGTCGGTCTCGGCATTGAAGGCCGCCTTGAGGCAGCGGATCGCCGTAGGACTGTGCTGCAGCACCTCTAGTCCCCAGCGCACCCCCTCGTCCTGCAGCTGCTCAAGCGGCACCACCGCATTCACCAGCCCCATCGCCAGCGCTTCGCTGGCGCCGTACTGCCGGCACAGAAACCAGATCTCGCGCGCTTTGCGCTGGCCCACCACCCGGGCCAGGTAGCCGGCGCCAAAGCCGCCGTCAAAGCTGCCCACCCGCGGGCCGGTCTGACCGAACACGGCGTTCTCGGCGGCGATGCTCAGGTCGCAGAGCAGGTGCAGCACCTGGCCGCCACCGATGGCGTAGCCGGCCACCAGGCCGATCACCACCTTGGGCAGGCTCCGAATGATGCGCTGCAGGTCCAGCACGTTGAGCCGCGGCAGGCCGTCGTCGTCGACGTAGCCGCCGTCGCCGCGCACGCTTTGGTCGCCGCCGGCGCAGAAGGCCCAGCCCCCGTCAGCGGCCGGGCCGGCGCCGGTGAACAGCACCACACCGATGGCCGGGTTGTCGCGCACCCGGCTAAAGGCATCGCACAGCTCGTGCACCGTGCGCGGCCGAAAGGCATTGCGCTTGTGGGGACGGTTGATGGTGATGCGGGCCAGGCCCGCATCGCTGAGCTCCAGCAGGATGTCCTCGTAGGGGCCTGCGGCCTGCCAGGTCACACCCATCGTTCGCCCAACTGCGCTGCCGCCATTGTGCGCAGCCGCCGGCGCCGCTCGGCATCGGCGCTGCGGTCGGTGCTGATCTCGAGCACCGCCAGGGGCTGCTGCAGCAACCACTCAAGGCTGGCCTGCAGCGCCTCGGGCTGCTCCAGGTGCCGGTGGGGAACCCCATGGGCCGCACACAGCAGGGCCCCATCGACCGGTTGGGGCATGGCGAACAGCCGCTCGAAATCCATGCCGGCCCCGGCCGGATGGCGGATCGGCAACTGCTCGAAGATGCCGCCGCCGCCGTTGTTGATCAGCACCACGGCCAGCCGGCCCCGCAGCTGGGTGCGCCACAGCCAGCCGTTGCTGTCATGCAGCAGGGCCAGATCACCGGTGAGCAGTACCGCCTGCCCCAGGGCTTCGGCCACGCCGCAGGCCAGCGACAGGGTGCCGTCGATGCCCGAGGCACCGCGAAAGCCGAGCACCGGCCGCGCTGGGCCGTTGGGATCGGCAAAGCTCTCCCAGTCGCGCACCGGCGAGCTGTTGGCCAGCACCAGCGGCAGTCCGGCCGGCAGCAGCCGGCTCAGCTGGCGGGCCAGGGCCGGCTCGTTGGCCGCTGCTGCGGCCAGCAGCTGCTGATCGAGCAGCTGCTGCACGCCCTGATCGGCCTGCTGCCAGACCTGCCGCAGGGCCAGGCTGGTGGCGCTGGGCTGGCCCTGCCACAGGACCTGGGGCTGGGCCCCGCACCAAGCCGCCAGGCCATGGGGGACTTGGGCGGCGGCGGTGCCCAGGGGATCAAGGCGCCGCGGTTCCCCTTCGCTGACCAGCACCTGGCGGCCGCCGCAGGCGACGAGCCAGTCCTGCAGCCGCCGACTGGCGGGCAGCGGCCCCAGCCGCAGCACCTGGCCTGTCTGCAGCTGCCGGGGCGGTTGGGCCAGCACCAGGTCATAGCCGCCGATCGCCTGCAGATCCGGCTGGCCCCGCAGGCCGCTGAGCCCGTCGGCCAGCAGGGGCCAGCCGCTGCGGCCGAGCCACTGCCGCAGGGCCCTTTGATGGGCGGACCACTGCTGGGGGCGGCCCCGCCAGGGGCCAGCCACCACCACCCCGGGCCGGTCGGGATCCAGGTCCGTGGGGCCTGACGGCTCGATTGCCGCTGTGGTGCCAGCCGTTGGCGCCGGGCCAGGCCGCAGGGGCGACCATTGCTGCTGCAGCGCCTGCCATTGCTGGGCATCGCTGTGCAGGGGCTCGTCAAAAGGCAGGTTCAGATGCACGGGGCCAGCGGGGCCGCCACCCGTGCCAGCGGAGGCATCGATGGCGCGCTGGGCCAGCTGCTGCAAGTGCTGATCCGCCATGCGGGCCAGGCCATCGGGGTCCCCCTCGCCCAGCCAGCGCGCCGCCGCCTTCAGAAAGTGCTCCTGGTTGACCGTCTGATTGGCGCCGCAGCCCTTGAGCCGGGCCGGCCGGTCGGCGCTGAGCAGCAGCAGGGGCACGCCGCCCATGTCGGCCTCGACCGCGGCGGGCAGCAGGTTGGCCACGGCCGTGCCCGAGGTGGTCACGACCCCGCCCAACCGGCCGCTGGCCCGGCTGTACCCCAGGGCCCAGAACCCGGCCGAGCGCTCGTCGAGGGCGGTCAGCAACCGCAGCCCCCTGGCCTCCAGCAGGGCCGCCGCCTGGGCCAACGGCGCCGAGCGGCTGCCGGGGCAGACCACCAGGGCCGCCAGGCCGCCCTCGATCAGGCGGTCGAGCAGCACCAGGGCCGCCCGCAGGTTGGCGGCGGCCAGTGGCTCCTCAGCGTGGTTTGGCTCGGCCCCCACCAGGACACTTCAGGATGGTGCCTCCATCCTGCGATCAGGAGTGTTGGCCATGGGCTCAGACAGGCCCCTTTGGCGCCGTCTCGTCGAGTTGCTGGCCTGGGTGGGGTTGGCCCTGGCCCTGCGTCTGTGGGTGGTGGAGCCCCGCTGGATCCCATCGGGTTCCATGCTGCCGACCTTGCAGTTGCAGGACCGGATCCTGGTCGAAAAGGTGCGGCCCCGCCTGGGAGTGCCCCTCAAGCCTGGAACGGTGGTGGTCTTCCGTCCACCCGCCGCCCTGGTGGCGGCGGGCTATGACCCCGCCGCTGCCCTGATCAAACGGGTTGTCGCCGGGCCCGGTGATCAGGTCGAGGTCCGCGGTGGTCAGCTGCTGCGCAATGGGGCGGCTGTTGATCCCGACTGGGCTGCCGAGCCGATGAACTATCAGCTGGCGCCCCTGGTGCTGCCGCCGCAGGCGCTGCTGGTGCTGGGCGACAACCGCAATGCCAGCCTGGACTCCCATCTGTGGGGACCGCTGCCACGCCAGCAGGTCATCGGTACGGCCGTGTGGCGCTACTGGCCCTTACAGCGGTTCGGTCCGATTCGGTTCTCCCCCACTGCAGGCGCCCCTGATGCAGATGAGCAGCTGGGGTAGGGTGCAGACCGTGACGTGGAGCACACCGGATGTTCAACCCGGAGTTCCTGACGAGCGATAACGAAGCGATCAGCGGTAACTCCCTGATTCAGTACCTCCAGGAGCAATCTCCGGATGTTCTGCAACGGGTCGCCCGATCGGCCAGCAGCGACATTCAGGACATCATTCGCCACAACGTTCAGGGTCTGCTGGGCATGCTTCCTGGCGAACAGTTCGACGTCAAGATTCAGACCAGCCGCGACAACCTGGCTGGATTGTTGGCCTCGGCCATGATGACCGGTTACTTCCTGCGCCAGATGGAGCAGCGCATGGAGCTGGAAACCACCTTGATCAGCACCGGTGGTCTTGACGATGACCACGACGCCGACCCCGGCGAACTCAGGCTCTGAGCCCAGCCCTCAGCCTCACCCCGGATCTGCATCCATCTTCTGCATTTAGCTGCTGCATTCCGCTTCAGCAGGATTTTGCCCAGGTTCAGGGATCCCCAGGGACCACCCCCAAGCCCAGCAGGGTTCTGTCGATCCGGGCCAGCAGATCCCAGCTGCCCGCGTTGACCGCCCAGTCCCGGCAGCCCAGGGCTGAAGCCAGCGCCCGCAAGCTGTCGCCCTGGCAGGGCACCGGTGCGTCGTAATGGGCTGCGATCAGCCAGCGCAGCCCCTCCAGCTCGGCCAGGGATTCGACCCAGCTCAGCAGGGCCTGGCGGCTGCGTGGAAAGACCAGCCGTTCGAGCACCGGCGCAATCTGTAAGCCCCCTGCCTGCTGACTGCGCAGCTGCTCAAATTCCCGCTCCCACCCCTGGGGCCAGCGAAACGGGTACAGCCCGAAGTGGCTGCGGGCATTGCGCAGGCCGGGGGCCATGGCCTGGCCCAGGACCGTTCCTGCAGGCGGCACCTCGAGGCTGGCCGGACGCAGGTAAGAGGCGAACAGGGCCAGCCGCCACCAGCCGATGCGCCGACGCTCCGGACTGTCCTGCAGGGGTTCATCGCCCCGCTCGCGGGCATGAAACAGCAACGGTGTCGGATCGAGCTCGAACACCGCAGGCGGCTGATCGCCGATGCTCACCAGGGCATCGGTGACGAGCAGGCAGCCGCTGCTGCGGTGCAGGCAGGCCGCCTCCATGAACGTGCCCAACCCAAGATCGAGGGGGCCAAGGGCCGTCCAGCTCAGCTCGTCGGTGTGGGGGAGCCCCTGTTCAAACAGCACCCGGGTGCGCCCGGCAGGGAAGCCCAGCCAGGCCAGGGGCAGGGGCACCGGGAAGCTCCACTGCCGCGGCGTCACCCACAGCTGGGCTTCTGGAAAGGCCCGGGCCATCGCTGGCACCGGCAGCTTGTGCTCCAGCCCAGAGCTGCTGGGCAGCACGATCGTCTGCACGGGGCCGTAGGCCCGCTCGAGCTCGGCCAGGGCACGGCGCACCTCGGCCGTTGGTGCCACCGGCGCATACAGCAGCAGCCCCTGGTTGAGCCGCAGCACCGTCATGCGGATCGGCACCGCGACGTAATACACCCCCTGCAGCTGCTCAAAGCTCCAGACCTGATCGGGGATCAGCTCGCGCACCAAGGTGGCGCGCCGGCCGTAGGGGTACAGGGGCAACAGCGGCCACCAAGGCCAGCGCTGGTCCGCAGGGGCATGGATCGGCATCGGCTCAGGCGAGCAACACCAGACTCAGGCTCATGACCAGCATGCCGCCGATGACCCCGGCGATCATCAGGTGGTGGCTGCCGTAGCGCTGAGCGGCTGGCAACAGTTCATCGAGGCAGATGTAGACCATCACGCCGCCCACACTGGCAAAGATCAGGCCTTGAACCAGGGGGGTCATGATGCTGTGCAGCAGGCCATACCCCACCAGGGCTCCCAGGGGTTCGGCCAGTCCAGAGGCAAACGAGAGCCAGAAGGCCTGGCTGCGGTTCCCGGTTGCGTAATACACCGGGGCCGAGATCGCCAGCCCCTCGGGAATGTTGTGGATGGCGATGGCCAGGGCGATGCTGATGCCCAGCTTCGGGTTGTTGAGGGCCGCCACAAAGGTGGCCAGTCCCTCGGGAAAGTTGTGGATCCCGATGGCCAGTGCCGAGAACAGCCCCATGCGCAGCAGGGTGCGTGACTCGTTCAGGCTTCTGGCCCGTTGGTCCTGACTCTCCTCCAGGGACGGCGCCAAGGCATGGCTGGGCAGCAGCTGATCGATGGCGGCCATCACGGCGATGCCGCCAAAAAAGGCGGCCACCGTCCAGGCGTAACCGGCGCGGTTGCCAAGGCCCAGGCTCAGGGCGGCACGGGCCTTGGGAAAGATCTCGACAAACGAGACCTGCATCATCACGCCCGCCGAGACACTCAGCGACAGCGCCAGGACCCGGGGGCTGAAGCGTCTGTTGAGCAGGCCCAGCAGGCTGCCGATCCCTGTCGAGAGTCCGGCGGCCAGCGTCAGCAGCAAAGCGAACGCAACGTGCTGGTTCAGACCCGCCAAGGAGACCACGCAGGCATCAGAAGGACATCACGATGATCGCAGGCCTTCAGTTGTATTCCCCGGGGATGTCCTGCTTGGTGACGGTGACCCGTCCCACTTTCTGCCCCGAAAAGCGCAGCAGTTCGTCGCCGCTGAAGGTGTACCCCAGGCGTTGGCCGATCTGGGCCACGTCATCGGCTGTGGCGGCTGCCAGCACCTGCTGACGCAGGGCCCCATCGTCCTGCATGACGCCCAGAAAGCGCTTCAGCTGATCCAGTGACATCGCAGGGGTCCGGGTCGGGGCGGGTGACGGGGTGGGGGCGACAAGCCTGCGCCGATTCTGGTGCTCGGGGGGAGACAGCGGCAGATGGGGCAGATAGGGGCGGTGAGCGGCGGGGGGATTCAGTTCCCTGGGGCAGTGTCGATACTTTGTATCGACGGCGCTGCAGAAGGGTTGCAACACCCTCACCTCGCGGCCATCCCTGTCCCAACCTCTGCAGCGATGGGGCCGGTGCCGCCCGTTCCTCCGATGCTCTTCGCGATCCGAGTCGGTCGCACGCCGGCACAAAAATCCCCCCCTGCCGGGGCAGGGGGGGCGTGGGGCGGGCAGGCTCCGCCGATGTTGAACAGGCTCAGCCGATGTTGGGCGCGGTCAGGGCCACCGCCGTGCTGCCGGTGCTGGCCAGATCCAGGGGGAAGTTGTGGGCGTTGCGCTCGTGCATCACTTCCATGCCGAGGTTGGCACGGTTGAGCACGTCGGCCCAGGTGGGCAGCACCTTGCCCTGGGCATCCAGGATCGACTGGTTGAAGTTGAAGCCGTTCAGGTTGAAGGCCATGGTGCTGATGCCCATGGAGGTGAACCAGATGCCGACCACGGGCCAGGCACCCAGGAAGAAGTGCAGGCTGCGGCTGTTGTTGAACGAGGCGTACTGGAAGATCAGTCGACCGAAGTAACCGTGGGCGGCCACGATGTTGTAGGTCTCCTCTTCCTGGCCGAACTTGTAGCCGTAGTTCTGCGATTCGGTTTCGGTGGTTTCACGCACCAGCGAACTGGTGACCAGCGAGCCGTGCATGGCCGAGAACAGGCTGCCGCCGAACACACCGGCCACACCCAGCATGTGGAAGGGGTGCATCAGGATGTTGTGCTCAGCCTGGAACACCAGCATGAAGTTGAAGGTGCCGCTGATGCCTAGGGGCATGCCATCCGAGAAGGACCCCTGGCCAAAGGGATAGATCAGGAACACGGCAAAGGCTGCCGACAGCGGCGCGCTGTAGGCGACGCAGATCCAGGGGCGCATGCCCAGGCGGTAGCTCAGCTCCCATTGGCGGCCCATGTAGGCCGAGATGCCGATCAGGAAGTGGAACACCACCAGCTGGTAGGGCCCGCCGTTGTACAGCCACTCGTCGAGGCTGGCGGCTTCCCAGATGGGGTAGAAGTGCAGGCCGATGGCGTTGCTCGAGGGAACAACGGCGCCCGAGATGATGTTGTTGCCGTAGATGAAGGAGCCAGCAACGGGCTCACGGATGCCATCGATGTCGACCGGCGGCGCGGCGATGAAGGCGATGATGAAGCAGATGGTGGCGGCCAGAAGGCAGGGGATCATCAGCACGCCGAACCAACCGACATAGATGCGGTTGTTGGTGCTGGTGACCCAGGCGCAGAAGCGTTCCCAGCTTCCGGCCCGGCCGCTGCGCATTGCAGTGGTCATGGATGGATGAAGGACGGACGGATTGGGTTCATTCAAGAACCCTGTAAAAGCTAAGAAGCCCTTGCTCTTTTCCCCTGTCTGTTCATCAAACTTGCAGCTGCGCAAACAAACTTGATTGTCGATGTTGCGCAATGTTGAGCCCGGCTTCAGGCCTGGGCAGCCGTGATCAACCCTGAGGTGCCGCCGGATTGTTGTCTGAGCCAGCAACGGGCCTGCTCGACAAAGGCTGGCCAGTCCAGTTTTTCGGCTTCGGCGGCCTGTTGCACCAGCGCCGGTGCCTGGGCCTTAATCGCCGCCAGGTTGGGCTCGCTCAAGCCGGCCGACAGGGCCAGCATGTCGGCCATGGCATGGCCCACCACCCGCGTCAGATAGGCCGCGCTCAGGGCCTGAACCGCACCCCCCACCAGCCAGCCTGCTCCGTGCAGCCGCAGCAGGGTGGCCAGGGCCTGGTTGCTCCATTCGATCACCCCCAGCCCCAGGGCTGCCTGGGCCAGCTCGCTGGCGGCGGCGCGCAGCTGCTCCAGGGTCCAGGGACAGTCCCAGAGCCGGGCCATCTGCTGGAGCATCAGGCCGTTGGCAACCGTCAGCACCAGCAGGTCCAGGCCGGCGCCGGGTGCCGCCAGCACGCCGGCGGCAACGACCCACTGGGTTTTCTGCTGCAACTGGCGCCAGTGCTGGCGGCGGCGCTGTTCGAGCTGCAGCAACCATTGCTGATGCAGATCCTGAACCCGCCGCAGGCGCCCGCTGCGCTGCAGTTCAGCCCCCTGTTGGCGCAGGCTGGCGCCCAGGGGCTCCAGCACGCTGCCCAGATCGTCGGCCTCGCCGTTCCAGGCCAGCAGGTTCTGGTGCGCAATCTGGGGCAGTTGCTGGTGCAGCTCATCGAGCAGCGCCGCCGGCACCTCGCCCGGCTGGGGCAACTGGGCCAGCACCCAGGCGGGTTGTCCATTGGGGCGAGCCTCGAGCCAGCGCAGGTCGGCGGCACTGAGGGGCAGGTGCAGGCAATAGAGGACCAGGTCGCTGTCGGCGAGCCCCAGGGGCCACAGCCAGTCGGCGCTGCCCCGGGGCAGGGGCTCACCCCAGCGCAGACTCAACCCCTGGGGGCTGCGCAGGGCCTCGATCAGCTGGCTGTGGCAGCTGGCCGGCGGCAGGATCGTGCCGGCCACGGCCAGCTGCACGCTGGGATTGGCGAGGCTGCCCCGCAGGTGCTGCAACTGCTCGCGGCGCTGGAGCTGGGCCGCCAGATGTTCAGGGCCTGCGTCATCGTCCAGCAGCTTGAACTGCTCGAGCAGACGGTCGCAACGCGCCAGCCATCCCTGCACGCTGGTCGGGGTCAGCCCGCTGCGCCCGCGGCCAAGGCGTCCCTGCAACCACAGCAATCCGGCGCCCGTCAGGCCTAGATCGAGCAGGCCGTGGCCAATGCCATGCCCCAGGTGCAGCAGCAGGTCGGTCCCCAGCCAGCCACCGACCGCAACGACGCCGATGCCGCCCCAACGCTTCAGAGGGTTCACCAGAGAAGGGTCCGCAGCGGACACAGGGCAAGCACCGCAGGTGTCCCCCTAGTTCAGCACCCATGGATGCGATGCGGCACACTTGCGCCAGCACCCCAAGCCCGTGGCAATGGCTGACGAGACCTTCAATCCCCGTTCCCAGGACCGGCAGCCCGGGGCTTCGCGCGGGGGCCGGGGCGGCGGTCGCGATCAAGGTGGTCGCGAGCAGGGTGGTCGCGACCAGGGTGGCCGCGAGCCGGGCGGATTCCGGATCCGTCTCAGCGAGAACGAAATGCGAGCTGCCCGCGCCGTGCAGGAAGCCTTTGGCCTGCGTTCGACCGTGGCTGCCCTGGGCATGGCCCTGCGCACCACGGCCCAGCTGCTCGAGCAGGGCCAGCTCGATGAGCAGATCGCTCAGCACAAGGCCCAGGCCCCCAGCCGCGGTGATGGCCCCCGGGGCGATGGCCGCCGCGATGGTGGTCCCCGCGATGGTGGTCCCCGCCAGGGTGGCAGGGGCGACGGCCGCGCCGAACGGGCGCCCCGGGTTGATCCCTTTGCACGGCCCAGCCGTCCTGCGCCGGCGGTGGCAGAGCCTGCCCAACCCGAGACCACCGATGAAGCGGTGAGTGCCGAGCTCGACGAGACCGCGGCGGCCGATGCCATCGATGCCAGCCCGGATAGCGATGCCAGCCCGGTCAGCGATGCCAGCCCGGACAGCGACACCAGCCCGGCCACCGACACCGCCGAGACCACAAACGAAGCCTGATCAAGCCAGAGAAGCCAGCACTGGACAGCGCCATGGTCAGACCCAGGGTTCTTTCGGGGGTGCAGCCCACCGGCTCGCTGCACCTCGGCAACTGGCTGGGGGCGATTCGCAATTGGGTTGATCTTCAAGGCAGCCACGACACCTTTTTCTGTGTCGTGGATCTGCACGCGATCACCGTGCCCCACGATCCGGCGCGGCTGGCCGAGGACACCCTTGCCACCGCCGCCCTTTATCTGGCCTGCGGCATCGATCCGACCCGTTCGACGGTGTTCGTGCAGAGCCAGGTGTCAGCCCACAGCGAACTGGCCTGGCTGCTGAACTGCGTGACGCCGCTCAACTGGCTTGAGCGCATGATCCAGTTCAAGGAAAAGGCGCTCAAGCAGGGCGACAACGTCTCGGTCGGTCTGCTCGATTACCCCGTGCTGATGGCGGCCGACATCCTGCTCTACGACGCTGCCCTGGTGCCGGTGGGTGAGGACCAGAAACAGCACCTGGAGCTGGCCCGCGACATCGCCCAACAGCGCATCAACGCCCGCTTTGCCCCCAGGGACGCCAGCGGCGAACCGATCTCGATTTTGCGGGTGCCCGAACCCCTGATCCTCAAGCAGGGGGCCCGGGTGATGAGCCTCACCGACGGCAGCAGCAAGATGAGCAAAAGCGATCCCAACGAGGGATCACGCATCAACCTGCTCGACCCGCCCGAGCTGATCACCAAGAAGATCAAGCGGGCCAAGACCGATCCGGTGATGGGTCTGGAATTCGGCAACCCCGAGCGCCCCGAAGCCGACAACCTCCTGGGGCTCTATGCGCTGCTGAGCGGCCGCAGCGCCGACCAGGCCGCCGCCGAGTGCGCCCAGATGGGCTGGGGCCAGTTCAAGCCTCTGCTGGCCGAGGCCGCGGTCGAAGCTCTGCGGCCGTTGCAGCAGCGTTATGCCGAGCTGCGGGCCGACCGCCCCGCCCTTGAGGCCGTGTTGCAGCAGGGGCGTGAGCGGGCGGCCGCCGTGGCCGATGCCACCCTGGCGCGGGTCAAGGACGCGCTGGGGTTTCTGCCCCTGCCCACAGACGGCTGATCAGATCTGCCCCCGTTGATCAGCGGCGCTGATTGATCAACAGACCTCTGCCGATTCCTGTCTCATGATCTCGGCTGGGACTTGTTGCGATGGTGTTGGGCAGCACGGCGCCCTGCCCCCTGTCGACCCCTGACTGGGGGCGCTGGCCTGGGCCCCCCTCGCCCCGGCAAGGTCCTGCGAACCTTGTGACCGTGTTCGCGGACCTTGCTGCGCGTCCTGTTCTGTCTTCTGCTGCTGCCCCAATTGGCCGCCAGCCAGGCTGCCTGGCTTGGGGAGGCCAAGGACAACACTTCCTATGCGATCACCCCCCAGCGGCGGGCCTTGCTCAACACCATTCGCTATGCCGAGGGGACCTGGCGCGGCGGCAGCAGTGAGGGGTATCGCGTGCTCTATGGCGGCGCCCAGTTCAAGGACCTGAGCCGCCACCCCGACATTGTGGTGCGGCGCCGTTACACCAGTGCTGCAGCCGGTGCTTACCAGTTTCTGCCCGGGACCTGGAAGGAGGCGGCAACCCACCTGCGCCTCACTGATTTCGGCCCCAGCAGTCAGGATCAGGCGGCGTTGTACCTGGTGGAGCGACGGGGTGTGCTTGAGACCGTGGACCGCCGCGGCCTCGATCGCGCTGTGCTGGCCCGGCTGGCCCCCGAGTGGGCCTCGTTGCCGGCTGCCGATGGGGGCAGCCACTACGGACAGCCCGTGCAGAAGGACGAGGACCTGCTGCGGTTCTACCGCACCCAACTGGCGGCCCTGCTGGGTTGAACCGGTGGGTGGAAGCCACTGGCTTCAGGGCGTGCCCAGGCTGGGCAGGGGCGGCAGGGGCGGCATCTCTGGCAGGGGCACCTGGGCCAGTCGCAGCTTGGCCGACAGGCCCCAGACCTCGAGCACCAGCCGGTGCCAGGGGGCCAGGGTCGCCAGCTCGAGGGCCATGGGCGTCGGCGCCGCCTGGCGCAGGCTGCGGGCTGCGGCCTGTTCGCGGCTGGCCAGCTGCAGTTGCTCGGCCAGAACGCGGCGCTCGTCGGGGGCCATGATCGCGTCCGGGCAGTGGTTCAGCAGCACCAGGCCCCGTTCAAACCAGAAGCTGAAATCACCCAGCAGGGAGCCCAGCAGTCCATCGAGCAGCTCGCCAGGGGCCGGTTCGGGACCCGGAGCGGGGGGCAGGGGGGGCGGCGTCTCCATGGTTCGAGCCTAGGCAGGCCCAGGCTGGCCCGTCCCAGGGCCCGTAGGATCGCCCCTTGCCGCCTGTGCCCCCGTGTCTGCCCCTTCCATGGTCCCTGCCGTTTCGGCCCATGGCGCGCAGACCACCAGCGAGTCCCAGGCGCTAAAGCTGCCCAAGACCAGCGAGAGCGACCAGCTGCTGCGCATCCGCCATTCGATGAGCCATGTGATGGCCATGGCGGTGCAGTCCCTGTTCCCCAAGGCCCAGGTGACCATCGGCCCCTGGACCGAGAGCGGGTTCTATTACGACTTCGACAGCCCTGATCCCTTCAGTGAGGCCGACCTGAAGGCCATCAAGAAGGAGATGATCAAGATCATCAACCGCAAGCTGCCGCTCGAGCGCATCGAGGTCAGCCGGGCCGAGGCCGAAGCGCGCATTAAGGGCCAGAACGAGCCCTACAAACTCGAGATCCTGGCGGGCATCAGCGAGCCGATCACCCTGTACACCCTGGGAGACCAGTGGTGGGACCTGTGCGCAGGCCCCCATGTGGCCAACACCAGCGAGCTCAACCCCAAGGCGTTCGAGCTTGAGAGCGTGGCCGGTGCCTACTGGCGCGGCGACGAAAACAACGCCCAGCTGCAGCGCATCTATGGCACCGCCTGGGAGACCCCCGAGCAGCTGGCCGAGCACCAGCGGCGCAAAGCCGAGGCCCTGCGCCGGGATCACCGCCGCCTGGGCACCGATCTCGACCTGTTCTCGATTGAGGACGAGGCGGGCGCCGGCCTGGTGTTCTGGCACCCCCGGGGTGCCCGCATGCGCCTGCTGATCGAGAACCTGTGGCGCGAGCTGCACTTTGCAGCCGGCTACGACCTGCTGTACACCCCCCACGTGGCCGACATCAGCCTGTGGAAGACCTCAGGCCACCTCGACTTTTACCGCGAGTCGATGTTCGGGCCGATGCAGGTCGACGAGCGCGAGTACCAGCTCAAGCCGATGAACTGCCCGTTTCACGTGCTGACCTACGCCAGCACCCTGCGCAGCTACCGGGAGCTGCCGATTCGCTGGGCCGAGCTGGGCACGGTCTACCGCTACGAGCGCCCCGGGGTCATGCACGGGCTGATGCGGGTCCGCGGCTTTACCCAGGACGACGCCCATGTGTTCTGCCTGCCCGAGCAGATCACCGATGAGATCGTGGCGATTCTCGATCTGACCGAGCAGATCCTGTCGACGTTTGATTTCCGCCATTACGCGATCAACCTGTCGACGCGCCCCGACAAATCGATCGGCGATGACGCCGTCTGGGACCTGGCCACCCAGGGCCTGATCGCGGCGCTCGAGCGCAAGGGCTGGGCCTACACGATCGACGAGGGCGGCGGCGCCTTCTACGGCCCCAAGATCGACCTCAAGATTGAGGATGCGATCGGGCGCCAGTGGCAGTGCTCGACGATCCAGCTCGATTTCAACTTGCCCGAGCGCTTCGAGCTTGAGTACGTCGCCGCCGATGGCTCCAGGCAACGACCGATCATGATCCACCGCGCCATCTTCGGTTCGCTGGAGCGGTTCTTCGGGATCATGACCGAGAACTACGCCGGCGATTTCCCGTTCTGGTTGGCCCCCGAGCAGATCCGCCTGCTGCCGGTCACCGACGAGGTGCGCCCCTATGCCGAAGAGGTGCTGACGGCGCTCAAGGCCGCCGGGGTGCGAGCCACGGTCGACCACAGCGGCGATCGCCTCGGCAAGTTGATCCGCAACGGCGAGCAGATGAAGATCCCGGTGCTGGCGGTGATCGGCGCCAAGGAGGCCGAAGCGGGCAGCCTGAGCCTGCGCAGCCGCCGCGAGGGAGAGCTGGGAACCATGGCCGTCCAGCAGCTGCTGGACGCCACCACCCTCGCCAACAACGAGCGCCTGGCCTCGCCGTTCCTGACAGAGGCTGGCTGAGCAACACCGCAGCCCATCTGCAGCTGGCTGAACGCCTTCTTCAGCGGCTGTGCGATGGATGTCGGCCTTAGCTGCACGCCTTGCGATGGCCCAGGTTGTGCTGGTCAGGCTGGGTCAGTCCATCGACTCTCGATGATCCCCCCCATGAAACCCACTCTGTCCATTGCGGGCGCCCTGGCCGCGGCGCTCGGATCGATGTTGGTAGGCGCTCCAGCCAACGCATCAGGATGCTACTTTGGCAACCCCGCAGGCTCGCTGCTGCCGGCATGCACCGTGTCAGGCGGCGCTAACTTTTCAACTCAACTGGGTGACAAGTTGTTCACCATTGTCACTGAGCCGACGATTGGTTCTGGTGATGTTGAGTTTACGGTTGATCCGTCCTCAACTGTCTGGCAAATCGATGTCGATTGGGCGGGCTTTGGCTTGGCTGGTCCTGCTGCCAACGGACTCTTCGAGTACACGGTCCAGATCAACAGCGGCAACAACCAGTTTGCCTCAATCAGTCTCGATGTTGCGGGCGACCATCCCAATCAATCAACAACTGTTGAAAAACAGGTCTTTTCTGGCTTGGGCGCTGTAGGGGCTCCTATCGCCACTCTGGCCTCTGTTAACGGGAGTGATGTATCGAGTGTTCCCATCTCGGGAACTAAGATTTTTGTGCGTGATATTTACAATGTCCCCACTGGCAACACTCTAGACAACATGGGTAATTACATCCGCCAGGTGCCCGGACCGCTGCCCGTCGTAGGTGCCGCCATGGCTCTCGGCATGGCACGTCAACTTAGGCGGCGGGTTGCCTTGGAGGCCTGATTTCTAGCAAGCAATTGGTTGGCAAGGGATGGATTATTAATCACATGCCATGTCATCCATTTGCTTGCTCTTCCTTTTAATAGTTATGGGCATCTTTGTGCCTGTTCTAACTTCATCCCTCTGTCTACCTTGGGAAAGTCATGAAAAGTACCTTCTCTGTTGCAGGGCTTCTGCTCGTTGCGCTGGGCACACTGGTTAGCCAGGGTGCTGCCAAAGCCGCCACCAGTGGACTTTGTTATTTCGATAACCTTGGGGGCACTCTGCCGGGCATCTCCTGCACCGACTATTCCGTGCAGCTGGACGACAAGCTGTTCACTGTGGTCTCGGTCCCCAGCAGCGGCATCGGCAAGGTGGCCTGGGAGACCAGTCCACCGCTGCCGGCCCAACCCAATCTTTGGCAGGTTGCCATCGATTGGGAGACATCGGGCCTGGCCGGGCCCAGCAGCGGCGACTTTGCTTACACCGTTCAGATCACTGACCCCAACAAGCAGTTCGACTCGATCGGTCTGAGCACGGGCGGCGATTACCCCGGTCCGGGCGTGAGCTCGACCGCCACAAAAGAGGTCTATCAGGGCCTGAGCCCCACCGGACCGTTGATCGATTCGGTGACGTCGATCGATGGCGATCTTAGCTACTCCAATCCGATCGGCGGCACCGAGATCTACGTGCGCGACAGCTGGAGCGTGGCCAATGGGGCCACCATCGACAACCTCAGCAATTACATCCGTCAGAGCGAGGTGCCGGGGCCCCTGCCGGTGCTGGGAGCGGTGGCGGGCTTGGGTTGGTGCCGCCGGCTCAGGCGCAGGGCATGCTTGCGCTGACGACGGGCCCGGTGCCGCCCAGACTGGAGGGCGGCACCCTGGCGACCTGCGATGTCTTGCACGACCCTGCTGGCCGGTGACATCGGCGGCACCAAGACCCTGCTGAGCCTGTACCGGGCGTCGGCCGATGGCCTGGTCCTGCTGGCCAGCGAGCGTTACGTCTCGGCCGAGTGGCCCGATCTGGCGCCGATGGTGCAGCGATTTCTGGGCGGTCCGGCTGCTGAGTGCGGTGCCGGGGTGCCCGATGCGGCCTGCTTTGCTGTGGCAGGGCCGGTGCAGGCCGGCACGGCGCGGCTCACCAACCTGCCCTGGCGCCTGGCCGAGTCCGAGCTGGCGGCCGCCACCGGCATTCCCCGCCTTGAGCTGGTCAATGACTTTGCTGTGTTGATCTACGGGCTGCCCCACCTGGGCCCCGACCAGCAGGCCCCGTTGCGGGCAGGCACGCCGGTGGCCGGGGCACCGCTGCTGGTGCTGGGTGCGGGCACCGGCCTGGGGGTGGCCTACGGCCTGCCCACCGCCGCCGGCCTGGTGAGCATCGCCAGCGAGGGCTCCCACGGCGAATTTGCCCCACGCAGCCAGGCCGAATGGCAGCTCAAGAATTGGCTGCAGGCTGATCTGGGCCTGCAGCGCCTGTCGAGTGAGCGCATTGTCAGCGGCACGGGCCTGGGCCATGTGGCCCGCTGGCTGCTGGCCTGCCGCCACCCGGGCGGTGACCACCCCCTCAGCGAGACAGCCCACCAGTGGCTGCACCAGGATCGCGACGTCCAGGCCCAGGGTCCCGACCTGCCGGCGGCCGTGGCTGCGGCTGCCCAGGCCGGCGATCCCCTCGCCGCTGAGGCGCTGGATCTGTGGCTGTCGGCCTACGGCAGCGTCTGCGGCGATCTGGCCCTGGCCGCCCTCACCCGCGGTGGCATCTGGCTGGCCGGTGGCACCGCCGCCAAGCTGCTGGCTGCCCTGGGTGGCGGCACCTTTGGCGCGGCCTTTCTCGCCAAAGGGCGCATGGCTGCGGTGCTCGAGCCGATCCCGATCACGGCGATCATCGACCCCGCCATCGGATCGTTCAGCGCCGCCTGCCGGGCCCGCATGCTGCTCGGCTGACACACTGGCCCCAGCTGAACTGACTCCATGGCTCGCCCCAGCGTCGGGCAGGGCGTGGTGGTGCACGTCCCCGCCACCACGGCCAATCTGGGCCCAGGCTTCGACTGCCTTGGTGCTGCCCTTGATCTGGACAACGTGTTCGAGATGCGCTGCATCCAGGGGGGCAGCGAACGCTTCGACCTGATCATCGAAGGCAGCGAAGGCGCCCATCTGCGGGGCGGCCCCGACAACCTGGTGTACCGCTCGGCCCAGCGGGTCTGGCGTGAAGCCGGCCTGCAGCCCGTCGCCCTCGAGGCGCGGGTGCGGCTGGCGGTGCCGCCGGCGCGGGGGTTGGGCAGCAGCGCCACGGCGATCGTCGCCGGCCTGCTGGGGGCCAATGCCCTGGCGGGAGATCTGCTCAGCACCGAAAAGCTGCTCGAGCTGGCGATCGACATCGAGGGGCACCCCGACAATGTCGTGCCTTCGCTGGTGGGGGGGCTGTGCATGACGGCCCGGGCCGCATCCCACCGCTGGCGGGTGGTGCGCTGTGAATGGTCATCCCAGGTGCGGGCCGTGGTGGCGATCCCGGCGATCCGGCTGACCACCAGCGAAGCCCGCCGGGCCATGCCCAAAGCGATTCCGATCCCCGATGCGGTCAGCAACCTGGGTGCCCTGACCCTGCTGCTGCAGGGCCTGCGCACGGGCAACGGCGACCTGATCACCGACGGCATGCACGACCGGCTGCATGAGCCCTACCGCTGGGGCCTGATCCAAGGCGGGCGGGCCGTGCGGGAGGCCGCCCTCGAGGCCGGCGCCTGGGGCTGTGTGATCAGTGGAGCTGGCCCCAGCCTGCTGGCCCTGTGCCGGGCCGAGGTGGCCGAGGCCGTGCGGGTGGCGATGGTGGATCGCTGGCGCCGCGAGGGGGTCGAGGCCCGGGCTGAAAACCTTGGCCTGCAGACCGAGGGCAGCCTCTGGAAGCCCCTGCCTGACAGACCGCTGGCTCCAGAGGTCTAGGCACTTCTACCCATGCCGCCCAGGGCGGCTGATAGATTTCGCAACAGCAAGGCGAATCCCATGGACGCGAACCTGCCGGCTGCAGCGGCGTCCTTTCCCTGGCTGTCCCTGATTGTGCTGTTGCCCACGGCCGCGGCCCTGCTGATGCCCCTGCTGCCCGGTGACGGCAGCGATCCCCGGGCCCCCCGAACCCTGGCGCTGGCCGTGCTGGCCGCCGATTTCGTGCTGATGCTGGTGGCCTTCAGCCGCCACTACGACCCGGCCTTGGCCGACCTGCAGCTGGTCGAGCGCGTCTCCTGGGTCCCGGCCATCGGTCTGGAGTGGAGCCTGGCGGCCGATGGACTGTCGGCCCCGCTGGTGGTGCTCTCAGGGCTGGTGACCCTGCTGACCGCCGCGGCCAGCTGGAACATCAGCCGCAAGAACCGGCTGTATTTCGCCCTGCTGCTGGTGCAGGCCTCGGCCCAGGCCCTGGTGTTCCTGTCCCATGACTTCCTGCTGTTCTTCCTGGCCTGGGAACTGGAGCTGGTGCCCGTCTACCTGCTGATCGCCATCTGGGGCGGCAAGCAGCGGCAGTACGCCGCCACCAAGTTCATCCTGTACACCGCCACAGCCTCGCTGCTGATTCTGGTCAGCGGCCTGGCCCTGGCCTTCAACGGTCCGTTCACGTTCAATCTGAGCGAACTGGCGGCCCGCTCACCGGGTGGCACCTTCGGGTTGCTCTGTTATCTCGGCTTCCTGATCGGCTTCGGCGTCAAGCTGCCGATGTTCCCGCTGCACACCTGGCTGCCCGATGCCCACGGCGAGGCCAATGCGGCCGTGTCGATGCTGCTGGCCGGGGTGCTGCTCAAGATGGGCGGCTATGCCCTGCTGCGCTTCAACGTGCAGCTCCTGCCCGAGGCCCATGTGCAGCTGGCACCGGCGTTGATGGTGCTGGGCATCGTCAACATCGTCTACGGGGCGCTCAATGCCTTGGCCCAGGACAACGTCAAGCGCCGCATCGCCTGCAGTTCGGTCAGCCACATGGGTTTCGTGCTGCTGGGCATCGGTGCGATCGATGCCCTGGGGGTCAGCGGAGCGATGCTGCAGATGATCAGCCACGGCCTGATCGCGGCGGCGATGTTCTTTGTGACCGGCGTCTTCTACGAACGGACCGAGACCCTGTCGATTCCCAACATGGGCGGTCTGGCCAAGGCGTTGCCGATCACCTTTGCCTTTTTCCTGGCCAGCTCCCTGGCCTCCTTGGCCCTGCCGGGCATGAGCGGGTTTGTCAGCGAAATCACGGTGTTTCTCGGTGTCACGGCCAATGACGCCTTCACCGTTGGCTTCCGCGTGATCACGATCGTCCTGGCGGCGATCGGTCTGGTGCTCACCCCGGTCTATCTGCTGTCGCTGTGCCGCAGGGTGTTCTTTGGGCCGCGCATCCCGGCGTTGGCGGTCACCGGTGACATGAAGCCCCGCGAGCTGCTGATCGGCCTGACCCTGCTGGTGCCCACCCTGGCGATCGGCTTCTGGCCGCGCCTGGCGATCGATTTCTACGAGGCCAGCACCGACGCCCTGGCGTTGCAACTGGGGATCGGTTGACCGTATCGCCCGGGGCCGCGGCCGGGATTCCCGATCCGCTGGAATGGACTCCATTGCAGCGGCGTTCATGACAGCACCAGCACCGGCGAGCTCAGCTGACGCCTCGCCCTCGCCGCTGTTGGTGGGCGAGGGGCTGCCCCAGTTCAACGCCATCACCCCCGACCAGGTCGATCGGGCCATTCCCCAGTTGCTGGCTGAACTGGGGGCCGAGCTGGACGCGCTTGAAACCAGCCTGGGGCAACGGCTCGCGTCACCCCAGGCCGAGCCACTGCACTGGGCCGAGCTGATGGACCCGCTGCACCATCTGGGCGAACGGTTGCGCTGGAGCTGGGGGGTCGTCAGCCACCTCAACGGGGTCTGCAACACCCCCGAGTTGCGCGAGGCCCACCAGCGCCAGCAGGGTGCGGTGGTGGCCTTTGGCAACCGGGCCGGCCAGTCGCAGGTGATCCACAGCGCCCTGCAGCAGCTCGCCGGCCAGAGCGGTCTTGACACCACCCAACGGCGCATCCTGGCGGCCGAGCTGCGCGACATGGAGCTGCGCGGCGTCGGTCTGCGCGGGGCCGAGCAGGAGGCCTTCAACGCCGCCAGCCAGCAGCTGGCCGAGCTGGCCACCACCTACAGCAACCATGTGCTCGATGCCACCAACGGCTGGAGCCTGCTGCTCACCGACGAGGCCCAGCTGGCCGGTCTGCCGGCCAGCCTGCGCGAGCTGCTGGCCCAGGCCGCAGCCAGCGAGGGTCAGCAGGGTTGGCGCCTGGGCCTCGACATGCCGCGGGTGATGCCGTTCCTCAAGTACAGCGCCCGGCGGGATCTGCGCGAAACCGTTTACCGCGCCCAGGTGGCGCGGGCTTCGAGCGGCGAGCTCGACAACAGCCCCCTGATCGAGCAGATCCTGACCCTCAAGCACCAGCAGGCCCAGCGCCTGGGCTATGGCACCTGGGCCCAGGTGAGCCTGGCGTCCAAGATGGCCGGTTCGGTGGCCGAGGTCGAGCAACTGCTCGAAGAGCTGCGGGCGGCGGCCTATCCGGTGGCCACCGCCGAGCTCGATGCCCTGCGGGCCATTGCCAGCCGCCACGGCGCCCCTGAGGCAGGCGATCTCAAACCCTGGGATGTGGCCTACTGGGCCGAGAAGCTCCGTCAAGAGAGCTTTGAGCTCGACGGCGAGGCCCTGCGCCCCTGGTTCCCGCTGGAGCAGGTGCTGCAGGGTTTGTTCGGCCTTTGCCAGCGCCTGTTTGACATTCGCATCGTGGCCACCGAAGCCGGCGACGCCCCCAGCTGGCACCCCGATGTGCGCTACTTCCGGGTGCTCGATGGGGCCAGCGGCAACCCCCTGGCAGCCTTCTATCTCGATCCCTACAGCCGCCCCGGCAGCAAGCGCGGCGGCGCCTGGATGGACGAGTGCCTGGGCCGCGGCGTGAGCCCCAGCGGCCAGGCGGTCCTGCCGGTGGCCTACCTGATCTGCAACCAGAGCCCACCGGTGGGCCAGACCCCCAGCCTGATGACCTTTGACGAGGTGGAGACCCTGTTCCACGAGTTCGGCCATGGGTTGCAGCACATGCTCACGACCGTGGATCGCCCCCAGGCCGCCGGTATCAACAACGTCGAGTGGGACGCCGTCGAGCTGCCCAGCCAGTTCATGGAGAACTGGTGTTACGACCGCGCCACCCTGATGGGCATGGCGCGCCACTGGCAAACGGGCGAACCCCTGCCCGAGGCCGACTACCAGAAGCTGCTGGCGGCCCGCACCTTCATGGGCGGCAGCGCCACCCTGCGCCAGGTGCACTTCGCCCTGACCGATCTGCGGCTGCACAGCGTCTGGACGGCCGACTGCGGCCAAAGCCCCGAACAGCTGCGGCGCGAGCTCGCCCGCACCACCACCGTGCTTGAGCCCATTGCCGAAGACGCCTTTTTGTGCGCCTTCAGCCACATCTTTGCCGGTGGCTATGCGGCCGGGTACTACTCCTACAAGTGGGCCGAGGTGCTCAGCGCCGATGCCTTCAGCGCCTTTGAAGAGGTGGGCCTTGATGTCGAAGACGAGGTCGTCGCCACCGGTCGCCGCTTTCGCGACACCGTGCTGTCCCTGGGCGGCAGCCGCGCCCCCGCCGAGATTTTCGAGGCCTTCAGGGGCCGGCAGCCCAGCAGCGAAGCCTTGATTCGCCATTCGGGGCTTTGAGACCCTGAGCAGTTGCAGCGACCGTGCTGCAGGGTTGGCTCATCACCGGCTCACTGTTCTCATCAGAGTTCTGATTAGGGTCCAAACGTTCAATCAATGCTCTGGTGGGAGTTGACGGCGATGGACCTGCAGCGAACCAACACTTTTAGGACGTTCATCTCCCAGTGCGCAGCCACACCATGGCGTGTCGCTCAGAATGTTGTAGCCGCGGCCGTCGCCTCAGCTGGCTGTGTCGTGGCATTCTCAGGTGCTGCCGAGGCAGCATTCATTTGTGATTTCGGTGGATATGCCGGGCCCAATGGAGCATGCTCTGCCAACCAAGTGCTGCAATTTGGTGACAAGCGTGTAACCTTTTCCCAGTTGCCGACCGTGGGCTCTGGAACCATTGGCCTAGCCACTATTGTTCAAGATGTCTACACAGTCCAGTTCATTTTTTTTGAACCTGTTCTGAATCCGCCCCCAGGCTCGTCGGGTTATGGACCGCTGTTGCCGCCAGTGGTGAATGCGACAACGTCGTATACTGTTGACATTGTTAATAACCCTGGCTGGGTGTACACGGGTGTCAAGATCGATAGTGTTGATGCTGGCGTTTTAGGTACGACTGTTATTAAGACTGAAGGCAGCAATCTATTCCCCACATTGACGTCATCGAATGGTGTCCCAGATCCAAACACCGGCGACTTCTTCCCCATCGCTGGCGGCTACACCTCTCTGGACATCACCGACACCTACAGCATCAGTGGCCAAGGTGCCTTGACCAGCTTCACGAACACCTTCCGCCAAGCGAACGTTGGTGTCCCAGGTCCCCTGCCCATTGTCGGGGTGATGGCAGCCCTCGGGTGGAGCCGGCGCATGCGGCGGCGGCTGCAATCCGCTTCGACGGTCTAAACACCTCGACGACAAGTCAAAGCCGAGGGGGTGGGCAGGGGTTGGCTGGGGCGCCACCATGGCCCCATGAGCAGTGCACACCTGGCGGAACTCGCCAACTGTTTCGCCATCGACGGCCTTGCCTGCGCGGTGGAGCCCCTCGGTAACGGCAACGTCAATGACACCTACCGGGTCGAGACCACGTCCGGAACCCGCTACGTGTTGCAGCGGCTGAACACCGAGGTGTTCCAGCGGCCCGACCTGGTGATGGCCAATCTGCAGGCGCTCACCCGTCACTGCCGGGGCAAGCGGCTCCAGGATGGCTGGCAGGTTGTCGAACCCCTGCCCGAGCGTGTGTCGTCGGACTGGCTTCATCAGGATGGCGATGGCCACTGGTGGCGCCTGCTCACTTACATCAGCGGAGCCCACAGCACCGACGTGCTGAGCTCGCCCCAACAGGCCGCCGAGATCGGTCGCGGTCTGGGTCGTTTTCATGCCTTGGTGCACGACCTACCGGCTGAGCAGCTGGCTGACACGCTCGAGGGGTTTCACATCACCCCGCTCTACTACGCGCAGTACGTCCAGACCTTGAAGCGCAGGCCAGCCAGTGCGGACCCCCAGCAGGCCTGGTGCATCGCCTTTGTCGCTGCGCGCCAGCCCCTGGTGCCGGTGCTCGAGCAGGCCAGGGCCGAAGGGCTACTGCAGCTGCGTCCGATCCACGGCGATCCAAAGGTCAACAACGTGATGCTCTGCTCAGCCACGGGCTGTGCCGTGGCGATGGTGGATCTCGACACTGTCAAACCTGGACTGATCCACACCGACATCGGCGATGCCTTGCGTTCAGGTTGCAACCCCGCCGGTGAAGAAACGACCGATCTGGCGTCGGTGCACTTTGATCTGGTGATGGCCCGCGCCATGCTCAGCGGTTATCTGGCCGAGGCGGGCTCCCTGTTGAGTGAGCACGACATTGCCCACCTCTATGACGCGATCCGCCTATTGCCGTTTGAGCTGGGTCTGCGCTTCTTCAGTGACCATCTGGCTGGCAACGTCTATTTCAAGGTCGACCACCCTCGCCACAACCTCGACCGTGCCTTGGTGCAGTTCAGGCTGACAGAATCGGTCGAAGCGCAGGAGCAGGCGATTCGCTCCTTGATCGCGGAGCTCACAGGCCGATGACCCCGTCTGCCTTGCTGACGTCCGCCTGTCCGCGCCAACGGTCTTGTGTTGTGGCTTGACGACATACGCAATTTCAGTGCTGCCCGTGGCATTCTGAGCAGGCGAGTGGGTTGGGTCTCTGATCCTTGTCTCACTGTTTGAGACGTAGAGCGTGATCGGCGCAGATTGCCAGTCGAGATCTGGCAATCTGCGCTTTCATGCTGGTCTGCCCCTTAGCGGATATTTGTGAAGGTCACCTTCACTTTTTGCAGGCCGCTGTTATCAAGGGGACCAGCTGAAAATGGCTTGCAGCTTTCAACTTTTGCCGTCCCTACCAGGTTATAGGGCGTGTATGTGCGCGGCTTGCTGCAGCTCGGGGTAGCGAAATAAAGACTCGCCGCTTGGCCACGTTTGGCCGAGCTTGTGAGGTAGCTCACGAGCAAGTGTTCAGGTACATGGAAGCCGTTTTTGTAAAAGTGGACTTTAGGCAAACAGCTATCTTCCTCATTGCGCAGGTTAGGGTCACAACTCTTGCCCACTGTTATGCGATGCCAAACATCTCCATAGGTCTTGTCAAAGAAGTTTTGACGCCAGTAGGCATGGGTGCGAAGCAACTCAACACCCAACCAATTCCTCGCTGGATCTGGCTTGTCAAGGGACAGGGTTGCGGCACCCTGATCTAACTCGGCATAGATCCACCAGTCTCTATTGTGATCAATTGGACAGGCTTTAGGGCCTGATTGTTCGCAATCGAGCTGTCCAGGCTTCGGCAAGGGGCGAGAATTCCATGCCCCATCCTTGGTATCGTAGGCCCAAGCCAGGATCTTCAGGCCGTTGTCGCGAGAAAAAGTCTGCAGTTCTGTATCTCCAAGGATTCGGCCTGCCAAATACATGGTCCAGTATGTTTTGACGGTATGGCCAAAATCGTTATGCTTGTGACCCCCTACATGTTTTTGACGATCGAGGTCAATGGCACCCCAGATTAAACCCGTCTTTTCATCCCGATAATCGAAGCGCATGCAATTGACCAGTCCTCTCAAGTCTTTCTTCCATTGACTACGCTGCGGTTCTGGCAAATTCGTCGAACCCAACAACAAATAAGCATTAGCTTGATCAAGCTGAGCTACCAACTCTTTCTTGCTGCTTTCATCTAGGTTGTATGGCGGATTTGTGTTTGCTGGCGGGCGGCTTGCAGTCCATTTCAGGCATGTTTTACCATTGGTTGAGCTTGCATTGTCTGCATAAGTCTTGAAAATATATGATTTTAGGTTATCGATGGGTGCCAAAATGGAAGCGTCGTTTGTAAGATAGTAGTAGTAGGTTAGGCTCAGCATGACATAGGAGAGGTCTTGGCTGTTTCGCGCCAAGCCCAAATTATCTGGCTTTCCATTTTGCCAATAGGTATAAGCGCCACCCTTGCCGCCATCAATCAGGCCACGATCAACAATGAACCGGATTCCGTCTCGCATCCAGCTTAAATATTTCTCCTGCCCTGTAACATTATAGGCCACACCATAAAGGTATGTTTGCCTTGACTTCATTCTTAGATAGTCAAGGAGTTTATGATTGGCCACCCAGGTAGGGGCGTTGATTATTTCCTTGCATGGGTTAACTTTGTCATCAAAGATCGTCCCATTGTTGCAGCGCCATGTTGGAAAGTTCCCCTGTGTGACTTTTTGATTTCCTCGAATGCCAAGGGCATCAGCTGTACTCCAAAATCTCAAAATATCATTTTCAAAGTGCTCAATCCATTCCTGCTGAGTTGTTGGCTGTTTGATGGACTGGGCTAATGCAGGTGTTGCAGCTGAAGCAAGCAGTGCAAAACCTGAGCTGATACCAAAAAGAATTTTTGTGAGCTTGCTCATCATTATTTTAGTTGCCGATGGTTTGATCATGACTAATGCTTTAGAGGGCAAAATTGAGCGGTAAATTGGTTAGGAATCGGCTATGATAAGGCCGTACTGTAAAGATGAATAGGTTGCGTTCTTGCTAGTATTTGCTCTCCAGGACTCGATGACTGTTTGGTTTAAGTAGTAGGCTGTAGATTCCGCGATCGTTTGGCTTGATGCATTTACCAAGGTCTACGTCGCATAATTCTTTTGCTGATAGGTAACCGTTTGGCATTTTAAAGTCATAGCGTCCGCCCTCGGGTGAGTAGGCATAAAGAAATCCATTGTTGATTCGCGGTGGATTTGATAACTGATCCTTATATGCACGCAACATCAATAACGGTCGATGCAGCCACCGATCCGGTATTGTCCGTAAAAATACTGTGTCTCCATAGCGCAGTACTGGGTTCTCCTTTCTAATTCGTATATATTTCTTGGTCGTTCCATGCAGATACTGATTAAAACCTGGCTGGCCCGGCCAAATCATCATTTGCCTGTTGAACGGGTCTCCACCTAATCCATTCAATCCATTATTTCTTGGTAGTGGCGGAACCGAGAGCCCAATTTCTGCTCCATAGTTGATCATCGGTACACCCCTCGCAATGAAGTGAAATGCAATCATCGCGGCAAACTGTTGATTCGACATCTGATGCCTAAACGTACGCATCCTTGGCGCATCGTGAGTCTCTAGAGATGTGATCCAACTTTTTGATGCAGGATAATTAATTGGAAATAGGGGCGTTGAATTCTGAACTCCTGTCAAGACACCGGCTGGATTGGCAAACCAATTTGGTGTTATACTCGAAATATCTTGAGTATTAATATCGCCAAGGGAAGAAGCTTCTACGTTTGTTCGGTTACCAGTCCAAGAACGGTCACCTGAAAAATAATATCGCATACTATCAGTAAAATCAAAATCAATCGTGCTTATATCACCTGCAGAATTAAGAATGTCATAAGTTGTAGATGATTGAGAGCCTCCGCCAAAGTCTTCTGCAAAAATAACCGCTTTTGGGTTGATGCTACGAGTCAATATTACGAGATCTCGTATGAATTTAGGGCTTATGTGCTTAATTGCATCAATACGGATCCCTGCAACTTGGGCGCCTCCAGGATTGACACGCATCCAAAATTTTGCAGCTTCGAGCAAATAATCCTTGACAACTGGATTTTCATGATTGAGAGTTGGGAGTCCGATATCAATCTGACATGTAGTCAGCATCCTCAATGTTGGCCTTCCATAGTCCATTTGGCACATTGGATAGTACCAATCAGGTTTTGTATTGACATTGGCCAAGATCATTCCTTTACGCCTAACTTCGCCTAGAGCAGGAAAGATATTTTGGACAGAGGAGCCTGAGTCTAGAGATTTTTGGCTGGCTACTAGTGATGTATGGTGCAATGTAATATCAAGGATGATTCCAATCCCAACCTGTTTGGCCTCATCAAGAAGCTTGTTAAGGCTTGCAAGGCTGTCTGGATCATTGCCGCTTCGCATTCTTGGATCAAGCCGAAACCAATCCCTGATCCAGTATCCGTGGTAATTTGCGAGTAAATTAGCGCGATTAGTTTTATCTGAAGAACCATCGCCATTATCCAAGTATAAATTTGCACCCTGACGCATTCGAAAGCCTGGAGGACCCTCCTGAATGGGTGATATCACAATTTTTGTAATTCCTAGATCTGCAAGGTAGGGTAATTTTTTGCGCACTCCTTCAAGGTCACCACCAAAGTAAAGACCAAAAAGCCGGTGACTCGGGTCATAAATTAAATCAGATAGCTTTTGCTCCAACTGAGTCGTCGCAACTGAACCATTAATTGCTGGGTTGACTTTTGGAGTATTGTTTAACTTGTCTCCGTCATAAAAGCGGTCAACAAAGATATAATACAGTATATCATTGTCCAGCTTGCCCGTGTAACCACTCCAGCTTTCGATATCTTCGTTAGTCGCTACTGTCGGAGACTCGCCTGGAACATTTTGTTTGTTGACTAAAGCTGATTGAAAAGGTGATCTCAACAGTTTTGATTCAGGCTCAGTCGACGGCAGTCGGACAACAAAGGCGTATCCAATCGCAGTCAACGTTACGGCCAGGCCTGCCGATACCAGGACGGGAATGCTACGGATCGGCTTTGTCATTGATTGTTGGTGGTATAGGGGCCTTTACTGAACATTTTGCGTAAACATGAAGGATCACAGGTTGTCGATATTGGTTTGTTTGCTTTCCACTGTGGATCATTTTCCTCGAGTGAGACACTCCACTGGTCTTGGACCCGTGAAATTTTTGATGTTGCTAATCCGACAACTTTCCAGCCTGATGTCATGGTGCTGACTAAGATTGGGAGGATTAAGGTTACAGCGAATGTTGCTAGAAGCTGTTTAAACTGAGTTGAAAGAAACAGCTTTCTTGTCCATGGCTGGACCCTTGGCCGAAATGCAATGGACTGTAGAAGGATTTCTGTAAATGTAAACATAGCTGCATATCCAAGGTAAACTGAGATATACAGGCTGCTCATTGAAACATGTGGGAAGATTAAAAATGGAGCAAATCCTAAGCCACCATTCGCGAACAGAAAAAAACCAATTGAATATGCAGACCAGGTGACCCACATCGCTCCGTAGTCGACTAAAAACTTGGCAACGATTGTTCTGCTGCTGACCTGGCTCACTGTCACACCCATTTCTTCATAAAATAATTTTGAGACGAGATTTTTCCAGCGTGTTGTCCTATAAATCTTTGGCCTGTTTTTACTCTGTCTTTTTGCAAGGTTGCCTAAAATTAATTTTTGGCCTATCAAATAATAAACAATAAACTGGAAAGCGGTATATGTTAAGAGCCCAGATAGGGTAAATGCTCTCAGCCAGCTGCCATATTGTGTCACGATTAAAAAGAAGCCAAGGTCGCACGCCAATTTCCAGACGAAGAACCCCTGGAGGCGTTGAACACCCTTAATCCAATGTTTGCCAAGATTGATTTGTGATTCATAAGTCCTGCCTGGAAGTGCTAGGCGCGCAATTGGCATCAGCCGTTCTGGGGTGATGACAGATGCTGTTAAAATATATGCGAGCTGTGGCAGTAAGATTTGCAGGAATTTTGCAATACCAACACCGATCGTAATTGAGGAAAAGCGGTCGAAGCCGCTTGCTTGCAGATCAAGTGCTTGCTGATAAATTGTGTAATTATTGACCATGAATTGGTACCTCAAATAGTGCAACTTCGTAGGTATCTAAAGCACGAGATAATTCATACTCACCGGGTGAGCCGCGGCTCTGAGTCATCAGTACTGGATGTTCAATGGTGTTGGTAAGTGGCGTTATTATTGACTTCAGGGTTTGTGGATGTTGGCTTGTCGACCACCCCGCGGTATTCAGGTTGATGGTGTACCCGTGGTCATTACCAGAGGCTTGTGGACTTAGGTTGAGGAGTACAAGGATTGGATTCGGATAGTTCCGTCCCCACCTAACGAACGCTGTCAGTCCACTATGGACATCGCCATGAACCATACGTAACGGCATTCCTAAGGGATTTCTCTCGGAAATGCCAATTTTTCCCAATAATTGATTGGTGGCTGCAATATTTGCCTTGACTGTGGTCAGCAACTCCTGTCTTTCTTCCTTTGTTAGCCCTTCGCCAGGAAACAGTTGTTTCGAAAGCTTGCTACTGGTATTCCATGTAAGTTTCCAGTGATTGTTCTCATCCAGGCGTCCTTGATCAAGGCTCAGGTAACCGCTGGTTTCCATCCAACGGCTAAATGATAATGTTACACCCAAAACTCGAATCATCTGAGTCAGGCAGGCTGCTGCTTTGAGTCGATCTTTGACATCAATCCAGCCATGCAGAATGAGATCTTCGATCCGTCTCAGTGATAACCCCATGGGCATGGACCCGTAAGCCCATGGGCTGTGTGGGCGCCCAAGGCTGATCCATTCATCTTGCCAGCATTCATCGTGAAGTTGACTGTAGTTGCTTTCTCTGTTTGATTGATTGTTGAATTCTTGAATGGCTTCTGTTAGCCCTTCTACGCAGCCTCTGATTACTTGCCCATGGTCATAGCCAGGTGCCAACAGCAAATCCAATAGAGCAAAGCCCCTTGGGGCATAGGCCGAATCAATCATTGCTATCACCTCTTGCTCACCAGCCGTTTGAAACGCTTCGCCAATAATGCGAAGATTTGGACATAGCTGTCGAATGCGTTGATTTAATTCACGCAAGAATATTTTGCTGTAATTCGTCGGCCTGTTTGCGTATTGCATAATTAGCCCGTCGATATAATCAACTCTGATAACGCGCAGGTCTAGGGTCAGAATTGTCTCAATGACTTTGTCAATGATGATCTCGCGGATTAGTGGGTCTTCCAGGTCAAAGTGCCAGGTTCCGTAATCGCGAAACAGGTAAGGATCTGTATCCTGATAAGGACGAATGGCGCTATCTCTTTCTGACAAGTCATCGCTGCTGCCGTCATAGGGGTTGCTTACCTGATGAACGAAAACCAGGTCTGGCACCAACTCAATTCCACAATCGCGAAAACGTTGAACCAATGAACGCAGTTCTCTAGTTGTGCCGAGTTGCCAATCTGTGGAAAGATTATAAACCAAATAGTTGAATTTTGGATCTAGATGGCAGCGGTCAGCAACTGATGCATAGAGAGGAAACATGATCTCGTTGTAGCCCAGATCTCTGATCTGCTCTGGAATGCGCGTTTGC
Source organism: Cyanobium sp. C1_MAG_00004 (assembly GCA_027486935.1). Classification (GTDB taxonomy): domain Bacteria; phylum Cyanobacteriota; class Cyanobacteriia; order PCC-6307; family Cyanobiaceae; genus RGUW01. The sequence continues at coordinate 1,534 of JAIXOF010000016.1, read as the reverse complement.
AAGATGCGTGCAGCGATGCTCCAGGCGAGCAGCTCTTCCGCTGCATCAGTGAAATATGTTCCTTCGTCATAGTCAGCTAATAGGCCTTCCAGGGTTTGTTCCAGCAGAATTGACATGTTCTGCTTTCCATGCTGAATCGTTTGTCCGCACGCGGCGTCTGCATGATCTAACCATGTTGGATCACAATCGGGTACGCGCACTACACCGTTGACGACATCGGATTCGCCGATGGGAACAAAAGGTACTGTTCGACCATCATTTAATTCAATCTTGAGTGATAGACCTGTTCCTGGTCGAATGCGTTTTAGTGTAGCTTCCCAGAGATTTTTTTCGGTTTTTGTTTTTATCCGCCATCTCCTGGGCACGAATTCATCGCTGACGCAGTCGATGTGTAATATTTTTTCTATACCCTTTTTTCCTGGGTAGACGCGTAGTTGATAATCAACAAATCCGCCTGCATGTCGCTTGGTGACCTGACTGATGGCTGGCATTGGGACAATGTTAGCGATTGTTGACTCTTGACCCGGTTTGAGCTGATCTAGATTGGCTGTTTGTAACTTCTTTTTGAGCGCCTTATGCGTAGATTGACATCAACCCTTTCTAGCGGGCTTGTTCGTTTTATGCGCTGCAATGGTGCAGCACTTTAGAATTTGTAACAATTTGCCAGGGCTGCCGTCGTTTGCTGTGATTGTTGCGATGGCCGTCGCTTCAGGCGTGTCCATCAACAGTGACCCCGATTTGACCTTGTTGGCGAACCGGTTGTCCTTGGTCGGTGACGGCGTGAGCGATGGGCTCCTTTGCTCAGGTGAATGGCACTGGGTCTTTTAAGACCCGAGCAGATCGTCGCGGTTCGTACCTGCTCCAGCAGCTGAGCACAACCCTGTTTCGTGTTCTGCTTTGGTCATGTCAAACGTGTTGCGGTGGCACAGCATGTTTCTGTGCACTCGCTAATGGAATGGTTTGCGCAGAGACTTCTGTGGCAGTTGTCCATGGCCGTACAACGTCCATGCGTTATCTGTTTCCGCTTGCTGTTGATTTCGGGCCTTGTTGCCTTGAGCGATTAGGACTTGATGGCCTGTGTTGCGTTTTATCGAGAATGCCGCGCTATTCGACATTGTTCAGTTATCTCGTTCCTGTTTGAAATCTGACTGCGTTGTTGTTATCGTTGCAGGAATCATGATTTAACGTCGATTGACGACATCTATTCTCGCCTCAACGCTTTTCGACAGTATGTGGTCAATCTCTAGTTCTGCCTGTGTGCTGCATTGAGTGCCGCATGTCGTTCGTTCGTGCCCGTACGGGAATACCCCCTCTTTTTTCTTTTTTTCTCTGGGTGGTCCACATCCTCGGCGATCGACGGCGATTCCAAGGTCACTATTGTACTGTTTTCTCTGGAAGCTGGTGGAGCTTTGGCTCTGGGCTTGTTGACCGCAACACTTCCAAACTTAGTCTTTTGCATAAAAATTGTTTAACCCTGTTCATTCCGTCTGCAACCCAGAGAGGAAGACGCGATTGATCGGGAGGCATGCGTTTT
>JAIXOF010000116.1 GCA_027486935.1 Cyanobium sp. C1_MAG_00004 | reverse complement strand
TTCAGCGTCATCTACAGCATCACCAACGTGATGCATCTGATCGCCGACATCCGCATCCCTGACTCGCGAACTGACCAGGTGATCCTGATGGGGTTGCTGACCGGTGTCGGGGTGTTGATCAACCGCGAGGCGTGGTTGTGGTGGCGGGCTTGAGGGCGCTGCTCACCATCACCGCCGGCGGTCTGCTGATGACGCTGTTCACCCTGGTGGGCGGCTTGACGGTGTTTCTCTCAAGCCGCCGGCAGCAGCAGTTGTTGCTGCCGCTGATTGCCCTTGCCGCCGGCTCACTGCTGGGCGGGGCCCTGTTTCACATGCTGCCCCAAGGGATAGCGGCCTTGCCCCCGCACCGGGTCGGTGGCTATCTGGCCGCCGGATTCACGGTGTTTCTGGGCCTCGAGCAACTGCTGCGCTGGCATCACGGTCACCGTCAGCAGGCCAGTGCCGTTCAACCGGTGGCTCTGTTGGTTCTGCTGGGCGATGCCCTGCACAACTTTGTCGGTGGCCTGGGGATTGCCAGCACCTATCTGATCAACCCAGCTGCCGGCGTGGCTGCCTGGCTGGCGGCAGCCGCCCATGAGCTGCCGCAGGAGCTGGGTGACTATGGCGTCCTGGTGCACAGCGGTTGGCGACCGGCCCAGGCCCTGCGCTGGAATTTCATCGCTGGGCTCAGCTTCCCCATCGGTGGACTGCTGGCCTGGTTGTTGGCTGGATCCCTGCCCTTGCCGGCGTTGGTGTTGTTTGCCGCTGGCAATTTTCTCTACATCGCCGCTTCGGATCTGGTGCCAGAGATCAAGACCCAGGCCACGGCCAGCCAATCGGCCCAAACCCTGGGCTGGTTTGCCGCAGGGCTGTTGCTGCTGTGGTTGCTGGCGGTGGCCGAGCTCTGAGCCCGGCAGTCTCCTGTTGGTGGTTGGTCCACACCGTTGCTAGGCCGGGGGTCGTTGAACTCCCCAGGCTCCATGTCCCTGACCGCCATTGAATGTCCCGACGGGGTCTGCCACAGCCACCACGGCGGACATGCCGTCAGCAGGGATGCCCTGCAGTCGAGCCTGCGCAGCCACGGCGTCAGTTGGTGCGAACGCCTCGCTGAGCGCGTCTACGAGATCTCGGTCGACAGCTTCTGCCAGAACGTGGCCCCGCAGATGCAGGCCCAGGGTTGGCAGCGCCGCCATCTGGACTGGGAGTTCAGGCTCGGCGGCGAGTCGGCCGAGGCCGAGCGCACCCTGGTCGATGGCGCCCTCAATGCGGTCGAGAGCTTTCTGCGCAGCCGCGAGGTGCAGCGCCTGTTCGTCGACGAACTGGTTCAAGGCACCCTCTCAGAGGCTGGGCTGTCCACCAGCCTGCGGCGTCAGGCCCTGCAGCAGCTGATCGAACGGGAGCTGCTGGCGATGCTGCGCGAACAGCGCGAGGCCCTGTTGGATCGGGTCGCCCAGGCCATGCTCGACGACGCCAACGGCCAGTTCCAGCTGGCCCACGATGTCGCCGAGAGCGCCCTCGACGATGTGGAGCGGTTGCTGCTGCTCCACTCAGAAGCCAGTCGCTGATCCCGCTGCCGGTAGGGTGGCGCCCATGCGTGCCTTGCCCTACCACCTGAGCGCTGGCAGTGACCTGCTGGACTGCTTGCAACGACTGGCCCAGCACCATGGGGGCCAGGGTTTCGTCTTGGGCGTTGTTGGCAACCTGTCCCAGGCCGCCTTTCTCTGTCCTGGTCAGCCCGAGCCCACCGTGGTGCGCGGTGAGCTCGAGATCATCACGCTGCAGGGCACGCTCACCGCTGAGGGTGTCCATCTCCATTTGAGTTGTTCCGATTCAGCCTGTCAGGTCTGGGGCGGCCACCTGGAGCCAGGAACCCTGGTGCTCAAAGGGGTTGACCTGCTGATCGGTTGTCTCGAGTCAGTCGATGACCCCCGCCATGCCGGCGATGCCCTGCAGGACGAACCTCTGCAGGCCCGGGTGATGGTGGCGGCGTCGGATCAATGCCCCTTTTCGCGCCGGGCCCTGCGCCTGTTGGACAGCCTCGCCATCCCGTTTGAACGGGTCGAACCTGCGGCGGGCCAGTCCGTGCCACAGATCACCATTGATGGCGAGTTCATCGGCGGTTACGAGGCGCTGATCCACTGGCACGCCAGTGGCCGGCTCGACGGGCTGCGACAGGCCTGAGACGTCCATCTGCAGCGGCCTGGCTGCAACGCCCCGTTGATCCCTGACTGGATCCCTACGGTCCCGGGATCCTGTCCAGGGGCGACGCCGTGATCGAGCAGATTTCAGATCTTCCGGAAGGAACCCTCGGCTTCTGCCTGAGCGGTGGGGTCGATCGCCATGACATCGAAACGGTCCTGGAACCGGCACTGGACAACGCCATCGACCAGGTCGGCGCGGTCAAGGCCCTGCTGGTGTTTGCCGAAGACTTTGAGGGGATCACCCTCGAGGCCCTGTGGGACGACACCAGGCTGGGCCTGCGTCATTGGGACGGGTTCGAGCGCATCGCCGTCGTGTCGGATCTGGTCTGGGTCAACCAGGCGTTTCGCGCCCTGGCCTTGCTCTTGCCCTGTCCGCTGCGGCTGTTCCACGCCGAAGGGACCGACCAGGCACGGCGCTGGTTGGCTGAATCCCTCGGCACGATTCATCTTGACCAGCAGGATGGCCAGGTCACCATGGCGCTGATCGGTCGGCTCGATCCCGCGGTCTACCGCAGGATGGACGATGACCTTGCGCATGTGTTCAGCCATCACCCGCCCGTGCGGTTGCTGCTCGATCTGCGTCAGTTCGACGGTTGGCAGGGCCTGGGGGCTGTGACCCAGCATCTGGCCCTGATCCGGCAGTACGCAACGGTGCCCAACCAGGTGGCGGTCATCGCGGACCGTCGCTGGCAGCAGGGGGGCCTACGGCTGCTGGGGCATTTCCCCAAAGCTCAGACGCGTTGGTTTGACGGCGAGCATCTGGACCAGGCCCAGCAGTGGCTCAGCCATTCCGGTGCCTGAAGGCTGGGGACAGGAGAATTAATTGGGCATCGTCACAAATTCTTCAGCCACGGTGGGGTGCAGGGCCATGGTGCGGTCAAAGTCCGCCTTGGTGGCGCCCATGCCGATGGCGATCGCTGCCATCTGAATGATTTCGGCTGCATGGTCTCCCACCATGTGACAGCCCAGAACCCTGTCTGTGTCTGTGGCCACGATCAGCTTGAGCAGAACCTTGGGATCCCGTTGGGGCAGGGCCTGGCTCATGGGTCTGAAGCGGGCCCGGTGAATGCGGATGCCTTCGTTGCCGTACCGCTCGATCGCCTCCTCTTCGCTCAGGCCGACCGATGAGAGTTCGGGCAGGCTGAACACCGCACTGGCCACCAACTGGTGGTTGACCTGACGCGGTCTGCCGCCATAGACGCTGTCAGCGAAGGCCCGGCCTTCATCGATCGCCACCGGGGTGAGGTTGATGCGGTCGGTGACATCACCCACGGCATAGATGTGGGCCACATTGGTCTGCTGGTCGCCATTGACCGGGATGCGGTGGCCTTCGATTGCCACGCCGGCTGCTTCAAGATCGAGTCCTGCCAAAAACGGACGCCGCCCGGTGGCCAGCAGCACCCCACCGCAGGGGTGCCGTTCACCGTTTTGGGTCACCACGGTGAGGTCGCCGGGTTGGCCTTCGATTGATGCTGGGCTGTGGGCGAGGCGAAGGCTGATGCCGCTGGCTTCCATGCTCTGCTGCACAGCCATGGCGGCTTCGCGGTCAAAGCCCCGCAGCAGGTGATCACCCCTGACCAGCAGGGTGACCTCAACCCCCAAGGCCGAGAGGATGCAGGCGAATTCGCAGGCGATGAAACCGGCGCCGACCACCACCATGCGTTCTGGCAGCCGGTCGAGCTCGAACATGTCGTCGCTGACCCACCCCAGTTCAGCCCCGGGGATCTGGGGGCGATGGGGCCGGCCACCCACGGCGATCAGAATGCGTTCGGCGCTCAGGGTTCGCGCTGCCTTGTCAGGGCCCTGGACCGCGATGGCGTTGGGTCCGCTGAAGCGGCCCCAACCCCTGATCAGATCCACACCCGCTTTCTCCAGAAAGCCGAGGTGCAGGGCGTTGAGGCGGTCGACTTCGGCGCGCACCCGCGCCAGCAGGGCACCGGGGTCGTGGCTGACGCTGCCCAGCTGCCAGCCGTAGCTGGCGGCATCAGCCAACACATGGCGGTACGAGGCCCCGTACACCAGCAGCTTCTTGGGGACGCAGCCGCGGATCACGCAGGTTCCGCCGACCCGGTCCCCCTCAACGATGGCGACCCTGGCGCCGTAGGAGGCGGCGCGCTTGGCCGCCGCCAATCCGCCGGACCCTGCACCGAGCACGATCAGGTCGTAGTTGGTGTCCATCGGGGTCGGGTCCATCGGTTCAGGCAGGGTTGCCGGCAGTGGCGGCCATGTCGATGATCGCCCGGGTGGTGGCCTCCACCTCAGAGGCAACCGACTGCAGCCCAGGGTCGCTGCTCAGGCCGCTCAGCATCGCCACGGGGCTCACCATGCCGATTCTTGTCACTCCGGCTTCGGTGTAGACCGACAGCCGGCAAGGCAGGGCCACATTCAGGGCCATGTGGCTTGCCAGCACCCGGCCAGCCTGCTGGGGTTCGCACACCTCATAGATCCGGCAGTGCTCAGCGAAGGCGATGCCTTTGTGGCGCAGTGTCTCTCCCAGATCATGCACGGTCAGCAGGCCGAACCCATGGGCCGGGATAGCGGCTTCAAGGGCGCGGCAGGCCTCTTCAAAGGGTTGCGGGGTCTCGACCACCACCAGTGGCGAGGTTTCAGAGGACTTGCCCATGGGATGACCGTGGTTTGGAGGGGGTCGTGGGGGTGTGGAAGGTGGCCGTCTGGACGTTGCCGTTCTGGCGCCGCCAGGCCTCTCCTGCGGTCAGCAGGGCTGAACCGATCAGCAGGGCGGCAAAGCCAAGGCGCAATTGACGGTCCTTGAGGTGGGGGGCGAGCCGTTGACCGACCACGGCACCGGCCACCCCGCCGATCAGCAGCGGCAGCACCAGGGACAGCTGGTCCGCAGGCCAGTGCCCCAGCGCCAGCAGCGCCACCAGGCTGTTGAGGGCGATCAGCAGCAGGCTGGTGCCGCTGGCCAATTGCATCGGCAGCCCCGCCAGCAGCACCAGGGCCGGCACGATGGCAAAGCCACCACCCACGCCGGCGATGCCGGTCAGCAGACCCACCAGAACGCCTTGCATGGCCAGGGGCAAGGGCGAGGCGGGAGACCGCAGAACAGCCTGCAATGGCAGGGCCGTGTCGGCGCCAGCGCGGGCCCGGCGCAGCATCAGCCACGAAGCGACCAGGGCCGCTGCCGCGAAGATGGCCAGCTGGGCCACCTCGGGTACCAGGCCGGCTTTGACCAGGCTGCCGCCGATCCAGCTGCCTGCCAGAGCAGGGATGCCCAGAATCAGTGCAGGTCCAGGCGCGACCTGCCGTCGTCGCAGGTAGGGGCCCGCGTTGCCGATGGCCAGCACCATCACGATGATCAGCGACAGCGGTACAGCGGTGCGGGTGGGCAGGCCGGCACCGGTCACCAGCAGCGGCAGCAGCAGAATCGAGCCCCCGGCCCCCAGGACCGCCAACAGAAAGCCGATCAGCCCGCCACCGGCTACCAGCAGCAGCAAGATCGGGGAAACCATCACACCGTCACCCGGTTCCAGGGCATCGCCGCCAGCAGCCTGGCCATGCCGCAGAACCCACTGATGCCGGCGAACATCAGGCCCGCGCCCACGAAACCGCTCAGCCAGATCCAGCCCGGCGCCACCAACTGGCTCAGGAGGACGCCCGATAACACCAGGGTGCCGGCCACGATCTGCACCTGACGCATCAGGGGCAAGGGAGCACCCTTGCGACGCTCAAGCGGCAACTGGGCCGCCTGCCAGGCGATCAGGCCGCCTTCGAGGTCGGCAAGGCCGCCGCCGGTGGTGGAGACCCCGCGGCCCATCAGGCTGGTGATGCCCCGTTCGCTGCGGGCGCCGCTCTGGCAGACCAGCACCAGGGGGCCATCGGGCATGGGTGCTTTGGCCAGGTGGTTCAGGGGGATGTTGCGACTGCCAGGGATGTGACCGCCGACGTATTCCATCGGCTCGCGCACATCGATGATCGTGATGCGACCTCCCCGGCGTTGCTCGTCGAGTTCATGGGGGCTGAGGCGCAGGGCGGTGGTTTTGGTCATGGTTGATGGGGTTGGCTGGGATGGGGTTGGGGTTGTCAGTTGTGTGGTGGATGGAACCCGGGTCGATCAGCGGGGACCTTCGCCCTCCATCGGGAAGCCCTCGTCACTCCAGCGACTGAGACCGCCCCGGAGGTTGGCGACCTGGGCAACGCCGCCCTTCATCAGTTGCTGGGTGGCCAGAGCCGAGCGGCTGCCTGCGTGGCAGAGCACCACCACGGGCCGTTCAGCTGGGATCTCTTGCAGCCGCTGTTCCAGTTCAGGCAGCGGAATCAGCAGGCTGCCCGCCACCCGTCCGTCGGGACCGTTGAATTCCTCGCGGGATCGCACATCCAGCAAGGTCAGCTCGTCGCGGTGTTCGGCCACCCAGGCCGGCGCCAGTTCCGGCAGGCCGGCATAGCTGCGCTGGATCGGTGCCCAGGCCGGGGCCATGGCGGCTTCGTCCCTGGGACGCCCAGAGCGCAGGTTGGCCGGCAGCGCCTGGGCGATCCGGTGGGGATGGGGCAACTTCATGTTCTCCAGGAAGCCCACAAAGTCCCGTTCTCTGGCCTGCCCCCCCAGGCGTGCGTTGTACAGCCGTTCTTCGGCGACCGAAGTCACCATCCGGCCGGTGTAATCGTGCCCGGGATACAACAGGCACCGCTCAGGCAGCGACAGGATCTGTTCGCTGATCGAGCGAAACAGCGTTCCAGCGTTGCCCTGCTGAAAATCGCAGCGCCCACAGCCCCGCACCAGCAGCGCGTCACCGGTGAAGGCCATGCTCTGGTCATCGAGCACATAGCTCAGGCAGCCATCGGTGTGACCTGGTGTGGCTCGCACGCCCAGATGCCGGGTGCCGAACGTGACCTTGTCGCCGTGTTGCAGGGGCAGGGTCACGTTCTCGGCCCGGGCGACGGCCGCTAGGCCGATGCCGCAACCGGTGGCCTGATGCATCAGCCAGCTGCCGGTCACATGGTCGGCATGGGCGTGGGTGTCCAGGCTGCTGATCAGAGCAACCCCGAGCTCCTGGATCAAGGACAGATCGCGGCTGTGCTGTTCGAACACCGGATCGATCAGCACCCCCTGATGGGTCGGCACATCCACCAGCAGGTAGGTGAACGTTCCGGTCTCCGCGTCAAACAGCTGCCGGAACAACAGGGCCGAACCACCGGCGGCGGCCGCAAGCAACGCTGATGCCGCAGGGACCATGACGACCAGAAGCGAACTGATATGACCATACACGCATAATGCGGGTAGGAGCAATTCTCAGGGTTTTCTGGCTATCACCTGGATCACCGCGCTCTCGCCCTGGCCCTGGGCCCAGTCGGATTTGCCACAGCGTTGATCCCGGAGGCCAGGGTTTGAAGGGGGGCTGCCCACAGCTGGGCTTCAAACGTTGTGGCTAGACAGTCCTAGTCCATAATGCTTTTGCTGTCATAACGGTGGTCGTGTCCTCCTTCGTCCCTGGCCCCCAGCTGCTGGAGGAACTCAGTCAGTTCTTTCGATTGCTCAGCGAACCGGCCCGGTTGCAGCTCCTCTGCGAACTGAAGCAGGGGCCCTGCGATGTGGCAACACTGATCGAATCGACCGGATTCAGCCAATCCCACATCAGCCGCCAGCTGGGCCAGCTGCAACGGGCTGGACTGGTCCGCTGCGAGCGTGATGGCGTGCGCCTGATCTACAGGGTCGATGACACCCTGGTTGATGATCTCTGCGAGCTGGTGCAGAACCGGTTGCGTCAACGGTTGCAGGCCCAGTTGGCCGAGCTGCAGTCCGTCTGAGTTCACGCCCTCAGGCGCACGCCACCCGTGTCAGAGCCGGGGCAAACAGGACCAGATCGGAACTGATGCGATGGACCTGGCCATCCATCGCGCAGACCCCACCGCTGCAGATGTCGATTAGGCGGCTGCCCAGCCTGCTGGTGAGCTGACTGCAGTTGAGCAGAACGGCCTGGTTGGCGCGCACCACCCTGATCACCTCGAAGGCATCCGTGATTCCGCAGGCGTGGACCACGCTCAGGGCTGGTCCATGTCCAGCTAGCGGTTGTGCACCACAGCTCGCGGCTGCAGCCGTGCTGCCGAGGGGCAGTCTCTCCTGTTGGCTGTCACAGGTCTGGCTACCCATGGTCGGATCGATCCCAGCTTCAGGTCGGGCTGACCTGCATTGAGAGATCCATCACGCCATAGCAATCGCGGATCGTCAAAGGTCAGTTCCTGGCCATGGTCTCGAGTGGACTCCAACTGAGAATGCACTTGCAATCGGCGTCCTTGAGCTGGTGAGCAGCCAATCTGTGGCCTGCGGTAACTTTTCGGGATGCTGTCAAGTCACACGCTTCTTTCCACAGGTTGGCCCTTCAGACCAAAGGCATGCAGGTGGTATGCATCTTGAGCATGTGGAAAAAAGCAGCCGACCCTGGGGAAAAGAAGGGCGTCGTGTGGAAAACTCAAGGCTTCAGCAGATCTGATCGGTCTCAGTCCTCTTCGATCTCGGCGTAGAGGGCCCACAGATAGGCATGGGCACAGCGTATCTGCTGCTGCAGAAGGTCTTCCAGCTCCTCTGATAGCCCACCGTTGCGGCACTGCTGCTGCATCAGACCAAGTTGACGCCTGAGTTCTGCAACCCGGCTGTCGTAGCAGCCTTTGGTGATCGGCACGGCAGCCATGGGGCGTTGACGAATGACCTATCCCAGCACTGCTGGTCAGTTGCCGGATCAACGCTCACCGCATTCGCCTGCGATCTGCAGCGCCGTATCAAAGGGTGATTCTCTACATGGCCAGGGTTGAGATGGCCAGGCTCTGTATGGGACGGCTCTGTATGGCAAGGGTCTACTTGACATTCGCAACCTAGATCAGCTCAAAAGAAAAGCGAGTCAAGGGGCTGGGACTGGCCCTGATCGTGTCATTCTCAAGGCGATATTGAGGGTCCCGACCGATCGTCCAACCTCCCTGGCCGCCGCCAGCAAGCCGCTGGGCGTAAGCAACAGCACACTTAGACAGAAAAGGGCTGATGCGCCAGTCCCCAATTCTTGCCAATGATTGCGTCTGTATTCATCGTGGATCTATGGAGATAGTTTGCTGGTTCCCGGTTCCAGGAGGACGCCAAATACACTGATGAGTGGATGTTGTTCCGTCCAGCGAATCTCTCCTTCCAAAAGCAGAGTTTGGCTTCCGTCTGTTGTCAGCTGAATCTTGCAGGTTGTGCCCTGCTCGGGTTTCAGATTGGGATGCACAGCCACTCTCAGCCCGCTGAAGCTCACATCGATTACATCGGCATCGATTAGATCTGCTGATCCTGTAAGTTTCACCCTGGCTCTGGCCATGGGGCCAATTGGGAGGTAACGGGGTTCTTTGCGTCTGTCATTGACAGGGACAAGTCCCTTTTGCCGGCGCAGGGCCCAGCGGAAAGCCGCGAGTTCCTGCGCACGCACGGTGAATCAGGCCATGGAGCTTCCATTTTATAGCCTTATATAGCCCTGTATAGACTTGAGTACGGGTGGCCTGGGACAGGCAGCAGCTTCAGAGGGGGTTGGACTGATGCATGTGACGCATCAGATCGATGCATTTGCAGGAATAGCCCCACTCGTTGTCGTACCAGGAGACCAGTTTCACAAAGGTGTCGCTGAGGGCAAGTCCCGCCCGGGCGTCAAACACCGAGGTGCAGCTCTCGCCAAGGAAGTCACTGGAGACGACTTCGTCTTCGGTATAACCGAGGATTCCCGCCAGCTCGCCGGCGGCAGCTTCTTGCATTGCCGCTTTGATCGCGTCGTAGCTGGTTGAGCGAGCCAGATTGACGGTCAGATCCACCACCGACACATCCGGCGTCGGCACGCGAAAGGCCATGCCGGTCAGTTTGCCGTTCAGTTCCGGGATCACCCGCCCGACAGCCTTGGCTGCGCCGGTGGAACTGGGAATGATGTTCTGACCAGCACCGCGCCCACCGCGCCAGTCCTTGACCGACGGACCGTCGACGGTCTTCTGGGTGGCGGTGGTGGCGTGGACCGTGGTCATCAGGCCGCTGACGATGCCGAAGTTGTCATGGACAACCTTGGCCAGCGGGGCAAGGCAGTTCGTGGTGCAGCTGGCGTTCGAGACGATCGTCTGGCCGTTGTAGCTGCGGTGGTTGACGCCCATGACGAACATCGGCGTGTCGTCCTTGGAAGGCGCTGACATCACCACCCGTTGGGCACCGGCCCTCAGGTGAGCCTGGGCGGCCTCGTCCGTCAGGAAAAAGCCCGTGCTCTCGAGCACGTAGTCAGCCCCGACCTCACCCCAGGCCAGCTGGCCCGGGTCCCGTTCGGCCGTGATGCGGATACGCTGGCCGTTGACTACCAGCTGGCCGTCCTGAACCTGCACATCGCCGTCAAACCGGCCGTGGGTCGAGTCGTAGCGCAGCATGTAAGCCAGGTACTCGACATCGATCAGGTCGTTGATCGCCACCACCTGCACATCAGCCAGGCTGATGGCACGGCGAAAAGCGAGACGACCGATGCGGCCGAAGCCGTTGATGCCGATGCGAAGGGTCATGGGTCGGGCCGGGTTCAGGCTGGCTGCACAGTTGGCACAGCCTACGGATTGGTCTGTCCCATCAGGCGCTGGGGGCAGATGGTGCTGCGTCGATCGGCGAAGGCCATGCCGATCCGGGTGTTGCGTCGATCGGTGGGGCTGTCTCCGGATTCGTGCAGCACGGTCTCGAGCCTGGTCAGCCAGCGCAGGCGGGTGGCCTGGTCGATCACTCCATCCCGCTGCAGGGCACAGAGCACGCGCATGGCGCCATTGCCCTTGCCAAACATCAGCATGAACGCCTCTTTATCGCTGAGCTCTTCAGCCAGGCTTGATGGGGACTGGCCCATGAATCCCAGGCACAGCACCAGCAGCAGCGCAACCGGATGATTGCGAATCACAGGTTCTCGTCCTCGAGCAGCATCTGCTCGAAACTCACATAGAGCGGATCCTGATCGCGGCTGGGGCGGGCCCGGTCCCTGTCCCTGGTCGACGGTGATGAAACCCTTTTCGGTGCCGTTTTCGATGAAGCCGGTGCCGATGCCGATGCCGTGGTGGCAAAGGGGCCCTGCCCATTGAGGGGTGGCTTCTGTTGTTCCACGTCCCGCAGGCGCTGCAGCAGGTGGGGCGGCACGGTGCCGTCGGGACTGGCCTGCATCAGCTCGCGGAACAGGGCCTGGGGGTCCGTTTCGGTTTCGAGGCGGTGGCTTCTGCCGCCCTGTCCTTTTGACGAGCCGGCACGGGTGCTGCCCGCATCGGGCTGGGGCAGGGGCTGGGGCAGCTGGCGGCCCAGTTGTTCGAGCCGCTCGCGGCTGCGTGCGTCGAAGGCCACCTCAGGGGCACCCCAGGGTGTCGCGGGTGTGGCGCCCAGTCACAGGATTCGTTCCCTGCGCTGACGCGCACAGGGTCTTGAGGGCATCGGAACGAAAGGGCACGTTGGTGAAGTCGGCACCGTCGATCAGCACGTCCGTGAATTTGGTGTTGAAGGCAAAGGCGTCCTCCAACACGGCATTGCGCAGATCGGTTCCGCTCAGCACAGCCGAATCCAGGGTGGCCTCCCGCAGATTCGTGTCACGCAGGTCGGCATCCTGGAGCTTGGCGCCAAACAGGCTCGCCCCCTGCAGATCTGAGCCTCTAAAGGTCGCTTCCCGCAGGTTGGTCAGGCTGAAGGTGGCACCCCGCAGATCCTGCTGGCTGTAGTCGGCTCCGATCAACACCTGTTTGGCCACATCGACGGCCGCCGAGGCCGGGGCTGCCCGGCCAATGCCGGTGACCAGAACCATGGCAGCCACGGCCAGAACCGTGAACATCCGCCGCAATGGGCGCCAGCGCCAAACCATGGCCATTGGAATCGTTGTGGGAACCCTAGGCAGCGACCCACCAGTGCTGCCCTTGTCGATCCACACCACGGCGTTTCAGGGGCGTTGGGCCGAACAGCGGGTGCTGCGGTTGTTGCAGCAGCGCGGCTGGCGCCTGGTTGCGCGCAACTGGCATTGCCGCTGGGGCGAGTTGGACCTGGTTCTCTGCAAACCGGAGCGTCTGCTGGTGGTCGAGGTCAAGGGACGCTCGGCCTGGGGTCCCGACGGTGGCGGGGTGGCGGCATTGCGCGCCGGCAAACGCCGGCGTATCGCCCGCAGCTGCCTGTGCTGGCTGGCCGAGCACCCCCAGCATCAGCTCGATGCCCTCGAGCTGGTGGCGGCGCTGGTGGCCCTGCCGCCGCTGCGCCGGCCTGTGCGCTGGATCCGGCTCAACGACTGGACCCCTGAGGCTGTGGGGCCGGATCGTCGTAGGTGATCCGGCAGATGTAGCGAAAGTTGCCGGTGCCGACCTCCACCGTCTGGCAGTCGCTGTTGATGATCTGTGCGCCTGCGGGAACCGACTGCAGGGCTCTTTCGCGAGCGTTCTTGCGGTCCCAGATCGACTCGCCGATGGCGGTGCCGGCAGCAGCTCGCTCGACCGGGGCCAGCACCAAGGCAGCCAGCAGGGCAAGCAGCCTCGGCATGCGTGTGAACGGCATGGGGATCCTCAGGGGCTGATAGAACCTTTTGAAGCCTGTCTAGCGATGACGGGTGTCGCGCGTTGTCGTGTGAGCGCAGAATTCTCAACCCACCGAACGCGCAAGCGTTTTGGCCAGCATTGGTTGGTCGATCAAAAGGTGCTGTCCCAGATCGTTGCGGCTGCAGCGCTGGATCCCGGCGACAGCGTGCTCGAGGTCGGCCCCGGGCGTGGCGCCCTGACAGCCGAACTGCTGGCTTCACCCCTGGGATCCCTGCATGCGATCGAACTCGATCGCGACCTGGTCAGCGGACTGCAGCGGCGCTTTGCCGCCGATGCGCGCTTCTCCCTGCTCAGCGGGGATGTGCTCAAGCTCGAGCTACCACCCGCCAACAAAGTGGTGGCCAACATCCCTTACAACATCACCGGTCCTTTGCTGGAGCGGCTGGTGGGGCGGCTTGACCGACCCCTGGCAGAGCCCTATCGACGGTTGGTGCTGCTGGTGCAGCGGGAAGTCGGCGAGAGGATCCGTGCCAGAGCGGGCAGCAGCAGTTTTTCGGCCCTGAGTGTGCGCATGCAGCTGCTCTGCCGCTGCAGCCTGGTCTGCCCGGTGCCGCCCCGTTGTTTCGATCCACCGCCCAAGGTCCATTCAGAGGTGATCGCCCTCGAGCCGCTGCCGCCGCAGGAGCGCCTGGATCCCCTGCTGGCTCGCAGCGTTGAACTGTTGCTGCGGCGCACCTTTGTGGCCAGACGCAAGATGCTGCGCAACACCCTGGCGGGATTGCTGAGCGAACCCCAGCTTCACGAGCTGGCGGCCGCAGCCGGAGTCACCCTGCAGCAGCGTCCCCAGGAGGTGCCGCCCTCGGCCTGGGTCGCCCTGGCGGCAGGTTTGAATCGGGCACAGCAGCGCGATGCAGGAGCGGGTGCCGATGGCTGATCTGGTGGTGACGGCTCCGGCCAAAATCAACCTCCATCTGGAGGTTCTCGGTCTTCGCCCCGACGGCTTTCATGAGCTGGCGATGGTGATGCAGTCCATCGATCTGGCCGATCAGCTGGTGATCAGCCCCAGCGCCGATGGCCAGATCCAGCTCAGTTGCGACCGCAGCGAGCTGACCACCGGTGGCGACAACCTGATCGTCAGGGCCGCCGAACTGCTGCGCAGCCGGGTTGGCCTGCCCGAGCTGGGGGCCCGCATGACGTTGCGCAAACGCATTCCCATCGGCGCCGGCCTGGCCGGGGGCTCCAGTGATGGAGCGGCTGCCCTGTTCGGCCTCAATCAGGTCTGGGGCCTGGGTCTGGGCGAATCGGCCCTGACGGACCTGGCTGCCGAACTGGGGTCTGACATGCCGTTCTGCCTCGGTGGCGGCTGCCAGCTCTGTTTTGGTCGTGGCGAGCGGCTGGAGCCCATCGCCATCGGGCAAGTGGCTCCGCTAGGGGTGCTGCTGATCAAACATCCCCAGGTCAGTGTCAGCACCCCCTGGGCCTATGGGCGTTGCCGCGAGCTGCGCGGGCAGACCTACCTGGCCGACGAGCAGGCCTTTGCCGACCGGCGCCAGGCGCTACGCCTGAGCCCGCTGGTCCATGCCCTGCAGGGCCAAGGCTCCTGGCCGGCGTTGCGCAATGACCTGCAATCCGTGGTGGAACCTGAGGTGCCGGTGGTCGCAGCCGGCATGACGCTGCTGCGCCGGGCTGAGGCATCCCTGGCGGTGGCCATGAGTGGCTCCGGCCCCAGCCTGTTTGCCTTGTTCAGCACCCGTGAGCTGGCAGCTCAGGCCGCCGCGGCATTGGCCGCTCCCCTTGCCGCTGCCGGTTTTGACAGCTGGGTGTGCAACACCCGCTCCGCGGGTGTCAGTGTGGAGGCCTGATGGACAAACCGGACCCCAACCCCAGCACGTCAGAGCCCCGCAAGGGGCCGCTCAGCTTTCTGTCGGGGGCGTTGACCGCCGCACTGCTGGGCTGGCTCAGCTGGGGGCTGAGCAGGCGGCTGACCCTCTATTACCTGCAGCACCCGCCGAATTACAGCTCCCAGGTCGCCCAGAGCATCGCCACCGCGCTCAAGACCCTGATCGTCGGCATGGCGTTCCTGGCGACGTTCAGCTTCGGCTTCATCAGCCTGGGCCTGACCCTGGTCTTTGTTCGTTCTGTTGTGCAGACCGTGACGACGTCCGCCGCCGACGACTGATCGCCCTAAGTTCGGGCCATGACGGTTCACGACCTCGGTCTGCTGGTGACCCTGCTGTTACCGGCCATGTTGCTCTCGGTCCTGCTGCTGGCCACCCTGGCTGCAGGAGGCTGAGATAGGTTGGCCCTCGCCCCCGGTCGCGGGGGTCCGCAACCGGCCAGAGCCGGACTGACGACCTCAACGTGGCAGAAACCCTGCTGTTCAACGCCCTGCGAGAAGCCATCGACGAAGAGATGGCCCGCGACCCCCACGTCTGTGTGATGGGCGAGGACGTTGGCCAGTACGGGGGCTCTTACAAGGTCACCAAGGATCTCTACGACAAATACGGCGAACTGAGGGTGCTGGACACCCCGATCGCCGAGAACGCCTTCACCGGCATGGCCGTCGGTGCCGCGATGACGGGTCTTCGGCCCATCGTCGAGGGGATGAACATGGGCTTTCTGCTGTTGGCGTTCAACCAGATCTCCAACAACATGGGCATGCTCCGCTACACCAGCGGCGGCAATTTCACGATTCCTGCCGTGGTTCGCGGCCCCGGTGGGGTGGGCCGGCAACTGGGAGCGGAACACAGCCAGAGGCTCGAGGCCTACTTTCACGCGGTTCCCGGCATCAAGATCGTGGCCGTCAGCACGCCCACCAATGCCAAGGGCCTGATGAAAGCCGCCATCCGCGACAACAACCCGGTCCTGTTCTTCGAGCACGTGTTGCTCTACAACCTCAGCGAGGACATTCCCGAGGGCGACTATGTGTGCGCCCTGGATCAGGCCGAGATCGTGCGCGAGGGCAAGGATGTCACGATCCTGACCTACTCACGCATGCGTCACCACTGCCTCAAGGCCGTGGAGCAGCTCAGTCAGGACGGGATCGATGTGGAGCTGATCGACCTGATCAGCCTCAAACCCTTTGATATGGAGACGATCCGCGCCTCGATCCGCAAGACCCACAAGGTGATTGTCGTTGAAGAGTGCATGAAGACCGGGGGCATCGGCGCCGAACTGCTGGCTCTGATCACCGAGCAGTGTTTCGATGAGCTGGACGCCAGGCCGGTGCGGCTGTCTTCCCAGGACATTCCCACCCCTTACAACGGCACTCTCGAGAACCTGACGATCATCCAGCCCCATCAGATCGTCGAGGCGGCGCGGGCTCTTCAGTCCGGTCAGATCTGACATGGCCCGTCAGCAAGGCTGGATCGCCCTGATCCTTGCGTTGGCCATCGCTGCGGCCGCGCTGTTGTTCAGCTTTCCCCTCAAGCTGGGCCTGGACCTGCGCGGCGGTAGCCAGCTGATGCTGCAGGTCATGCCCGCCGGGGCGGTCAAGACCGTCCAGCCCGAGCAGCTTGAGGCTGTCAAGGAGGTGCTGGAGCGCCGCATCAACGGCCTCGGTGTGGCCGAATCAACCCTGCAGACCGTCGGCAATGACCAGCTGGTGCTGCAGCTGCCTGGCGAACAGGACCCGACCCGGGCCGCCACTGTTCTCGGCAGCACCGCCCTGCTCGAGTTCAAGGCTCAGAAGCCCGGGACCGAACAGGAGATGCAGGGGCTGCTGCAGCTCAAGCGTCAGGCCACAGCTGTGTTGAACCGACTGAAGCCCCGTACAGCTGATTCCGCCGATGCCGCGGCCGGAGCCGGTGATCAAGCCCAGCAGCCTGACCCACCGAGCATCAAGGCCGAAGAACTGGCCCGCGCACTCACCCAGTTGGGGGTGGACGTGCCGGCCGGCAGCAGCGAACAACGGCAGATCGAGCTCCTGCTCGATGCCGTCAACCAGAGGATTGTTGCCCTCTACGAACCCTCCAACCTCAGCGGCCGTGATCTGGTCAGTGCCGGCCGCCAGCAACAGCAGTCCGGCAGTGCCTGGGATGTCACCCTCAGTTTCAGCCGTGAGGGTGGTGAGAAATTTGCCGATCTGACCCGTTCGATCGCCGGCAGTGGCCGCCTGCTGGGCATCGTGCTCGATGGACGCTCGATCAGCGAGGCCAGCGTCGGGCCCGAATTCAAGGCCGCCGGGATCTCCGGTGGCGGCGCCACGATCACAGGCAATTTCACGGCCGATGAGGCACGGGATCTGGAGGTGCAGCTGCGCGGCGGGTCGCTGCCCCTGCCGGTCAAGATCATCGAGGTGCGCACCGTCGGCCCCTCCCTGGGGGCCGAGAACATCCGCACTAGCCTCGCGGCTGGTTTGACGGGTCTTGGCCTGGTGGCCCTGTTCATGGTCGTCGTCTACCGCCTGCCCGGGCTGGTGGCGGTGCTCTCGCTGAGCCTCTATGCCCTGTTCAACCTGGCGGTCTACGCCTTGATTCCGGTGACCCTGACCCTGCCGGGTATCGCCGGATTCATTCTCTCGATCGGCATGGCTGTCGATGCCAACGTCCTGATTTTTGAGCGGGTCAAGGAGGAGCTGCGCAGCGGCAACACCCTGATCCGCTCCATTGACACCGGCTTTGCCCAGGCCCTGTCCTCGATCCTCGATGGACACGTCACCGGTCTGATCAGCTGCGTCGCCCTGTTTGCGCTGGGCACCGGCCTGGTCAAGGGATTCGCCGTGACCCTTGCCATCGGTCTGTTGCTCAGTCTGTTCACGGCCCTCACCTGCACCCGCACGATCCTGCGCGTGCTGATGGCCTACCCATCGCTGCGGCGCAACACCAATTTTCTGCCGGTCCGGCAACTGCCTGCCCGAGCCTCCTGATGACCACCGCTGCAATGCCACCCGTCCGCTTTCGGATCAGCCGTTACCGCAACCTGGCCTGGTGGGGATCGGGCCTGGCCTGCCTGCTCAGCCTGTTGGGCATGGCCCTCTGCTGGCTGACCCCGAGCATTGGCCTGCCGCTGAAACCCGGTCTGGATTTCACCGGCGGGACCCAGATCCAGCTGGAACGCCTCTGCAGGACGGATTGCCCGGCGATCAGCGCGTCCCAGATTCAGGAAAGCCTGCAACAACTGACCTTTGACACGGGTGCAGGATCATCACCGGCTCCAAACCTGGACTCTGCCCAGGTGCAGCTGCTGGATGAAGGGCGTTCGCTGCTGATCAGGTTGCCCGAACTGAGCCCCGAACAGGCCACCAAGGTGACTGCAGTCCTGGGCCAGACATTGGGCCCGCTCGATGCTGCCGGCACCGCCGTCAACACCATCGGCCCGACCCTGGGTGATCAACTGCTGCGCGGCAGCCTGGTGTCGCTGCTGGTGAGCTTTGCGGCCATCGCTGCCTACATCACCTTTCGCTACGACAGGGTGTATGCAGGCCTGGCCCTGGTGTGCCTGGCCCACGACGTGTTGATCACCTGTGGCGTGTTTGCCTGGCTGGGGCTGCTGCGCGGTGTGGAGGTGGATTCCCTGTTTGCCGTGTCACTGATCACGGTCGCGGGCTATTCGGTGACCGACACCGTGGTCGTGTTTGACCGCATCCGTGAGCAGCAGACCACCCTGGCCGCCTTGCCTGTGGTCGAACAGGTCGATGTGGCTGTCGATGCGACCCTGACCCGCTCGCTTTACACCAGCCTGACCACGCTGTTGCCCCTGGTGGCGCTGATCTTCTTTGGTGGCTCCACCCTGTTCTGGTTTGCGGTGGCCCTGACCGTCGGCATCGCCGTCGGCAGTTGGAGCAGCATCGGCGTCGCTCCGACCCTGCTGCCCCTGTTTGCGCGCAGTTAGGTGAGCCAACCCCGTGCCCGTCGATCGATTCTGGCGGCGGTTCCAGGGTCCGCAGTGTTGTTGGGGGTGTTGGCGGTCTGGGATCTGCGCGTCGAGCTGCAGCTGCTACGCGATCACCCCACCTGGACCAGTCTGGCTGCGGGCCTTTGGAACCATCCGTTAGCGGTGGTCGTGCTGCTGCTGTTGCCCTCGATGGTCCGACGGGCTGACCGCTTGCCTTGACCCTGCCGCAGCAGTTCAGACCCAGCGGTCCATGACATCACGGACGACCACCTGCTGGCAAATCACCTGCAGCACCACAACCAACGGCAAGGCCAGCAGCACCCCGGGCAGCCCCAGTAGAGCCCCCAGACTCAGCTGGGCCATCAAGGCCACAGTCGGCAGCAGGTTCACCGTCTGGCTCAACAGCAGGGGGGTGATCAGGAAGGCCTCCACGTTCTGAAGAGCCAGGCGCAGTACCAGCACCTGCAGCACCGCCGTCGGCGAGACCAGCAGGGCGACTGCCACAGGCAGCAGGGTGGCGGCCGTGGGGCCGATCGTCGGCACAAAGGTCAGCAGGCCGCAAACGAGGGCGCTGAGCAGTGCCAGTGGGATGTGCAACAGCGCCAGCCCTGCCCAGGTCAGCAGAAACACGCTCAGGGCCGAGAGGGTCATGCCCGCCAGCCAGCCCCCCAGCGCAGCGCGGCAGTGGCTCAGCAGGCTCTGCATGTCGGTGCGGTAAAACCGCGGTGTGATGCCCACCAGCAGGCGTTGATGGGCGCGGGGGTCCAGCGCCAGCAGGATGGCCAGCAGAACCATCAGCAGCACCTGCACCGTTGCGCTGGCGGCGCCGCCGGCAAAACCCAGCAGTTGCCCCCCCAGCGGTTGCAGCCGCTGCCACATGGATCCGTCCAGCAGGCCCCGCTCCAGGTCCGGCAACCAGGTGATGGTGCGGGTCAGCCGCTCGAACAGGCCCACCAACTGGGGCAGCAGTTCAACCAGTTGCTGGACCTGATCGATCAGCTCTGGCAGGAGCTGCTGGGCCAGCAGACCTCCGGCCAGCACCAGCACCAGCAGCACCATCAGCAGGGCTGCCGGCCGGTTCAACGGCAGAATCCGCCGCAGCAGGGTGACCGGCACGTCGAGGGCCACCGCCAGCACCACCGACCCGAACAGCACCAGCAGCACCCAGCGCAGCTCCCAGGTCAACAGGGCCAGCACGATCAGGGCCAGAGCCCCCAGGACGGTGCGGGCGTTCATCGGGCCAGACGCAGGCGCTTCCAAGGATCAAGGATGTCGCGGATCAGCACCTCCCGCACAACCACCTGAACGCAGACCCCGAGCGGCAGCGCCAACAGCAGCCCGAGTGGACCGAACAGCACTGTGAACACGAGCTGCGCGGTCAGGGTCAGACCCGGTAGCAGCCGCAGCTGATGGTGCATCACCGAGGGGGTGATCACATAGCTCTCCAGGTTCTGCACCGCGACGTACAGGGCCAGGACCGCCAGGGACTTCCAGGGACTCTCCAGCAGCGCAACGGACATCGGAAAGATGGTGCTGAGGGTCGGTCCCAGATTGGGAATCACATTCAGCAGACCGGCCAGCACCGCATTGGCGGCCACCAGCTTGACCCCCAGCAGGGTTAGGCCGATCGCCGCCAGGGTGCCCACACAGAGCGAACTGACGACCACCCCCAGCATCCAGGCGCTCAGGGCCTGGCCACAGGCGATCAGCACCTGGCGAAAGCGGCGGCGATAGAACGAGGGCACCAGCAGCACGGCGACCTCGCGGTAGGCCTGGGGTTGGGTGGTGATCATCAGGGCCACCGCCAGCACGAACAGCGTCTGAATCACCCCCGTACCCAGGTTTTCGGCCCAGCCGAGGAGCCGGGCCGCACCGTTCCCCAGGCCCTGGGGGGGCACCTGCAGGCTTTGCTTGAGCCACGTCAGCGCTGCATCGCGATGGCCATACAACATCTGGCTGACGCCGACCATGGCGCCGCGCACCAGCTCGATCAGGGTCTGTGCTGCCTCAGGCAGGTTGGTGAGCAACTGGGCGAACTGGCTGACAAAGGGCGGAATCACCGCCGTGGCCACGATGGCCAGCAACACGCCGACCAGCGCCAGGCTGATCAGCAGGGCCACGGGTCTGGGGCAGCCCAGACGCCGCTGCACCCAGCCCACAAGGGTGCACAGGGCCATGGCCAACACCACGGCTGCGAACAGGTGAATCAGGCTTTCACGCAGGTGCCAGAGCAACACCAGCGCGGTGATCAGGGCGACCAGCCCGAGCCACTGGCCGAATTTCAAGCCTCTTCGCCTCCCTCTTCGCGACCGCTGAAGCCCAGGTCATGGCTCTCGGCGTAACGCTGGGCAAAACGCATGAACCGTTCGAAGTCCTCGGTGTTCTTCCAGGTGTAGGTGGCCTCGAGTGCGCTGGCCTTGCCGTTGACAAAGCGGGCCTTGACCTCACGGGTCACCAGGGCACCCTCGTCGTCGACCATGAACATGCCGGTGATGTCTCCCATGGTCTCGGGGGCCAGGGCATCGGGTTGCTCGAACACGAACAGCGCCTGTCCGGTGCGGCCATCGCGTGAGCGGGTCAGACGGATGTCGGGCACCACGGGCTCATCGACGCCACGAAAGAACTGAATGGCGGCGCCCATGGTGAGTCGGCAAAGGCTGATGTTAGGCGAGGGAGACGGCAGAGGGTTCTGCGCTCAAGGTGCGTTGCCACTGGCAGAGCTGATCGGCCAGCTCGGCTTCGCTGCAGCCGTCGCCGTTCAGTCGCAACTGGGGGCTGCGGGGCCGCTGCGCCAGTTCGTGGTCGTAGCAACGGTCGTAGTAATCGAGCATCTGCTCGCAGGCGGTGGCCATGTCGCCGGTCTCGATCGCCGCCAGGGCCAGGGCTGTGCGCTGCGGCCCCAGGCGTCGTGCGATGCGTTCGGTGGCGCTGCGCAGCTCCTCGCGGGGCTGGGCTCCGTAGACGGCGACCAGGCGCTGCACCCGTTCCCGGGTCGGGCGCTGCAGTTCCACCACCGTGGCCTGCTGCATCTGCTGCCATAACGCTGCAGGAAGCCGGCATCGCCCCACCTGGGCGCTCTCGGCTTCGAGCCAGATCGGACCGCTGTCCGGGCAGCGCCAGAGGGTGTCGGCGATGCGGTTTTCAAAATGCTCGCTGCTGGGCTGCGCCGGCAGGCCCAGACCCCCGAAGCTGCTGCCGCGGTGATGGGCCAGCCCTTCGAGGTCCAGCACGGCCACCCCTCGGGCCTGCAGCGCCAGCAGCAGGTCGGTCTTGCCGCCGCCGGTGCGGCCGCCAAGCACCATCAGGGGCCAGGGTTGCTCGAACTGCGACAGCACCCAGCGCCGGTAGGCCTTGTAGCCGCCTGCCAGCAGCTGGCAGTCCAGATCGACGGTTCCCGCCAACCAGGCCATGCTGGCCGAGCGCATGCCACCCCGCCAGCAGTACAGCCGCAATCGCCCGCTGCCCCGGCTGTGGCTGATCAGTGCCTGGGCCAGCTGCTCGAGCCGTGGCCCGATGATCGCCAGGCCCAGCAGCACAGCGGTCTGCCTGCTCTGCTGTTTGTAGGCGGTGCCGACGGCGGCCCGTTCCTCGTCGCTGAACAGGGGCAGGTTGATCGCGCCGGGGATGTGTCCCTGGCTGAATTCGCCCGGGCTGCGCACATCCAGCAGGGGGCCCTCGCCCTCGAGATAGGCCGGCATGGCCATCGATCGCCCGTGCTGCTGCGCCATGGGGCTCAGGGATGCAACTGACATAGTGGGCCCACCTTGGTCAGCGCCGACCTCCCCATGCTCTCCGGTTCACCGGTCGCCGTCACCGCCGAGCAGCTGCTGGATCGCTTTGTGTCGGCCGCCGGCCGCCAGCGCCGTTCCCTGTTGCCCCAGCTCACCGCGCGTCAGCAGGAGCTGGTGGACCTGATCGAGGACCGTCTGGACCGGCTCGATCCCACCGGCGACGACTGGGCAGCCGGGACCCTGATCCAGTTGTTTCTGGGCGCTGCCGGTCCAGAGCGTGCCCAGGCCTGGTGGGACCGCCACCCCGAGGGTTGGCTGGCCGCCCTGAGCGGGTGCGGTCTCGATTACGCCCCGTTGCAGCGGGCCCTCGCCGAACAGCAGTTTGAACAGGCGGATCGTCTCACCAGCGAACGCCTGCGCCAGCTGGCGGGTGAGGCCGCCGTCCGCCGCGGCTATGTGTATTACAGCGAGGTGCCGCCCATGCCTGGGGTGGACCTGCAGAGCCTCGATCGACTCTGGGTCTGCTACTCGCAGGGCCGCTTCGGGTTTTCGGTTCAGGCACGGCTCCTGCGCAGCTGCAATGACCGCTGGGATCAGCTGTGGCCGCGCATCGGCTGGAAAGCCGCCGGCATCTGGACCCGCTATCCAGGGTCGTTCACCTGGTCGCTGGACGCTCCTGACGGTCACATGCCCCTGGTCAACCAGTTGCGCGGGGTGCGGTTGATGGATGCCCTCCTCAGCCATCCGTCCTTGCAGCAACGGTTGCTAGCCCCGTCCACGGGCCGCTGACCGGCCCCCTGGCCTAGGGTCGAACCGATGACGCGATCCGGCTGGTGACCCTGCGTTGGAGTGACTTCATCACCCCGTCGACGCTTCAGCTGGCCCCGCTGCTGGATCTGTTGCTGGAGCCAGTGCGCTGTCAGCAGCTTCAGTCCAGGTTGCAGTTGGGGCTTCAGGAGGCCCTGGTCAATGCCGTGCGCCACGGCAATGGCTGTGACCCGCACAAAACGATCCGGATCCGCCGCATCGAAACGCCCCGCTGGTGGATCTGGCAGGTTCAGGATGAAGGTCCGGGCCTGCCTGCCGATGGCCGGGTCACCTGTCTGCCCGAACGGGCTGATGCCGCCTCAGGCCGGGGCTTGTTTCTGATTCACCACTGTTTTGACGACGTGCGTTGGAGCCGTCGCGGTAATCGTCTGCAACTGGCCGTCAGTCGGGCCGGCCGCCCGCTCAACGGCGGTGCTGGGGGCAGCCTGGATCGCTGATTTCGGCCCGTAACCACTGCTGGGCATGGTCGATCAGCTCCAGTGCCCGGTTGCGGGCCCCGTTGCTGGTGGGGTCTGCTGGCTGATCACCGCTGAGCAGCTGAACCAGGGCGGCCGCCAGTTGTTCGGCGGCCCGGCGCGAGCGCTGACTTTTCAAGGCGTGCCAATCGCGATCGCCGATGCTTAGCTGCTGATGCAGGGCCACGGCCGCTTGCAGGGCCCCGTCGGGCCATTGCAACCGGTGTTCCAGGGGGCGCTCGCTGGAGCGATCACTCACAATGGTGCCTGGTGAAGGTCTGGCCACCATCCTGATGGCTGTCCACCCCTGTCTGTGATGCGTCGAACACGCCACGCCTTCAAGGGAGACATGGGAGCCCGTGCTGACGTTCCAGGGCTGTTGCATCATCTGGGTGCCCTTTTGAGCCTCCCGGCCCGGGCCCGCCTGGCCAGTGGCGTCAGTGGACGCCGCCAGCGCCAGCGCCTGGCCCTGGCCCAACGTTTGCTGGATCCCTTGCCGGCCGGGTTGCACGCCACGGGTGCGGGCGAATGGTTTTGGCGCCCACTGCGTTGGGGAACCCTGGGCCTGGTGCTGGCCTGGTGGTTGCGGCGCTGACCTCAGCGCGGTTTGCGGCCACTCCAGACCCGGGTCATGAAATGGGAGCTGGCGGTGATCGCTTCAAACCCTGCGCTCTGCAGCCGCTGATCGATGTCATCGCGGATGTAGTCCGGGTAGTAGGGCTCATGGAAGACCCGACGGAAGTTCTCCATCGCCACCTCAAATTGCGGTGAGTCGGCAAGCTGGACCGAATCGGCCAGGACCAATGTCCCGCCAGGCACCAGCTGCCGGTAGCAGTCGTCGATCACGTTCTGGCGGGCTTCCGGTGGCAGTTCATGCAACAGAAAGACGCAGGTGACGGCTTCGAACCCCCCGTCGATGAACGGCATCGCCTCGGCGTTGCCCTGGACCAGCTGGGGCAGCTCCCCGGGCAACTGGCTCAGCCAGCGGTTGGCCTGCCGCAGGTAGGCATGGGAAAGATCCAGTCCCACCAGTTGGGCCTGGGGCAAGGCCCCCCGCAGCTGGCGCAGGGTGCGGCCGGTGCCTGTGGCCACGTCCAGCACGCGAATCTGCCCAGAGGGACGCTCGCCAAAAGTCTGCAGGCCCAGCAGCAGAGGGCCCAGCACCCGCCGGCGCATCGGATCGGCGGTGCCGTTGAACAGGATCTCGACCTGCAGGTCATAGAGCGACGCCGAGGTCTCGCTCAGATAGCCATCGGTCTGGTGGTGAAAGTTCTGCAGGTAGTAGTCGGGGTAGGCGCTGTGATCCACATCTTTGGGTAGATCGCGGATATTGCGCTCCTGGCGGCGGCTCCAGGTGCGGGGCGTGTCCAGCCAGACCAGCGGGTAGCGGGCGGCCCAGTCCAGCCATGGGGCATCGAACAGCAGCGACGAGGGGTATAGGCCCCGTTCAGCCTCTTCCCAGTCGAGCTGGTGCAACCGGTCCATTGACGCCCGCAGGTCCTGCAGCATCCGCGGCGGCACAGGAACGGTGCTGGGGACCCCATCGGGCGCCAGCAGATTCATCAGACGGGTGCTGGCCTCCTTGTGCACAAGCCCCAGCAGGCCCTTGCCGTTCTGCAGGGTCTGGTAGGCGAGCTTGGTCAGCGGATCAGCCATGGCAACGCAGTGCAGCGAAGCTGCGGGGTTCTCCATTTCAACGGATGACGGTCCTCGGGCGTGGCTGCACCCGGAGCGCTAAGGGCAGATGAGAGGGTCCCCTGGGGGGCTTCACCGGCCTTAGACACGAAAAAGCCCCGGCCAAAGGCCGGGGCCGTGCATCGCACTGCCAGGGAATCAGGCGTCGTAGTACATCACGAACTCGTGGGGGTGGGGACGCTGGCGCAGCTGCTGGACCTCCTCGTATTTGAGAGCGATCCAGTTGTTGATGAAGTCTTCGGTGAAGACGCCACCGGCCAGCAGGTAATCCTTGTCGGAGTCGAGTGCCTCCAGGGCGCCGTTGAGCGAAGCAGGAACGGTCGAGATCTTGGCCAGCTCCTCGGCCGACAGTTCGAACAGGTCGACGTCAGTGCCATCACCCGGGTCGATCTGGTTTTTGATGCCGTCGATGCCGGCCATCAGCATGGCGGCAAAGCCCAGATAGGGGTTGGAGAGGGCATCGCCCGAGCGGAACTCGAGACGCTTGGCCTTCGGGCTGGGGCCGGTGAGCGGGATGCGGACCGCTGCCGATCGGTTGCCCTGGCTGTACACCAGGTTCACCGGTGCTTCGAAGCCCGGCACCAGTCGCTTGTAGCTGTTGGTGGTGGGGTTGGTGAACGCCAAAAAGCTGGGGGCGTGCTTGAGCAGGCCGCCGATGTACCAGCGGGCTGTCTGCGACAGGTTGGCGTAGGTCCCTTCCCCAAAAAACAGGGGATTGCCGCCTTTCCACAGGCTCTGGTGCACGTGCATGCCGCTGCCGTTGTCGGCGAACACCGGCTTGGGCATGAACGTGGCGGTCTTGCCGTACTTGCGCGCCACATTGCGCACCACGTACTTGTAGATCATCACGTTGTCGGCGGCGCTGATCAGCTCAGCGAACTTGATCCCGAGTTCGTGCTGGGCCGTGGCGACTTCGTGGTGTTGCTTCTCGATCGGTACACCGAGGCTGCCCATGGTGAGCAGCATTTCGGTGCGCATGTCCTGAAGGGTGTCGTTGGGCGCGACCGGGAAGTAACCCTCCTTCAGCTGGATCTTGTAGGCCAGGTTGCCGCCCTCTTCGTGGCGGTCGGTGTTCCAGGGAGCCTCGATGGAATCAACGCTGTAGAAGCTGCTGCCCGAACCCGAGGTGTAGCGGACATCGTCAAAGACGAAAAATTCCGGCTCGGGTCCGAAGTAGGCGGTGTCGGCAATGCCGGTCGTGCCCAGGTACTCGAGGGCTTTCTGGGCCAGGGCCCGGGGGCAGCGGGCGTAGGGCTTGCCGCTGCGGGGTTCCTGGATTGAGCAGATCAGGCTCAGGGTCTTGTGGCTATAGAAGGGGTCGATCCAGGCGGTGTTCGGATCCGGCACCATCGCCATGTCCGACTCGTTGATGGCCTTCCAACCGCGGATCGAAGAGCCGTCGAATGCCACGCCGCTGGTGAAGGCTTCGGCATCGATCAGGTCCTGGCAGACGGTGAGGTGCTGCCACTTGCCGTGCAGGTCGACGAATTTCAGATCGACCAGCTCGATCCCCTCGTCCTTGATCTGCCTGAGAACGTCCTGGGCTGTTTTGGCCATGACACGGAAAAGCGGTACTGCCGCGCCGCTGGCGGCTTGGGGGGGACCGTACGGATCAGACCCGACACCCTTTTGTATCCGTAGTAACCATTTGGCCTTTGCCTGGCTGTCTCAGGGGCGCGGGGCCGTTGCGTAACCGTTTCTGTCAATTGGCCCAGATCCCCGCCCGCACCTGGGTTTTGTCGATTCAGCAGTGCTACCTTCGCAGCGCTGAAGCGACCTGTTCGTTCCGCCATGCGCGATGCCATCACCGGTCTGATCGGCCGCTATGACCAGCTCGGTCGATACCTCGATCGCGACGCCGTGGACCGGATGAATGGCTATTACAGCCAGGCCTCTGCCCGTCTCGCGGTGGTCGAGCTGATCAACCGTGAAGCAGCCGAGATCGTGCGCGAAGCTGCCCAGCGCCTGTGGCTGGCCGATCCCGAGCTGATCCTGCCCGGGGGCAATGCTTACACCACCCGGCGGCTCTCGGCCTGCCTGCGGGACATGGATTACTTCTTGCGCTACGCCAGTTATGCCCTGGTGGCCGATGACGTCACCATGCTCAACGAGCGGGTCTTGAACGGTCTAGATGACACCTATAAGAGTTTGGGTGTGCCCACTGGCCCGACCGTGCGCAGCATTGCCCTGCTTGCCGATGTCGTCTGTGAGAAGGCTTCCGAGACGGGCATCGACGGCGGTGACCTCTGGATCCGGCAGCCCTTCGATCACCTGTGCCGGGGACTGGCCGCCAATGATGTGAGGGCTCGCTGAGCGGCCTTTTAGTCTCCACCCATCGCCCCGGCTCTGTTCCCTTGCCTTCCCCCGTGCTGCCTCCTGTTCAGTCCCACCACCGCCGCTCCCTCGACCCGATCAACACCCCTTCGCGTCTGTTGCTCGGTCCTGGGCCCTCCAATGCCCACCCGACGGTGCTGGAAGCCCTGAGCCGCACGCCGATTGGACACCTCGATCCGCTTTACGTGGAGTTGATGGGTGAGGTGCAGGGTCTGTTGCGTTATGCCTGGCAGACCGACAACCGCCTGACCATTCCGATGAGCGGCACCGGCAGTGCCGCCATGGAAGCGACCCTGGCCAACACGATCGAGCCCGGCGACACCGTCCTGGTGGCGGTCATGGGCTATTTCGGGCTGCGTCTGGCCGACATGGCCGGCCGTTACCGCGCCAACGTGGTCACGATTGAGAAGGCCTGGGGCGAGGCCTTCTCCCTCGAGGAGCTCGAGCAGGCTGTGAGCACCCACAAGCCGGCGATCCTGGCCATGGTGCACGCCGAGACCTCCACCGGCGTCTGCCAGCCGATGGAAGGCATCGGTGATCTGTGCCGTGCCCACGACTGTCTGCTGCTGTTGGACACCGTCACCTCCCTCGGTGGAGTGCCCCTTTTTCTGGACGACTGGAAGGTCGATCTGGCCTACAGCTGCAGCCAGAAGGGTCTGAGCTGTCCCCCCGGGCTTGGGCCCTTCACGATGGGACCCAGGGCCGAGGCCAAGATGATGGGCCGCAGCGGCAAGGTTCCCAACTGGTACCTGGACGTCACCCTGCTGAACCAGTACTGGGGTAGCGACCGCGTCTATCACCACACCGCGCCGGTCAACATGAACTTCGGCATGCGTGAGGCCCTGCGCCTTCTCGCTGACGAAGGTCTCGAAGCGGCCTGGGCCCGCCACCGCAGCAACGCCGAACGGTTGTGGGCCGGTCTTGAGGGGCTGGGACTGGAACTGCATGTTCCCGAGTCGCTGCGCCTGCCCACCCTCACCACGGTGCGCATTCCTGAGGGTGTGGATGGCAAGGCCTTCAGCCTGCACCTTCTCAATACCTATGGAATTGAGGTTGGCGGCGGTCTGGGTGCCCTGGCCGGCAAGGTCTGGCGCATCGGCCTGATGGGATACAACAGCCAGGCCGCCAACGTCGACCGCCTGCTGGATTTGCTGGCCGAAGAACTGCCCAAGTTCAGGTCTGCCGCCAGCTCGGCTTCGACCCCCGTCGCTGTCTGAACCACTGGGCCAGCTGGTCGGACGCCTGCTGGCCCAGAACCCCGCTGCGCACCTCCAGGTGGTGGTGCGCGCTGGGATCGGCAGCCAGATCAAGGCATCCACCCAGGGCACCTCGCTTGGGGTCGGAGGCGGCAAAGACCACCCGTCCCACCCTGGCCTGAATCAGCGCGCCGGCGCACATGGGGCAGGGCTCGAGCGTGACCACCAGGGTGCAGTGGTTGAAACGCCAGTCACCCAGCAGGCGAGCTCCCTGCTGCAGGGCCTGCAACTCGGCGTGGCCCAGCGGATCGTCACGGCGATGACGGCCATTGCTGCCCCAGCCGATGCAACGCAGGTGCTGGTCAAGCAGCACCGCAGCCACGGGCACCTCGCCACAGCGACCGACGCGCTCGGCCAGCCGCAGCAGTCTGGCCATCCACAGCTCAAGCTGGGCGTCATGGGCCTGGGGCAGACGGGGGCGTTCTGGGGCCATGGATGCCGTTGCCCTGAGCATGGCAGGTGACAATGGGATCTTTGCAGCGTCTGCCGTTGGCCCTTGCGCCCCCAGCCCCATGGGCCAGCGACGCCCTGCCCTTTGCCAGCCCCGATCAGTTGGATCCGGACCTGCAGGAGCTGCTGGATTCAGCCTCGCGCATGCTGTGTCAATGGCTGGGCAGTGCGGCGTCCCGTGCTCCACTGCCGGCCCTGGGGCTGACACCAGCGGTGGCCCCGTCAGTTCAGGGTCTGGGCGGCGACGTGCTGCTGGCCGAACTGCAGCAGGTGATGGAAGGGGCTTACAACCCCAATCACCCCGGTGCCCTCGCCCACCTGGATCCACCGCCCCTGCCGGCCTCGATCGCGGCCGAGATGGTCTGTGCCGGCCTCAACAACAATCTGCTCGCCGAGGAGCTTTCGCCCAGCCTGACCCGGCTGGAACGGAGCCTCTGCGCCTGGCTCGCCGAAGCGATCGGTCTGCCGGCCGGTAGCGGTGGGGTCCCCGCCAGCGGTGGCACCCTGTCCAATCTCACAGCCCTGGTCGTGGCTCGCCAGCACCATGGGCTGCAGGGCCGCAGCGATGCGGTCGTGCTGGCCAGCAGCGATGCCCACGTCTCGCTCGACAAGGCCCTGATGGTGATGGGGCTGCCTGCCACAGCCCTGCGCCGGCTGCCGATTGACCCGGCCGGGCGCCTGCAGTCCGGTGCCCTGGCCGACGAGCTCGACCGTTGCAGGCTTCAGGGGGTGCCGGTGCTGGCTGTGGTAGCGACGGCCGGAACCACGGTCTGCGGCGCGGTCGATCCCCTGGCATCGATCGCCGGCCTGTGCCGCAGCCATGGGGCCTGGCTGCATGTCGATGGTGCCATCGGTGCGGTGTATGCCCTGGATCCTGGCCATGCCCAGCGGGTCCAGGGGCTGGGTCTGGCCGATTCGGTGACGGTCAACCCCCAGAAGCTCCTGGGCATCACCAAGACCTCATCGCTGCTGTTGTTGGCCCAGCCGCAGCTGCTGGCCGAGGTCTTTGCCACCGGTCTGCCCTACATGGAGGCCAGCTGGGGTGGCAGCCACGGCGGCGAATGCGGTCTGCAGGGCACCCGCCCGGCCGAGGCCCTGAAACTGTGGCTTGGACTGCGCCAGCTGGGCCAGGAGGGGATCCGCGCGGTGCTGGATGGTGCGATCGAGCGGACCGCCACCCTGATGGACCTGCTGCGGCCGCTGCAGGGGCTGGCCCTGCGCGGTGGTGATCTGCATCTGCTGGCGATGACGCCCCTGGGCCTGTCGGCCGGGCAGGCGGACCATTGGAGTCAGGCCACCCGCCAACAGCTGCTGGCTGCGCAATTGATGCTGTCGCGCCCCCTGTACCAGGGGCGTCACCATCTCAAGGCGGTGTTGGGCAATCCCCACACCCGCCCCGCCCAGCTCGAGCAGCTGGCTGCGATCGTGGCCTCCAGCCTCACCGCAAAGCCATGAGTCAATCCCGTGGACGATGGGTGGCCGTGATCACCGGTGCCCTGTCGGTGTTGATCGGTGTGGCCTACCTGGTGTTGATCACCGTGCTCGACAGCCGCGGCCCGCTGCAGCCGCCACCGCCGGAAGCGCTTGGCTTCAGCGGTTCGGGCGGCGGCGAGGTGGCAGTTGTTTCTCCTGCTGCCGCTGCAACGGCTCGACCACCCGGCTGAACGCTGTCTGTAAAAAACGCCGCAGATCGGCGTCTCGGCGGCTGAGGTCGAACTGCCGCTGCACCACATCCTGGATGCCGCCGTCGCCCCAGGTCTGGTCTTGGGCGAAGTAGGTGATGAAGCTGAGACCCGCCACCCGGGTCAGCCAGGCACCGGTGGCGGCCTGCAGCGCCCGGCCCACCAGCAGGCTGGGCAGGCTCAGGCTGAGGCTGGTGCTTAACAGGCTGACGCCCCCTTTGACCAACCCCAGCCCGGCCAGGGTGCGGCCCACCGACATCGCCAGGTCCTGGGCGCTCTGGCGGCTGAGCTGCACTCCGTAGACCCGGGCGATCTCGACCACCATCTGGGCGTTGACCGCCGCCGTTCCCAGCAGGTCGAGACCTGGCAGCGGCGTCACGGCCAGCACCCCGGCGCAGGTCCACATCGTGCGCTCGACGATCGCCTCGGCATCCTGCTGGCGTTGCCCCGACAACAACGCGCGGCTGGCGTCGCTGAGTTGCCTTGACTGCAGGAGCAGGTTGTCGGCGATCAGCTCTTCGCCGTCCTGGTGCAGGACCGCAGCGATGCGACGCAGCAGGGACTCGACCTCGGGTCCCGGTTGCAGCGGCTGGCCTCCGGGCCTGGGGATGCTCTGCGGTGAGGCGCTGACGGGAACCACATCAGCCCCTTCCAGCTTGCCGCGGCTGCGCTGCCGCAGCAGATCGAGCAGCCTTGCCTCCTCCTGCTCGCCGCGCAGATCGCACTTGTTGAGCACCAGTAGCAGCCGCTTGCCCAGCCCGGCCAGGGCCTGGAACACCTCGAGTTCAGCCCGGCGCAGGTCCCCGTCCACCACCAAAAGCAACAGATCGGCCTTGGAGGCCTGGTCGCGGGCCAACTGTTCGCGCGACTGACCGTCAGTGCCGCTTTCCAGGATGCCGGGGGTGTCCACTAGCCAGATCGCCCGCTCCAGTCCGCGCAGCCGCAGGCGATAGCGCTGGCTGATTGCCGTTGACCCCATGGCGGCGCCCACATCGCCCACCAGTTCCCCCAACAGGGCTCGGATCAGCGACGTCTTCCCGACCGAGCCGGCGCCCAGGATGACCAGCACCAGGTCACCCCGTTCGAGCTCCTGGGCCATGCGCTGACGTTCCTGCTGGAGCAGTTGCCGTTCGACCTGATCACGCACCTGCTCGAGGGTCTGGTCGATGGCCTCCAGGTTCTGCCTGGCCGCTTCGCGACGGTTGGCGGCTGGCTGCGACGGGGCGGCGGCTCGCCGGGAGATGCCGCCCTTGAGCAAGGGCTGCAACCAGGGCCAGGCCAGTTGCAGCAACAGGGCTGCGGCGGCCAGCATCAGCAGGCTGACAACCGGCCCCACCAGTCCGTAGGGCAGCACTGCCGACAGTTGCCAGATCAACTGGTTGATCGTCTGCAGGACGATGCCCACCACCACCAGCGCGGCCAGCAGCAGTGCCAGGCCCAGCCAGAGACGCTTGCGGGTGTTCAACGCTCAGCCCCCGGATGCGGCGATGATCTCGCTCCACAGCCCCGCCGCAAGGGCACTGCTGGCCTGGGTCGGGCTGTTGTCATCGTTGCCCAGCCAGATGCCGATCACCCAGTGGCGGCCGGGATCAAAGCCCACGAACAGCAGATCCCGGCCGTCGTTGGTGGTGCCGGTCTTGCCGCCTTCGCCGCCACCGCGGTAGGCGGCACGGCCGGTGCCGTTGGCGACCACCGCCTGCAACATCGTGCGCAGCTGGTTGCTGGCCCGTTCGCTGACGGCGCGCCGGCCCGGGTTGGCCAGCGGGGGCGCCTGGCTGGCGGCCAGACGGCAGCGGCGATCCGCCAATCCTTGGCAGCTCTCGGCGTCATGGAGGCGACGGATCGTGCGGGGTCCATGCCAGATGCCGCCGTTGGCGATCGCCCCGTAGGCCCCCGTCAGCTCTAGCAGGGTCAGCTCGCTCTGCCCCAGTGCCAATCCTGGCACCGGATTAAGGGGTGAGGAAATGCCCAGATCTCTTGCCTTCTGGACCACGGCCTCGAGCCCGACTCGCCGACTCAGCCGCAATGCCGCCGTGTTGCTGCTGCTGGCCAGGGCCGAGGTCAGGCTCAGGCTGCCGCGACAGTCACTGGCGTACAGGACCCCACCCCAGGCCAGGGGGCTGCAGCTGACCGGCGCACCAGGTCCCAGGCCCCGTTCCAGCGCCAGGGCAAAGGGCACCAGCTTGAAGGCGCTGCCTGGTTGCCGCAGGGCCATCGAGGCTCGATTGAACTGGCTGGTGCGGTAATCACGGCCGCCGGCGATGGCCAGAACGCCGCCGTTGCGGCTGTCGAGCACCACCACGGCGCCCTGGTTCACCCCCAGCGAGGCGCTGCGCTGCAGACGCTGCCGCAGAAGCGTTTCAACGCGTTGCTGCAGGGCGAGGTCCAGATGGGTGTCGATCAGGTAATTGCCCTGCTCGGCGGACTCCGCTCCCACCAGACGCTCCAGGTCCCGGCGGACCTGATCGGTGTAATAGGGTGCTCCGCGCAGGGCTGGGTTGCTGCGGCAAGCCTGGGGGGCGATCACGATCGGTGCGCGCCGGGCCCGCCGGGCCCGGTCAGCGCTGATGCGTCCGGTGGCGGCCATTTTGTTGAGCACCTGATTGCGTGCCTCCAAGGCGGCCTGGGGATCGAGGCACGGGTCGTAGCCGTTGGGCGACGGCAGCAGGCCCACCAGCAACGCCGCCTGCTCAAGATTGAGGCGGCTGGCCGAGATCGTGAAATAGTGCTGGGCGGCGTCCTCAAAGCCCCAGCCGACCCCGAGATAGACACGGTTGAGATAGCTGAGCAGCAGATCGCGTTTGCTGTAACGGGCCTCAAGCTGAAGCGCCACCAGCAGTTCGCGCCACTTGCGCTCCAGTGTTTCGCCGTCACCGACCTCTTCGGGGTAAAGGCTGCGCGCCAGCTGCTGGGTGAGGGTGCTTCCCCCCTGCAGCACCCGCCCCCCCAGCAGGTTGGTCACCAGAGCCCTGGCCGTGCCGATCGGGTCGACCCCCGGATGCCACCAGAAGCGGCTGTCCTCGCTGGACAGCAAGGCCTGGATCAGCACGTCGGGATAGTCGCTCAGGCCCCCTTGTTCCCGGTGCTTGAGGGTGTCCAGGCTGCTGACGGCCCTGCCCTGACGGTCGTAGATGGCCAGGGGGCCCCGCACCGTGGCCAGGCTGCCCCGGATCGGCATCTGGGCCACCGACAGCAGCAGCAGGCCGGTTCCCAGACCCAGGGAGCCAATGATCAACCAGCCCAGGCCCCTGCGCAGGGCCGCCAGCTCGGGCAGGGGCGCGGCGCTGTAGCTCAGCTCGGGCAGGCCTGGCTGGGACAGCGGTCCCAGGCGAATGCAGTCGCCGTCTTCGAGCAGGAGCTCCTGCACCCGTCGACCCTGCCACCACACGCCATTGGTTGAGCCGGCATCGCGCAGCAGCCAGCGGCCACCGCGCTGCTCCAGCCACGCGTGCACCCGGCTGACCGCTCCGTGGTCGATGGTGATCTCGCAGCTGTCGTCACGACCGATGCGGTAGGCACCGCCGATCAGGGGCTGACGGGTGGTGCCACCCCCGGGGCTATGGATTAGCACCTGCGGGCAGGGGGGATGGCGCCAACGCTGCCAGCGGGACTGCAGGCGCTGGCCTAAGCGTTCAATCCTCAGCGGAACCATGCTGCCTCAACAGATCGAGGGCAAACACCAGCACTGCCAGGTTGATCGCCACATCAGCCAGGTTGAACACCGGGAAGCGGATCGGCACCAGGGCCAGAAAATCGATCACCGCACCGAGACGCCAGCGGTCCAGGCCATTGCCCAAGGTCCCTCCCAGCAGCAGGCCGGCAGCGACCAGCGCCAGCGGCCGGCCCTGACGGCACCGCAGTATCCAGGCCACCAGCACAGCGGCGACGGCCGTGCTGATCAGCGCCAGAACCGAGGTCGCGCCGGTGAACAGGCTGAATGCCGCTCCTCGGTTGTAAACAAGTTGCAGATCCATCAGTCCGGGCAGCCAGCCCTGGATTGGGCCGGCGGCAAGCGACGCCTGGGCCCAGCCCTTGCTGATCTGATCGAGCAGCAGGACCAGCGCAGCCAGCCCAAGACTGATCAGACGCCAACGTCTTGACCTGTTCATGGCGACAGTTTGAGGCCACGGCGCAGCACCAGCGCCAGCAGCGCCGCACCACAGCAGAGCAGGACCTGCCCTGGCAGCGGCGAGAGGCTGTAACTGACCAGAGTCTGGGCCAATCCCAGGGGCCAGCGACCGGACAGACCTCCCAGCAGCAGGTTCAACAGGCCGCACAGCTGCAGAACCAGCAGGCCCCCCAGGCTGGCACCCAGCAGTTTGAGCAGGTCGTCCATGCCGCTTTGGCGGGCCAGTCGTCCCGTCAGCCAACCGGCGGGGATGAACCCCACCAGGTAGCCGAAGCCCGGATCGAGCAGATAACCAACGCCCCCACCCCCCTGAAACACGGGTAGCTGAAACAGCCCCAAACTCAGGTAGGCCACCGCAGCCAACATGGCGCTGCGGGGGCCGCAGACCAGGGCGGTCAGCAGCAGGGCCGGCACCTGCAGGGTCATCGGCAGCGGCAGCACCCGCAGGCCGCCGTTGAGATCCAGCAGGGGCAGGGCAGCGCCCACCAGCCCACCGGCCAGGATCAGCATCAGGCCGGCGAGGGCGCCGCTCCAGGTGGCGATGGCACGCAAACTGAGGACCAAAGACTGGACTAATGGCCATCCTGCAGCAGGTAAGGTCCCGCTACCAGACCTCCAGGGAGCAGTGATGGACGTGCCGGACCTGTTCACCGTTGGCGATGGGGTCCAGCTCAGGCAGCAGCCCCCCTACCTGAAGACCGCTGACCCGATGCCGATGCTCAGACCGGCCGACCTGATCGGGTTGGACGAGGTCGGCCAGGTGGTGGGTCTGCGGGCGGGTGATCAGTTGGCGGTGCGGTTTCGCCGCGGCACGTTCCTGCTGCAGGCCTCAGCCCTCAGGCGTTGCGATCCCGGTTGAGGGCATGGCTGTTCCAGGCGGCGGCGGCGGCCTGAAGTCCATCCGTGGGGCCGCACAGGCTCAGTCGCGGTGAGCCAAGGCTGCGCTGGGCCGCCTGCTGCAATGCCACGCCGCTGAACGCGGCGGCCCGGGCCAGGCAATCGTCAATGAACGTCGTGCTGAGGCCGAAACCCAGCAGCAGGGCCTCGCGGTCAGCCAGTTGACCGCAGGTCTGGCGTCCCATCGCCTCCTGGCCCAGGTATTTGGCCCTGGCCAGGGTCAGTTCCGGGTCGGTCAACGGCTGCTCCAGCATCCGCTGCCACTCATCCAGCAGCGCCGTACAGGCTTCGGCGGCGCGATCGGCGTTGGTGGACAGGTGCCAGACAAACGGGGTGGGCCCCCGCCGCGCCGGCATGTGCACCCCCACGTCGTAGGCCAGGCCCCGCTCTTCACGCAAGGTGATGAACAGCCTGCTTGACATGCCCAGGCCCAGGTGGGCCTGCAGCAGCCGCAGCGGCAGGTTGTCGGCGTCGGCCAGCGGCACCGTTGTGCAACCGAGCATGAGCACGACCTGTTCGGTGTCCTCTTCGATCAACGCCAGGGGCGAACCGCTGCTGGCTGCGCCCAGCTCCAGGGGTTGTCCTGGCGGGCTCACCGGCCAGGGATCGCGGCTGATCGCCGTTTCGAGGGCCTCGAGAGCGCCCTGGCTGACGCCACCGGCCAGCACCAACGCCGCACCGCGCCGTCCGAGCAGGCTCAGCTGATCCCGCAGGTCAGAGCGTTCCAGCTGCTCCAGTTCGTCGGCCACCCCCAGGGGATCGTGGGCATAGGGACCCTCGCCATAGAGCTGCTGCCGCAGGCTCTCGTGACAGAGCTGAAATGGGTCTTCCCGCTGCCGTTGCAGCGCCTGAAGGTTGAGCTGCCGCTCGATCGCGATCTGGTCGGGCTCCAGGGTCGGCCGGCTGGCCATCTGCACCAGCAGCGGCAGCAGGACATCGGCATCTTCGCTGGCGCATTTGAGGCTGATCACCAGGCTGTCTTCACCGGCCTCGGCCCGTAATGCAGCCCCGCGGCCTTCGACCAGATCGGCCAGCCCATCGGCATCGAGATCGCCGCAGCCCCGGGTCAGCAGACCGGCCAGCAGTTGGTGAACGCCGCGCTGATCGCTGGGGTCAACACTGCTGCCACCGGCAATCCACAGCCTCGCCGCCAGCAGTCCGGGGGAGCGGTGTTCACGGCAGCTGAGTAGCAGCCCGCCGCTGAGCTGCCGCCTGATCCAGCAGGGTTCGCTCATGCCGGCACCGCCTCCAGGACACAGGCCCGGCTGGGATCAAGCTGGGCGAAGCTCTGCTGCAGTTGTTCGGCATCGACGGCCCGCAGCGCGCGCAGGGGGTCGTTGAGGTCGCTCGGCCGCTGCCAGAGCGCTCCATTGCCGATCACGCCGGCCACGCCGGCTGCTGCCTCGAGGCCGAACCGATAGCCGTTGGCCACGAGCTTGCGCCCCCGCTCGATTTCAACGGCGGGTGGCGGCGTCTCCTGGATCTCCCGCAGGACCCCTTCAATCTGGCGGCGCACCACGGGCAGATCGTCGGGATCGCAGACCGCTTCCAGCAGTCCCAGGCTGCCGCACTCGAGCACTTGCAGATCGAGATCGATGCTCTCCACCAGGCGCAACTCCTCCCGCAGGCGGGCCACCAGTCGGCTGCGGCGCCCTTCGGCTAGCAAGCTGGTGGCCAGATCCAACGCCGCCACGGCCTGGCGCTCGGCTGCTCCCGGCAGCGACCAGGCCATCAGCAGGCGGGCCGCCTCGAGCCGGGCAAAGGTTCGACGATGCTCGCCCGGGTGAAGCTGCAGCGGTGGCGGTACCGGTGTTGTGGCGGTGCGCGGCAAGGATGCCAGGGGCGACTGCTCGAGCTGCTCGAACAATGCCTCCAACCTGGGCTGCTCGAGCGGGCCGCTCATGGCCAGCACACAGTGCTGGGCGCCATACAGGCGCTGCTGAAAGCGGCGCATGGAGCCCGATGTGTGCGACTCCAGCAGATCCCTCTCCCCCAGGATTGCCCGGCCGTAGGGATGATCGCTGCAGCCCAGCTGCAGCAGGGTCTGGAGGGCCATCTCATCGGGCTGGTCCTGACTCTGGGCCAGCTCCTCCAGCACCACCTGCCGTTCCAACTCGAGATCCTGCTGGTCCAGGCGGGGCCTGAGCACCAGATCCAGCAGCAGTTCACAGGCCTGGGTCGCCGCCGCCGGCGGGACGAGCACGTGGTAGTGCACATCGTCAAAGCCCGTGGCGGCGTTGCTGTGACCGCCCAGGGCCTCGACCTGCAGGTCGAAGTCCCCCGCTTGCTGCTGG
The DNA here is from genome assembly GCA_027486935.1 of Cyanobium sp. C1_MAG_00004. Lineage (GTDB taxonomy): Bacteria > Cyanobacteriota > Cyanobacteriia > PCC-6307 > Cyanobiaceae > RGUW01. The sequence continues at coordinate 19,509 of JAIXOF010000116.1, read as the reverse complement.
TCGCTGCCCTTGAACACCATGTGTTCAAGAAAATGGGCCATACCGCTTTCGGCGGCCGTTTCGAAGGCGCTGCCAGCCCGGCACCACAGGTCCAGACAGATCAGGGGGGCCTCAGGCAGATTCAGGCTGACCACCCTGGCGCCGGAGCGCAGCGTCCGGCTGTGCACGCTCTCCAGGCCGTCAAGCAGGGGTGGCCGGGCGATGGTGGACAAAGGCAGACCCATGGCAGGATCTGCATTCTGCTGCGCGCCGCGCCGATGAGCCTTCATCCGCTGATGGTTTCGCTGGCCGATTGCATCCGCAGCCGCTGGCAGGATTTCAGCGAATTGACCCCCCTGCCCCTGGCCGCTGATCTCGAAGAGATCAGCGGCAGCCTTGATGGGGAGGCCCTGTTCATCCGCAACGAGCTGGCATCGGCACGGGGTCTGCGCAAGCTGCACCTCGAAACCGCCCGTCTGGGAGCCGGCCTGCAGATCTTGCACTGCGTGTTCTTTCCTGACCCGCGCTTTGATCTGCCGGTGTTCGGTGCCGACGTGGTGGCTTCGCCGGCAGGGGTGTCGGCCGCGATCGCCGACCTGTCCCCCACCCGGGGCCGGCTCCCCGATGGCATCGACCGAGCCCTGGCGAGCCGGCCCTGCTTTGACTTTGGCCAGCGCCGCGAGTTGCCCCCCTGGGGATCGATCTTCTCGCCCCATGTCTGTTTCATTCGCCCCGATGGGGCCGATGAGGACCAGGGCTTCATTGCCTGGGTGGACACCCTGCTGCAGGTGTTGGGCGAGGCGATCGCCGCCGGGACGCCCGACCCTGCTGATACGCCCGCTACGGTTGAGCGCTGGCAGGGTCAGCTCAGCTATTGCAGGCAACAGAAGCGCAACGACAAGACACGCCGGGTGCTCGAGAAGGCCTTCAACCCGTCCTGGGCCGACCGCTACATCGAGGAGCTGCTGTTCGACGATCCGCCGAAGCCGTGAAAGAGCAACTGCGTCGTTTGCCCCGCAAGGCCTGGCTGACCCTGGGTTCAGCCGTCGTGGTGGTCGTGCTGTGGACCCTGTTGCGGCCGCAGAGCAGACCGGTCGTGGTTGCGCCTGCCCCCCGCGATCCGGCGACAGCCCGGTCCCAGGCACCGGCGACAACCGGGTCTGATGCGGTGGCGGCCCTGGGCCGGCTCGAGCCAGCGGGTGATGTGCGCACCCTCGCAGCACCGTCCGGCGGCATGGGGGTCAGCCCCCGCTTGTCCGATCTCTATGTGCGTGAAGGCGACCAGGTGCGCCGTGGTCAGGTGCTGGCCAGCTTTGACAACCGTCCCGGTCTGCTGGCCCAGCGCCAGTTGTTGCTGACCCGCATCACCGCACTCGAAACCCAGCTGCGCATCTTTGAGGGGCAGATGCGCCGCTATAGGGGATTGACCCGTTCAGGCGCCAATCCCGCCGGCGATCTCGATGATCGGGAGATCCAGCTGTCCGACAAGCGCGCCCGGCTCAACGAGGCTCGGGCCGAGCTCAACAAGCTGGACACCGAACTGGCCCTGTCCCAGTTGCGCTCACCGATCGAAGGACTGGTGCTGCGGGTGTTTGTGCAGCCCGGCGAGCGACCCGGCAGCGACGGCATTCTCGAGGTCGGCGCCAACCAGAGCATGGAAGCGGTCGCCGAGGTCTACGAAAGCGACATCAGCCGGGTTCACCTGGGTCAGCAGGTTCGGCTCGAGAGCGAAAGCGGTGGCTACAAGGGCACGGTCCTGGCCCGCGTGATCCGCATCAGCCCCCAGGTGCGCCAGAGGCAGGTGCTGAGCACTGATCCAAGTGCCGACGCCGATGCCCGCATCGTTGAGGTGCGTCTGGCCCTCGATCCGGCCCAGAGCAGCCGGCTGCGGAGCCTGGCCGGGCTCAAGGTGATTGCCCGCTTTGAACCCTGAGTGATGGTGTCACGGGGTCTGCAGACCATCGCGGGGATCTGGCGTAGCCGGCGAATCCCCCTGGCCTGGCTGTTGCTGACCCGTCAGCCGATGCGGCTGGCCGTGGCCCTCGCCGGCATCGCCTTTGCCGGCATCTTGATGTTCATGCAGCTCGGCTTCCGCGATGGGCTGTTCGAGGCCAGCGTCACCGTCCACAAGCTGTTTGACGCCGATGTGGTGCTGCTCAGTCCCCGGACCACCAGCTCGATCGGCATGGCCAGCTTTCCCCGGCGGCGCCTGGTGCAGACCCTGGCCGATCCCGACGTCATCGGCATCAGCCCGGTCAACTGGAATCTGTTGTTGTGGCGCAACCCCGAAGCCAGGACCACGCGCTCGATCCTGACCCTGGGGTTTGAGCCTGATGATCCGATCTTTCTGGACCCCTCGATCAGCAGCCAGGCCAGGCTTCTGCAGAACCGCGGTTGGGTCCTGTTTGACGAGCGCTCCAGGCCCGAGTTCGGTCCGGTGGCCGCCTGGTTGAAGCAGGGCCGCACGGTCGAGACCGAGGTCTCGGGCGAGCGCATCCGGGTCGCCGGCCTGGTGTCGCTGGGGCCGTCCTTCGGCGCTGACGGGAACATGATCACCAGTCGCGAGACCTACCAGCGATTGATGCCCAGCTCACCACCGGGCAGCATCGAACTGGGTCTGATCCGCCTGCGCCCCGGCGCTGACCCCGACGCAGCCGTGGCCCGCTTGAAGCGGCTGCTGCCTGGCGATGTCAGGGTTGTGACCAAGGCTGGTTTCGAAGAGCTCGAGAAGACCTACTGGCGGACCAGCACGGCAATCGGTTTCATCTTCACCCTCGGAGCAGGCATGGGCTTTGTGGTGGGGTGTGTGATCGTCTACCAGATCCTGTATTCGGACGTCAGCGATCACTTGCCCGAATACGCGACCCTGATGGCGATGGGCTACCGCCTGCCCAGCCTGCTGGGGGTGGTCGCCCGCGAGGGTCTGTTGCTGGCGGTGCTCGGCTACCTGCCCGCCTACGTGGCCGGCCAGGGGCTCTACGCCTTGGTGCGCAGCGGCACCCGATTGCCAGTGGTGATGGATCCCCAACGGGCCCTGTTGGTGTTCACCATGATCCTGGTGATGTGCCTGGGATCGGCGGGCCTGGCGATGCGGCGCCTGGGAGATGCGGACCCCGCTGAGATCTTCTGAACCTGTGATGCGATCACCCACTGCCATCGACAAGCCAACAGGGGGTGCCGCGATCGCCGTTCGCGACCTCAGCCACTGGTATGGGCGCGGTGATGCCCGTCGCCAGGTCCTTCAGGATGTCGAATTGAGCATCGACCCCGGTGAGGTGGTTCTTTTGACCGGGCCATCGGGCTGCGGCAAGACCACCCTGTTGACGCTGGTGGGGGCACTGCGTCAGGTCCAGGCCGGTTCCGTTCAGCTGTTCGGTTCCGAGTTGCTGGGCGCCGGTCGGCGCGAGCGTCAGCAGCTGCGCCGCCGCATCGGCATGATTTTTCAGGGGCACAATCTGCTGCGCTGCTTGACGGCAGAGCAGAACGTGCAGATGGGTGCCGATCTGCTGGCTGATCTGGGCTATCGGGCCCGTCGCGATCAGGCCCGTGAATGGCTGCGGGCGGTGGGTCTGGGTGACCACCTCGGCAAGTTGCCCCACGACCTCTCAGGCGGTCAGAAGCAGCGGGTGGCCATCGCCCGGGCCCTGGCTGCGCGCCCTGAACTGTTACTGGCCGACGAGCCGACTGCGGCCCTCGACAGCCGCAGTGGCCGTGAGGTGGTGGACCTGCTGCGACGGCTCGCCCGCGAGCAGGGCTGTGCGGTGCTGATGGTCACCCACGATCCGCGCATCCTTGATGTGGCGGACCGTCTGCTGCGCATGGAGGACGGACGGCTGTTCGATCAAGACCCAGAGGCCCGATGAGTAGAGTGTTTCAAAGACAACCCTTTGTCCTCACCGCATGGCCAAGCGCAGAAATCTGAAGAAGGAAAAGCAGGAACGCAACCGGGCTTACGCCCGCAAGTTCAAGAAGCGCAAGCTGCGCAATGACGGCCGCGGTGAAGGCGCCGGCAATGGCGTCACCGGCACAGCCAGCAACGGCGGTGCCGCTGACTGAGGTGGCCTGGGCCTCGCCCCATCCCATCATTCAGCAGGGGTGACCCACGGGGCACCCCCTTTTTTTTGACCTGGAGCGACCATGTTCCTCAGCGTCGTCATTCCCACCTACAACCGGTTGCCGATCCTCCAGAAGTGCCTCTCGGCCCTGGAACGGCAGAACCTGGCGGCGCCGATCAGCGGCTACGAGATCGTTCTGGTCGACGATGGTTCCACCGATGCCACGGTGGCCTGGGTGCAGCAGCAGGCAGCCCAGCTCCCCCATGTGCGCCTGATCTGTCAGGACCACGGCGGCCCAGCCGAAGGCAGAAACCGTGGCGTGGAGGCGGCGCGGGGTGACGTGATCGTCTTCATTGACAGCGATCTGGTGGTCACCGACGGATTTCTGCAGGCCCATGCCGAGGCGCTGAGCCGTGCCTGGCAGCAACGCGGTGATCGGCTGTGTTTCACCTACGGCGCCGTGATCAACACAGCCGATTTCGACAACCCAACCGGTGAGCGCCACAAACTGCGCGACTGGTCGGGGGCCTACTTTGCCACCGGCAACGTGGCCATTGACCGGCAGCTGCTTGAGCAGGCCGGGCTGTTTGACACGGCGTTCCGTCTCTACGGATGGGAGGATCTGGAGCTGGGCGAGCGGTTACGCCAGCTGGGCGTTCGCCTGATTCGCTGTCCCCAGGCTGTTGGCTACCACTGGCACCCTCCCCTCAGCCTGGAGCAGCTGCCCCGGTTGATTCAGGTCGAACGGGAACGGGCTCGCATGGGCCTGGTGTTCTTTCGCAAGCACCCCACCCGGCGGGTGCGATTGATCATTCAGTACACCTGGTTCCATCGCCTGCTCTGGGAGCTGCTCACCCTTGGTGGTCTGCTCAACGAGCGCAGCCTGAGGCCTCTGTTGGCCTGGTTGATCCGCCGTGGCCATGCCGCCCTGGCGATGGAACTGCTGCGGTTGCCGCTCAACCGCATCGGGGTTCGCAGCCTGTTTCGCGAGGCCCGAAGCGCCGTTTGATAGTTTGGCTAGGTCATCCCACTCCGCACACCTGCGCGTTTCGGGTGATCGCCCGCTGGTTCGTGCCCTCCGCACGCCCTACGGAACGGTCCCTGGCAGGTGGAGGCAAACCCGAAACTCACTCCCATGGCTGTTGTCACCCTTGCCGAAATGATGGAGGCTGGTGCCCACTTTGGGCACCAGACCCGTCGCTGGAATCCCAAGATGTCGCGCTACATCTATTGCGCGCGCAACGGGGTTCACATCATCGACCTCGTGCAGACCGCGGTCTGCATGAACAATGCCTACAAATGGGTTCGCAGTGCTGCACGCAGCGGCAAGCGCTTCCTGTTCGTCGGCACCAAGAAGCAGGCCTCTGAGGTCATTGCCCAGGAAGCGACCCGCTGTGGGGCCGCCTATGTCAACCAGCGTTGGCTGGGGGGCATGCTGACCAACTGGACCACGATGCGGGCCCGCATCGACCGGCTCAAGGACCTCGAGCGCATGGAGTCCTCAGGGGCCATTGCCATGCGTCCCAAGAAAGAAGCTGCTGTGCTTCGGCGCGAACTCGAGCGGCTTCAGAAGTACCTGGGCGGCCTTAAGTCCATGCGTCGTCTGCCCGACGTGGTGATCCTGGTGGACCAGCGCCGCGAGACGAACGCCGTGCTCGAAGCCCGGAAGCTGGACATCCCGTTGGTCTCGATGCTCGACACCAACTGCGACCCCGATCTGTGCGACGTGCCCATTCCTTGCAATGACGACGCCGTCCGCTCGGTGCAGCTGGTGCTTGGTCGCCTGGCCGACGCCATCAACGAAGGCCGTCATGGCGCTGGCGATCAGGGCGCCGACGACGAAGCCTGATCGTGAGCTCCCTTCGGGGCGCTATCGGTCCCTGGTGACCGTTGGGTCCGGCGCTTGCAGTCGGACCCCTTCCTTGTTTCCTCCCCTTTTCTTCTGCCCCACCCATGGCTGAGATTTCCGCCAAGCTCGTCAAGGACCTGCGCGACAAGACCGGCGCAGGCATGATGGATTGCAAGAAAGCCCTGGCTGAGACCAAGGGCGACACCGAAAAAGCCATTGAGTGGCTGCGTCAAAAAGGCATCGCCAGCGCTGAAAAGAAATCCGGCCGGACCGCTGCTGAAGGTGCCATCGGCAGCTACATCCACACCGGTGCCCGCGTCGGCGTGTTGGTCGAAGTCAACTGTGAAACCGATTTCGTCGCCCGGGGCGAGGTGTTCCAGGAGCTGCTGCGCAACGTTGCCATGCAGATCGCAGCCTGTCCCAATGTGGAGTACGTGACCGTCGACCAGATTCCGGACGAGGTGGCCGACAAGGAAAAGGCGATCGAGATGGGTCGCGATGACCTGGCCGGCAAGCCCGACGCGATGAAGGAGAAGATCGTCGAAGGACGCATCGGCAAGCGCCTCAAGGAGCTCGCCCTGCTCGAGCAGCCGTTCATCAAGGACAGCAGCATGACCGTTTCTGAAATGGTCAAGCAGGCTGCCGGCAAGCTGGGTGAAAACATCCAGGTTCGTCGTTTCACCCGCTACACCCTGGGCGAGGGCATCGAGATCGAGAAGGCCGACTTCGCTGCCGAAGTGGCAGCCATGAAGGCCGCCTGAGTCCCTTGGAGCCATCCTCGGCGCGCAGCGACACAGCCCAGCAGCTGGAAGCCCTGCGCGCCAGGATCGCCGAGGGCAATCCTGAGCACTACCGCCACTGGGCCCTGTACCTCCAAGTGCTGCGCGAGTGTCTGGCTGGAGCTGTTGATCGCAGCTGCTTCCATCTGGCTGTTGAGGCCTATCCGGATCGCTACCGACGGCTGTCTGCTGCTGACCGGGCAGAGCTCCATCAACGCATTGTCAGCCTCGTTCAGCGTTGCTGTTCGTTGTTGACGGTTGAGCAATTGCAGGCCCTGGCGTTCCACCAGCGTCAACGTCGCCAGGCCCTGGTCCAGCGGCAGCAGCAGCGTTGGCTGTCAAAACTGCAGAACGAGCAGGCGCCGTTGTTTGAGTCAGGAACCCCTGCATCAGGTGACAAGCCTGTGGATCCTGCCGGTTCGGTCCACCTGGGCATGGGGCTGCCGATCAACCTGGATCTGTTTGCTCCGAGCCCGTTTGACCTGACAACCGGGCCGGGCACGGTTTCCGAGTCGGCGGTGCAACCGGATGCACCGGACGGCGAGCTTGAGGCTTCGGAGCTGATGCAGGCCTTGGCCAGCCTGCTGGATCAGGCCGACGAACAGGAGCTGGACGAGGATCAGCAGCAGAACGCTTCAGCAGCCCCCGAGGTGAGCGAACCCCGTGGTCTTCTGCCCATCCAGCCGCTGCTGTTGCTGCGCTGGATGGATGAGCTGGATGGAGCCCTGGCCCGGCGGTTGCGCAACCTGTCCCACGCCCTCAATGTCGAGCTGGTGCGCCTGGGACTCTGTCCGACCCTGCCACCCCTGCGGCTGCTGGAGGGAGTCGCCGCCGGCCAGCTCGAAACCCAGAATGCCCCTCTCAATCTGGTGCGCTTGAACGGACTGGGGGACCAGTTTCCGTCGGGGTTGGCGGCCAACAGCCTGGCCCTGCTGCTGCGTCCAGCCGATCTTGAGGCCGACCAGCCCCGCCTGCGCACCTGTCGCAGCCGGCTCAGGCAGGTCCGTCAGGAGGTGCGCAGAATGGCCCAGACCTACCACCGCCTGGAGCGACGTCTGCAGGCCTTTGAAGCTGAACAGCTGTGGCTGCACGATCACTCCACAGCCCGGAACCCCGGGAGCCCACAGCCGGATTAGAGCAGGCTCTCGATCCCTGGATGCTGCCCCTGAACCAGGGGTTGCAACTCGAGGCTGATCGCGGTTTTGCCAACCTGCAGGGTCGGCGGGACCGGTTCGCCGTTTTTGTCCATCGTCAGCTCAGCGCACCCCCGATCCCGCTCGATCCGCGTGAGCAGGAGCAGCTGCAGACCCTGTTGAACGGGTACGACCGCTACGAGCAACTCGGGCTTGGGCAACGGCAACGACTGGTGCGCCAGAGTCGCGAATGGCTGCTCCAGCTCAGGCGTCGCTGCCGCCCCGCTGCCGTGATGGCGCCACCCCGTCTGCGGCTGGCTGAGCCGGCCCAGTCCCAGACCTCGAAGGGAGCTGCCACGGCGCTCCTGGCAGACACCCCCCTGGCCGAGGTGCGCGGCATTGGCCCCCGCCTGGCAACCCGTCTGGCCCAGCTGGGTCTGTTGGTCGTGCGCGACCTCGTCCACTACTACCCCCGGGATTACGTCGATTACGCCAATCTGCGGCGCATCAGCACCCTCGAACCCGGCCAGACCGCCACGATCGTGGCCACCGTGCGCCGCTCCCATGCCTTTGTGAGCCCGCGCAACCCCAATCTGGGCATTCTTGAGCTGCAGGTTCAGGATCCGACCGGGCGCCTGCGCATCAGCCGCTTCTATGCGGGGCGACGGTTCAGTTCCCCTGGCTGGTTGGCGTCACAGCAGCGTCAGTTTCCAGCAGGTGCGACGGTTGCTGTCAGCGGTCTAGTCAAGGAAACCGCCTACGGGCCCGCCTTTCAGGATCCGCTGATGGAGGTACTCGAACACGCCCATGCACCGTTGCAGTCGCAGAGCATCGGCCGCCTGCTGCCGGTCTATGGCCTGACCGAAGGGCTGACCGCAGAGCGCCTGCGCCAGGCGGTGGCAGCGGTCCTGCCCGTGCTGGACGGCTGCCCAGAGCCGTTGCCTGCCCAACTGCGCCAGCAGGAACAGTTGCTCGAACGCGCCCAGGCCCTGCAGGCGATCCATCAGCCCCGGGATCAGGCATCGCTTGCGGCCGCCCGCAACCGGCTGGTGTTCGATGAGTTCCTGCTGCTGCAGCTGGGTCTGGCTCAGCGCCGCCGCCAGCTCAAGGCTGCTCAGGCGCTGCCCCTCACCGCTGCGGACCCAATCAACCAAGGGGCGAATCCGGCCGTAGTGGATCTGGTGAGCCGCTTTCTGGACCTGCTGCCGTTTGACCTGACCGGAGCGCAGCAACGGGTTCTGGCCGAGATCCGCGCCGATCTGGGCCGCCATGAACCGATGGCCCGCCTGGTCCAGGGCGATGTGGGCAGCGGCAAGACGGTTGTGGCGATGGCGGCATTGCTGACCGCGATCGAGGCGGGCTGCCAGGGCGCTTTGATGGCACCAACTGAGGTGTTGGCGCAACAGCATGCCGCCAAGATCATCGGCTGGCTCAACCAGCTGCATGTGCGCAGTGCGCTGTTGACCGGCTCCACACCGATGCGGCAGCGCCGGCGCCTGCTGGAGGACCTGGCCAACGGTCAGTTGCAGTTGCTGGTGGGCACCCATGCCCTGCTCGAAGACCCGGTCGACTTTGCCCGTCTGGGGCTGGTGGTGGTCGACGAGCAGCACCGCTTTGGCGTCAATCAGCGCAACAGGCTGCTGGCCAAGGGTCTGCAGCCCCATCTGCTGACCATGACCGCGACGCCGATTCCACGCACCCTGGCCCTGTCGCTGCACGGCGATCTGGATGTCAGCCAGATCGATGAACTACCGCCCAACCGTCAGCCGATCGAAACCCGGGTTCTGCGGGGATCGGCCCGGCAACAGGCCTATGACCTGATCCGCGACCAGGTGGTCCGCGGCCAAAGGGCCTATGTGGTGCTGCCACTGGTCGAGGAGTCGGACAAGCTGGACCTGCGCTCAGCCGTCGAGGTCCATGCCCAGATGAGCACCGAGGTCTTTGACGATCTGAGCGTGGGCCTGTTGCATGGTCGCCTCAGCAGCGAGGCCAAGCAGGAGGCCATCGCTGCCTTCGCCGAGGGACGCACCCAGGTGCTGGTCAGCACCACCGTGGTCGAGGTGGGCGTCGATGTGCCGGCCGCCACGGTGATGGTGATCGAGCACGCCGACCGTTTTGGCCTGGCCCAGTTGCACCAGCTGCGGGGACGGGTGGGGCGCGGTGCGGCCCAATCCCACTGTCTGCTGATCAATGACAGCAGCAACCCTCAAGCTGCCCAACGGCTGAACCTGCTCGAACGCTCCAGCGACGGGTTCGAGATCGCTGAGATGGATCTGCGCCTGCGCGGACCGGGCCAGGTGCTGGGCACCCGACAATCCGGATTGCCTGATCTGGCTCTGGCCAGCCTGAGCACCGATGGAGCGGTGCTCGAGCGGGCCCGGTCCGTGGCCCAGCAGATCACGGCGAGCGACCCTGACCTGCAAAGCCATCCGCTGCTGGCCAGGATGCTGCAGGATCAGCGCCGCCGCCAGATCGAGGCCGCCGTCCAGCTCAACTGATCAACCGATCAACCAATCAACTGATCAACTGATCAACCAATCAACCGATGCGCCAACCCGCAGCAGCCCGTCCCTGGCACCCGATTCCGATCGTCGACTGCCGCGAGCCGCTGATCCCACTGCCGCCCCAGCTGCTGCGGTTGACGCCCCATCCCTACGAGACCCTGGGCGCCCCCTATGGGGACCAACCGAGCCCATTTCTGTTGCGGCAGGGGGTGGTCGATCGGCTTCTGCAGGCCCAGGACGCCCTGCAGACGCTGCAACCGGGTTGGCGCCTGGCCATCTTCGATGGCTGGCGGCCCATCGCGGTCCAGCAGTTCATGGTGACCCACACCATTCAGCAGCTCTGCGTTGAGCAGGGTGTGGATGTCGGGGTCCCCTCAGCTGATCTAAACCGCGTCACCGCCGAGGTGGGACGGTTCTGGGCCCCACCCTCTCAGGATCCGGCCACACCCCCGCCCCACAGCACCGGAGCCGCCGTTGATCTGACCCTGGCCGACGGGACTGGTCTGCCGCTGCCCATGGGCGGAGCAATCGACGCGATTGGACCGGTGTCCGAACCGGATCATTACGCCCAGCGCGCCGCTGCAGAGCCCGACGGCGAGGCTGCCGGCTGGAACCGAAACCGACAGCTGTTGGCCCGGGTGATGGCTGCAGCAGGTTTTGCCCGCCATCCCAACGAATGGTGGCATTTCAGCGTTGGCGATCAGCTGTGGGCCTGGCTCAGCCAGGCTCCGTCAGCCCGTTACGGGCGTGTGGACCCCTGAAGCAGCTCCAGAACCTGCTCACGGCCGCTGGCATGGACGAAGGCACCGAAGCTGCGGCGCCCCCCTGCCTGATTCCAGGCCTGCAACAGGGGCTCGAGGGTTGTTTCGAGCTGCTCGAGCGGCATGCGCTCGAGGTAGGGCTCGGCCAGTTGGCTGAGGTTCGGCGTACCACCCAGCCACAGCTGGTACTGGTCGACACCGCTGCCCACCAGGCCAATCTCGGCCATGTAAGGCCTGGCACAGCCATTGGGACAGCCGGTCATGCGCACCAGCACCGACTTGCTGATGCCCAGACGTTGGAACTGGTTGTCCAGCCGTTCAAGCACCTCAGGAAAGATCCTTTCGGCCTCAGTCACCGCCAGTCCGCACAGGGGCAGGGCCGGGCAGGCGATGGCATGGCGGGCCAGCAGGGGCGGTGCCTCGGGAGCCTCGAAGCCGATGGCGGCGAGCTCCCGCACCAGGGTGGCCCTCTGGGCAGTGGCGATGTTGCAGAGCAGGATGTCCTGGTTGGGGGTCAGTCTGATTTCAAGCTGGTAGGTCTGCACCAGACGACGCAAGCCCGCTTTCTGCTCGCCTGCAAGCCGGCCGCACAACAGGGGCAGGCCGACAAACCACTGGCCGGCGGCAATGCGATGCCAGCCCAGGTAATCCTCGAGCTTGGCTTTCGGCTCAAGCCGAAGGCCTTTGATCGGATGGTCAAAGTAGCGCCGCAGTTCCTGCCGGAACCAGGCGATGCCCCGCTCATGGATCAGGTACTTCATGCGGGCATGCCGCCGTTGAGCCCGGTCCCCGTGGTCCCGCTGCAGGGCCACGATCGCCTGAACCAGGTCCAGCACGTGCTCTTGGCTCACATAGCCAAGGGGATCGGCGGTGCGGGCAAAGGTTTCGTCCTTGTTGTGGGTCCGGCCCATGCCACCACCCACATAGACGTTGCATCCCTGGGGTCTTCCGTTGGGATCGGCGAATTGCACCAGGCCGATGTCCTGGGTCAGTAGGTCGACCGAGTTGTCGCCGGGAACGGTGACGGCCACCTTGAACTTGCGTGGCATGTACGTGGAGCCGTAAAGCGGCTCAGCACTGTCCCCCGAAGTCAGGTGGGCGTCCGACTGCCGGGCGCGCGCCTTCTTGACGGCGGTCGTCGGTTTGATCCGGTAGCGCAGGTCGCCATCCACCCACAGGTCCAGATAGGACCCTTCGGCGGCGTGGGGCGTCAGCAGGTCCGCGACAGCTGTTGCCAGCTCACGGGCCGCCGGGTAAGCCCCTTTCTGAAAGGGTGCTGCGGGAGCCATCACATTGCGGTTGATGTCCCCGCAGGCCGCCAGGGTGGACCCCATGCCGCGCACGATTGTGCCGATCACATCGCGCAGGCTGTCCTTGCGGATGCCATGCATCTGAAACGCCTGCCGGGTGGTGGCCCGCAGGGTTCCGTTCCCATAACGATCGGCGAGTTCATCAAGGGCCAGAAACAGGGCGGCGGGGATGCGCCCGCCAGGGCTGCGCAGGCGCAGCATCATCTGCCAATCCTTGTCCTGGCCCTTCTGGCGGTTGTCCCGGTTGTCCTGTTGGTAACTGCCGTGGAACTTCAGAATCTGGACAGCTCCCTCGCTGAAATTCGGCAGTTCGTTGCCGAGTTCTTCAAGCAGGGGTTGTTTGAGGTGATCGCTGTCAGCTTTGAGCTGCTCGAACTTGGTGCGCGGGGCGCCACTGGCCAGGCTGGGCAGGGGGCCTGCGTCGATGGAGGACGAACCGGCGGACACAGGCGAGCGACACCACGAGCGGACTTTGACCGTAGCGAATGACCTGCCACGTCAGGGCGGTTCTTAAAGTGTTTAACCGGGGCTTTGGACTGCGTTGTCGACCTTTCTGCTTGAAATCGGGACCGAAGAGCTTCCCGCCGATTTCGCCCGTCTCGCGCTGCCTCAGCTCGAGCAGCGGGTATGCCGTGACCTCAGCGAAGCACGGTTGGGTTTTGCCTCGCTGCACTGCACCAGCACCCCCCGCCGTCTGGTGGTCACGATTGAGGGTCTCGAGGCCGCTGCAGCAGATCTGGAGGAGGAGCTCAAAGGACCTCCCGCAGCCCAGGCCTTCAAGAACGGCGTGCCAACACCGGCTGCTGTCGGTTTTGCCCGACGCTGTGGTGTTGCGCCCGAAACACTGGCAGTTCAGGACACAGCCAAGGGGCCGTTTGTCTTCGCCAAGGTGGTGCAGCGGGGACTCACGGCCCCTGCCCTGCTCGAGCGGTCCATCCCCCAGTGGATCGCCGCTCTGCAGGGCCGGCGTTTCATGCGCTGGGGCCAGGGTGATAGCCGCTTCTCACGGCCTGTGCGCTGGTTGGTGGCCCTGCTTGACGGCCAGATCGTGCCGGCATGCCTAGCGGGCAGTGATCCGCAGGTCGAGGCCGGCCGCCACAGCCGCGGGCATCGCCTGATCAGCGAATCGGTGCTGATCGCCGATGCTGGCGACTACACCAAGGCGATGGCCCAGGCCGGGGTGCTCGTTGAACGGGGCCAGCGTGCCGAGCTGATTCGCAGCGCTGTTGACCACGCCGCTGCTGCCCTTGGCAGCAGGCCTGACCTGCCCGAGTCCCTGTTTGCCGAGCTGGTCGACCTGGTCGAATCGCCGACGCTGATCGAAGGCAGCATCGAAGAGCGCTACCTGGATCTGCCGGCCGAGGTGCTCAGCACGGTCATGCGCACCCACCAGCGCTATGTCCCCCTGTATGAGCGCGACGCCAGCGGCGACCCCCTGGCGCTGGTTGCCCGCGGTGAGCTGATGAACCGCTTCTTGTGCATTGCCAATGGGCTGCCGCAGGCGACAACGACCATTCGCCGGGGCAACGAGCGGGTTCTAAAAGCCCGACTGGCCGACGCTGCTTTCTTTGTCGAGGCGGATCGGGCCGTGGCCAGCATCGATCGCCGCGATCAGCTGGGGCGGGTCACCTTTGCCGAAGGTTTGGGCACCGTGCTGGATCGGGTCGAACGGCTCGAATGGTGCACCGATGTGCTGTTGAAGGCCCTTGACCTGCCCTCCGGTACGGCCGATCACGCCCGCCGCGCCGCCCATCTCTGCAAACACGATCTGGTCAGCCAGATGGTGGGTGAGTTTCCTGAATTGCAGGGGGTGATGGGGGGCAAATACCTGCTTGCCGAGGGCGAACCGCGCCCTGTTGCCCTCGCCGTACTGGAGCACTACCTGCCAAGGGGTGCGTCCGATGCCCTGCCCGGCAGTGATGCCGGCGCTGTGGTGGCCCTGGCCGAGCGGCTGGAGCTTTTGCTGAGTATCTATGCCAAGGGAGAGCGACCCAGCGGATCCTCAGATCCCTATGGACTGCGTCGGGCGGGTAATGGCCTGTTGCAGATCCTCTGGGATCGTGGCTGGAGCATTGATCTCCAGGCTCTGCTGGCCCGGGCCAGCGGGCATTGGAGTGACCTGTTCCCCCCGTTTGAGCTCAATCCCCAGACCCTCCAGCACGAGCTTGAGGAGTTGCTGCGGCAGCGCATTGTCAGCCTGCTCGAAGACGAGGGCTTCGACACCGATCTGGTGCAGGCGGTGGCTGGCGAGAGCGTCGCCCGAGACCGGGTGTTGAAGGATCCATTCGACGCTCGCCGGCGGGCCGAACTGTTGGCCCAGTTGCGCCGCAGCGGTGGCCTGGCAGCTGTGCAGGCCGTGGTCACCCGTGCCTCCCGCCTGGCCGAAAAGGGAGCGTTACCCCCAGATGTGCTGACACCCGTAGGGGCTGTCAACCCTGATCTGTTTGAGCGCAGCAGCGAAGCGGCCATGCTTGCTGTGCTGCAGACGCTCGAACCGATCGTCTGTGGCAGCGCAGACGACCGTTACGCCGCGTTGGCCTCCCAACTCAGCGCATCGGCCGACGTCCTGGCCGCATTTTTTGATGGCGACCAGAGCGTGATGGTGATGGTTGAAGACGCTGAACTGCGCAGCAACCGCCTCAATCTGCTGGCGGTGCTGCGCAACCAGGCGATGGTCTTGGCCGACTTCAGCCGCCTCAGCGGCTGAGGGCGGGCTCCCGGTCCTGCTCGCCCGAGGCCGCTGCCGGCGGCGTGGCTGCGGCACCCTTGCCGTTGGCTCCCTTCTGGCCGCCGACGCGGATGCCGCCCTTGATGGTGCTGACCGCGAGCATGGCATTGACCTCGGCGTCGTCCCGTACGGCACTGGGCACGGGTTTGTAGTTCTGGGGAGCCAGCGCATTGCCACGCAGCACCGAACCTAGGGTGAGCAGGGTCAGCTTGAGCTGCTGCCAGGGGTTCATGGCCACCACCCGCTTGTAGAGGTAGCTGTCGAAGGTCAGGCGCTGCACATCCTTGTCATCGCACATCTCGACGAAGGCTTCCCGTGCCGCATCGTTGCGATAGAAGATGTTTTGCAGAATCTCCAGAACCTTGTAGGTGGCGCCGTACTGGCGATCCCACTTCTTGATGTATTTCTTGAGATCGGCCTCGCTGGGAATTCGCTGACCAGCCTGGCTGGCTTCCACAATCTGCTCAGCGCACATGCGGCCGCTCTTGGCTGCAAAGTAAATGCCTTCACCTGAACTTTTGGTGACGTAGCCGGCGGCGTCGCCGACCAGGGCCATGCGGCCCACGACACGGCGAGGTCTGGGGTGCTCGGGAATCGGGTGGGCTTCGACCTTGATGACTTCTCCGTTGACAAGACGCTTCTTGGCCCGTTCGCGGATGCCTTCCTGCAGGCTCTTGATCAGGGATTGGTTTTGCTGCATGGTGCCGGTCCCGACGGCGACGTGGTCGTACTTGGGAAAGACCCAGGCATAGAAGTCAGGGGACACGTCCGTACCGACATACATTTCGGCCAGGCTTTCGTAATACTTCATCTCTTCCGGGGGCAGCTTGATGCGCTCCTGGAAGGCAATGGCCACGTTGTAATCACCAGCATCCATCGCCTTGGCGACCCGGCTGTTGGCACCATCGGCGCCAATGATCAGATCGACTTCGAGTGTGCGGGTCTCTCCGGTTGCTTCACCACCGCTGTAGTCCGAATAGGTCAGGGTGTAAGGGCCCTGACGGTTGCTACCGGTGTCGATCTTGGTCACCAGACCGTTGACCAACTGGGCTCCCAGTTCGGCGGCGCGGTCCCGCAGAAAGGCGTCCATCACCTCGCGCCGGCACATGCCGATGTATTCGTCCTTGTTCTCGAGATTGATGTCCACCTCGCGGTTCGAGGGGGAAATCATCTTCATGTTGCGCACCTTGCGGTCGATGATCGACTCGGGCAGGTCAAATTCCGAGACCATGCACAAAGGAATAGCGCCGCCACA
The DNA here is from genome assembly GCA_027486935.1 of Cyanobium sp. C1_MAG_00004. Lineage (GTDB taxonomy): Bacteria > Cyanobacteriota > Cyanobacteriia > PCC-6307 > Cyanobiaceae > RGUW01. The sequence goes on along the minus strand of JAIXOF010000116.1, from coordinate 3,156 downwards.
GGGTTTGGCGTTGTCGAGCTTGCGCTCGAAGATCCAGGTCTGGATCCCGGCCTTGGCCAGAACCTCTGCGGCACAGGAACCGCTGGGACCGCCGCCCACGACCGCCACTCGCAACATCGAAAACCGCTCCGGATCAGGGATCTGGGCTGGACGCTAACACCGTTGGCAGTTGGGTTGCAGGCTGTTGTGGCAGTCCCAATTAGGATTGTGATGACGTCTGGGACCAGTGCCCTGGCCCCCAATAGCCGCAGATCAGCCGCGCTGCAGCGCTCAGCCTCACCCAGGCCCCTCCAGGCCGTGGAAGCGGACATACCACTGGCGCGCCGGGTGGTGGTGCCCTTGCGACCGCGCCGGCGTGGACGGCTGGCCCTTGGACTCGGCCTGTTGTCGCTGGTTCTGGGGGCAGTCCTGGTGATTGTCGTGCCGCGCCTGGTGGGTCAGAACGACATCCCCTGGGCTGGCAAGGGCGCAGTCCAGCGGCCCGCGGCGGACGGCCGCCTGTTGGGCCATTTCCCTTACCAGGAGGTGCCTGCGGCAGACCGCATCAATGTTGCCCCTGGCCTGGAATTGCATCGAGATGCCGCTGAGGCACTGCTGGCCCTGCAGAGTGCTGCCCGGGCAGACGGTGTCGACGTGGTCCTCCTGAGCGGGTACCGCTCGCTGGCCGTGCAGCAGCAGCTGTTCTTTGAGGTCAAATCAGAGCGCAACCAGAGCGCTCTCGAACGGGCAAGGGTCAGTGCCCCGCCGGGCTACTCAGAACACAGCACCGGCTACGCGGTCGATCTGGGTGATGGTGCGGCACCCCAGACCAACCTGTCCCAGGACTTTGATCAGACCGCTGCGTTCGTCTGGCTGCAGGCCAATGCCGCTCGCTTTCACTACGTCCTTTCGTTCCCCCCGGGCAATGCACAGGGTGTGAACTACGAACCCTGGCACTGGCGATTCGAGGGCAGCGCTCAGGCCCTGAGGGTGTTTGAACCCGCCCAGCGGCTGAACCGCTGATCGGGGAGGGGGCTGGGATAGAGTCCTGGCTTGGACTCAATCGTGACAGGAATACCCCTTATGGGTGGTGAACATAAAGGCGTGGCCATTCGCAATATTGCGATCATTGCCCACGTTGACCACGGCAAGACCACACTCGTTGATGCACTGCTGAGCCAGTCAGGCATCTTTCGTGATGGCGAGGCTGTTCCCACTTGTGTTCTCGACTCAAACGACCTTGAGCGGGAGCGTGGCATCACCATCCTCTCGAAAAATACCGCTGTTGATTACAACGGCATCCGCATCAATATTGTCGACACGCCCGGACACGCCGACTTTGGTGGCGAGGTCGAACGGGTGTTGGGCATGGTTGATGGTGCCCTGCTGATTGTCGACGCCAACGAGGGGCCGATGCCCCAGACCCGTTTCGTGCTCAAAAAAGCCCTTGAGAAGGGGCTGCGACCGATTGTGTTTGTCAACAAGATTGACCGCGCTCGCGTCGACCCCGAACTGGCAGTCGACAAGGTGTTGGACCTGTTCCTGGAACTGGGTGCTGACGACGATCAGTGTGATTTTCCCTATCTGTTCGGCAGCGGCATGGGTGGTTATGCCAAGCCGGACATGAAGACGGAAAGCGAGACGATGAAGCCGCTCTTCGACGCGATTTTGCGGCACGTACCACCGCCGGTCGGCGATGTTGAAAAGCCGTTGCAGATGCAGGTGACAACCCTGGATTACAGCGATTTTCTCGGTCGCATCATGATCGGCCGCATCCACAATGGTGTGATCAAGGCCGGCCAAAGCGCTGCTCTGCTTCGTGACGACGGCAGCATCAAACGTGGTCGCATCAGCAAACTGCTCGGCTTCCAGGGCCTGCAGCGGGTCGAGATTGAAACCGCCAGCGCTGGTGATCTTGTGGCTGTAGCGGGCTTTGATGAAGTGAACATCGGCGAGACAATCGCCTGCCCGGACAATCCTGAGGCGTTGCCCCTGATCAAGGTGGATGAACCCACCCTGCAGATGACCTTCGTTGTCAACGATTCACCGTTTGCCGGCAAAGAAGGAAAATTTGTCACCAGTCGTCAGCTGCGTGACCGTTTGCAGCGGGAGCTGCTGACCAACGTCGCACTGCGGGTCGAGGACACCGATTCGCCCGACCGTTTTTCGGTCAGTGGTCGCGGTGAACTGCACCTGGGCATTCTGATCGAAACCATGCGCCGTGAGGGTTACGAGTTTCAGGTGAGCCAGCCTCAGGTGATCTTCCGGACCATCGATGGCACTCCCCATGAGCCGTTCGAGACCCTGGTGATGGACGTGCCCGAGGCCTCTGTGGGTGCCTGCATCGAGAAGCTCGGCGTCCGCAAAGGCGAGATGCAGAACATGGAAACCAGCAGCGATGGCCGGACCCAACTCGAGTTCGTGGTCCCCTCGCGTGGCCTGATCGGTTTCCGCGGCGAGTTCATCCGCGCTACCCGTGGCGAAGGGATCATGAGCCACTCATTCCTGGATTACCGGCCGATGCAGGGCGAGTTCGACACCCGCCGCAATGGTGTCCTGATTGCATTTGAAGAGGGAACAGCCACGTTCTACGCCCTCAAAAATGCTGAAGACCGTGGTCAGTTCTTCATCAGTCCTGGCACCAAGGTCTACAAGGGCATGATCGTCGGCGAGAACAACAGGCCCCAGGATCTGGAAATCAACGTCTGCAAAGCCAAGCAGCTGACCAACATGCGTTCAGCCGGTGCCGAGGAGCTCGACACGCTGCAGGCTCCGATGCAGATGACCTTGGAGCGAGCCCTGGAGTACATCGGCCCTGACGAGATGCTGGAAGTGACCCCTGAATCGATCAGGCTCCGTAAGTTGCCTGCCAAAAAGCCAGCGCGTCGCTGAGCATCGCTGATGCCGTCTGAGGAGCAGGCGTTGCTGGCAGATCCGCGTCTTGATCAGGCCATTGACCTGTTCAACGCGGGCGACTGGTACGCCTGCCACGACGTTTTCGAGGAGTTGTGGCATGAGACCCAAGGTCCCATCCGCCCCGTTTTGCAGGGGATCCTGCAGATCGCCGTCGCCCAGCTTCACCAACAGCGGAACAATCACCGCGGCGCCACGATCCTGATGGGAGAAGGGCTGGGTCGTTTACGGGGCTGCGACAACGGGGCCCTGGGACTTGAGCTG
>JAIXOF010000023.1 GCA_027486935.1 Cyanobium sp. C1_MAG_00004 | reverse complement strand
TCGTTGCCGTCCATGACAGCGTCGGGGGTGTCGACCACCAAAGTCGCCGCACCGGTCGAATCGACAAAGCCGCTGCCGCTGATCATCACCTCGGCCTGGGTGATGCCCACCGCATCGGCGGCCAGGGCCTGGATCAACGCCTTATCACCGCTGCCGCTGAGCTGGGCATGGGCCAGAGCATCGGCCTCGACATTGGCCTTGATCACGACCGTATGGGCCGGATCGTCGCCTGAACGGCCGTCGATGCCGTAAGCCGTCGCCTCGGTCAGGGTGATGTCGTTGTTGCCGTCAGCGTTGGTCAACGCATCGGCATTGGCCCCGATGACCAGCGGTGCCGAGCTGGTGAAGGTCAGGTCACCATCGGCCCAACCCGTGGCAGTCGCCCCGGTTGACAGGCTGATCTCGTCACGGTCCGAGCTGCTTGACGCCGTCGCCTCAATCTGGAACGTGCCGCCCATGCCAGCGGTGAGCTGCAGCAGGCCGTCAGGGTCAGCAGTGAACAGGGCAGGATCCCAATCGGAATCGCGGTGGACGCCCACCCCCAGGGCATAGGCCTGGGCCAGCACCTCGTCGGTGTAGGCATCGCCTTGATCCAAGCCCTGGGCGACCGCTTCGGCCTCGGCACTGACATCGAGATCGACCCGGCCGCCAACGGTGATGGCCTTGCTCAGCTCAACGCCCTGGGACGCCGACACAGCCCGTGAGCGCTGGCCTGGAACGAGGCCCGCAAGGCTGTCTTCGTCGAGTTCGAAGAGATTCAGATCGTCGGCCATCGCCATGCCGCGATTGGTATGAGCCGAACCTAGGCGGCTTGCTTTACCTCCACAAGCACACCTTTGAGTTCACGCATGCGACTGGGAGCAATACATTGAACTCTTGAGAGATGCCAGTGGTTGGCAGCGCAGCCCCAGACACACAACAAGCAAATTGACTGCAGCACAACGGTTTAGGCCAATAAAAAAGTAAAATTCAAAACACAATCAATGCGAAAGAGGCAACACATTGCGTCTACACGTGTATTGCCCGCAACCGCCCCGTATCGCCAGGGTATTGCCGCTGCTCAAAGCGAAAAGCCAGTGTCACCGGCCAACCAGCGATACGCCCCCGTTTGCCGTATTGACGCCACAATCAGGCCCCAATTCACCATGAGCATTACTTATGGATCCAGGGTCTGCTGGGCCCTGGTTCACGCTTTGCGCACGGCTGGGGATGGGCAGCAATACGTGAATTCAGCCGCCCGCTGTTCGATGTATTGCCGTTTGAAACGCCTGTTGTCATTGCCATCTCAAGGACTGAATCCCGGCAGATACGGCCTGAACAGCAGCCGGGTCTATACGAATCGAATCGGGGAGAACCAAGTCAGGCACTACGTTTTTCGGATGTTCTGCAGAGAATTAGCGCTGCTAGGTTCAGGCCAGCAACAACGTTTCGTTCCCTCTCCTTCGGTCCCGGTCGATGGCCAACATTTCCATCACCAGCAGCAGCACCGTTCTCTACGGGGGACCAGGCGGAGAGTCCTTTGGCCTGGGGCCAGGGGCGACTTACGTCTTTGGCGCAGGGGGAAACGACGTTTTTCAGGGCAGCAGCAGTTACACCACCCTCTACAGCGGCGCGATCAGCGACTACGCCTTCAGCACAGCCGTCGACGACGGCGGTAGCCGCGTTCTGTTTGTCCAGGACCTGCGCATCGGCGGCGCCGATGGGGTCGATCGCTATGTGGGCAACGGGGCCCTGGGTTTTGGCTTCAACCCCAACGCCACCGCCGGTGGCCAGACGATCGACGTCAGGTCGGCCGCCGACCTGTTGGCCGCGCTGCCCGCCAGTCCCAACCAACTGCCGGTTGCTTACACCGACAGCATCACCCTCAGCGAAGACACGGCGCTGCGCTTCAACGCCGTTCAAAACGACACCGATCCGGAATCGGACCCGCTGAGAGCCGTTGGTGTCTTTAATCCGGCCGGCAACCTGGGGCTCGCCAGTCTCGATGTCGAAAGCCAGATCACCTACAGCGCGATCGGCAAGTTCGATTCGCTGGCGGCTGGCGAAACGGCCCTGGAAAGCTTCTACTACGTGGTCAGCGACGGCCGCGCCGGCTCGGATGAGGGCCGGGTCAATGTGACGATCACCGGCGTGAACGACGCCCCGGTCGCCCGCCCCGACCAGATCGCCCTCAGCCAGAACCAGGCGCGCACGTTCAATCCCCTCACCAACGACAGCGATCCGGACCACGCCGACACGTTCAAGATCGTGGGCGTCACGGGCCAGCCCAGCAACCAGGGCCTGGTCACCATCGGCAATGACGGCCAGACCCTCACCTACACGGCGGCCAATCGGTTCAACAACCTCCCTGTTGGGCAAACCACCTCTGAAACCTTCACTTACACCGTTCAAGACAAAGGTGGCCTGACCTCCCAGGCCCAGGTCAACGTCACGATCACCGGTGAAAACGACAAACCGCTGACCACCACTGACACGATCAGCCTCAGCGAAGACCAGGCCCTCAGCTTTAACCCGGCTGCCAACGACACCGATCCTGACCAGGGCGAATCGGTGCGTACCAGCGCCGCGACGATGGCGCCTGGCAGCAAAGGAACCGCAACAGTCAACCAGGCCGGCGAGGTCACCTATACGGCGATTGGCAACTTTGATGCGTTGCCCCAGGGCGCCACAGCCAAAGAAACCATCACCTACACCGCCGTTGACGGACGGGGCGGCAGCAGCAGCGGCACCGTCGACGTCACTGTCACCGGTGTCAACGACGCACCGGTGGCCGTCGATGACGGCATCAACGTCAATGAAGATGCCCCCTTTCTGTTCAATCCCGCTGGCAACGACCCCGATGTCGATCAAGGTGACACAGTCAAGACGCTGAGCGTCAGCAATCCAGCGGGCAACAAGGGTGTGGCCACCCTGGTCAACGGCCAGGTGCAATACAACCCGAACGGCGCCTTTGAAGATCTGCCGGTCGGGGCAACAGCAACCGAAAGCTTCACCTATGAGGCTACCGATAGCCTCGGCGCCAAGGATCAGGGCAGGGTCAACGTCACGGTCGTCGGTGCCAACGACGCCCCCATCGCCCAGGCCGACACGGTCTCGGTTTCAGAAAACGGGTCGATTGAGATCAACCCCGAACGCAATGACACCGATGTGGACCGCGGCGATGTGCTGCGCGTCACTGAAGTCACCAATCCCAGCACCAACAAAGGGCAGGTCAGCTTTGCCGCAGGCCGTGTCATCTACAACGCCGAAGGGCGCTTTGATGACCTGCCCCAGGGTGCCAGCGCCAGCGAGAGCTTCAGCTACAAGGTAGGTGATGGCAACGGCGGATTTGCCACCTCGCAGGTGACCGTGGCGATCACCGGTGCCAACGACGCACCCGTGAGCAACCCCGATGCCTATGGCGTGACTGAAGGCGCCAGCATTGTTGTCAACCCAGCACTCAACGACACCGACGTTGACCGCGATGACACCCGCAGTGTGACCCAGGTCTCGGGCCGGGCGGGTGCCAAAGGCTCGGTCAGTGTCGATGCCGGTGGCAATGTCACCTACAGCGCCCAGGATGGTTTTGATGCCCTGGCAAGGGGGCAAACCACCACCGAGACGTTTGATTACACCGTCTCGGACAAACTGGGTGCGACGGATCGCGGCAGCTCGACTGTCACGATCACGGGCGTCAACGATGCCCCGGTCGCCTCTGACGACAGCATCATTCTGTCTGAGGAGCAGATTCTCGAAGCCGCCGATGGCCTGCTGCTCGCCAATGATCGCGATGTCGATCAAGGTGACGTGCTCAAGGTTGCCGCGGTCAATGATGACCCCAGCAACCGCGGAGCCCTGTCGTTCACCTCGGCGACGGGCCGCGTTGTCTACAACCCCGTCGGCAAGTTTGATGACCTGGCCGAAGGCCAAAGCAAAGACGTCAACTTCAGCTATACGGTCGCCGACAAAGACGGCGCCACCCACCAGGCCCAGGTCAAAGTCACCGTCACGGGCGTGAACGACGCACCCGTGGCCGTGGCCGATCGGGTCTCGATCAGCCAAGGGGCAGTCCATACGTTTAATCCGGCTGCCAATGACACCGATGTGGATACGGGTGATACGCGGCGCGTCACCTCGGTCAGCAATCCGACGGGCAACCGTGGCACCGCCACCCTGAACCCGATCAATGGCGAAGTGAGCTATGCCAGCGGATCTGGCTTCAACAACCTCGCCGAAGGTGAAACCGCCAGTGAAACCTATTCATATACGGTCGCAGACCGCT
>JAIXOF010000134.1 GCA_027486935.1 Cyanobium sp. C1_MAG_00004 | reverse complement strand
CGGTGGGGAACAGCAGCAGCCCGGACCAGCCGACAAAAACAAAGCGGTCGCGCTTGAGCCAGTCATCGAGGATGTCGAACCATCCCCGTTGTGGCGCGCGCCCTACAGCGATCGTCATGGGTAGAGCGGAACACCCGGCGATGGTACCAACGTTGTGTGGCCCGTCGTGGCCGATTGCAACGGGCTGACATCGCAGGGCTGATCAGGCTTTTAGGTATTTCTTCCGATTTGCTGCGGCGCCGGCCGGCCGCGCGGGTCGGGCGCCAAGATGGCACCCACTTCTGTGGTGAACCATGGCGAGCAGCGAAGCCGTTGCCTCGAGCGACAGCGCAACCGATTCACTGCTGGAGCAGCAGGTGCTGGGTTCGCGCCGCCTGTCCAATGTGCTGGTGGCCCTGGTGGTCAGTGCCGGCGGGCTGGGCTTTCTGTTGACCAGTGCCTCGAGCCGCCTGGGTATTGATCTGTTGCCGATCGGCCACCCCGCTGCTCTCGACTTTGTGCCCCAGGGACTGGTCATGGGCCTCTACGGCGTGGCTGCCGTGCTGCTCGCCACCTATTTATGGGCGGTGATCGGCCTGGACATCGGTGCGGGCATCAACCGCTTCGATCGCAGCAGCGGAGAAGCCACGATCACCCGCCGCGCCTTTCGCAGTTTGATTGATGTGCGCATCCCCCTGCAGCAGATCCAGGCGGTCAAGCTCGAGGTGCGCGACGGGCTCAATCCCCGTCGCCGCCTGGCGCTGCGGGTGCAGGGGCGCCGCGACATGCCCCTGACCCGGGTCGGTGAGCCGATGCCCCTGGCCGAGCTTGAGCTCAACGGTGCCCGGCTGGCCCGCTTCCTGGGTGTGCCCCTGGAGGGCCTGTGATGGCCCGCTGGCTGCTGAGTCTGCTGCTGTTGCTGGCACCCCTTGGCCTGACGGCCTGTGCCGGTGAAAACGTGTCACGGCCCCAGGGTTGCGAGGCCTCCCAGACACCGTGCCTTCAAGGCAATGCCGTGGTGTCCCTGGTCACCAGCAAGGGTGAGGTCCGGATTCAGCTTGAGGGCCCTGCTGCCCCGTTGACAGCAGGCAACTTCGTCGATCTGGTCAACCGTGGTGCTTACAACGGCACGATGTTTCACCGGGTCGTTCGGGAGCCTGTTCCATTTGTGGTGCAGGGCGGCGATCCCCAGAGCGCCAACCCCAAGGTTCCGGCCAGCCAGTACGGCATGGGCAGCTACATGGATCCGGCCAGCGGCGAAAGCCGGTTGATCCCGCTCGAAATCAAGCTGCAGAACGAGCCCACCCCTCGCTACGGCGAGGCCCTGACCGCGCCGGGGGTCACCCGTCAGCTGGCGCTGGTTCACCAGCGCGGGGCTGTGGCCATGGCCCGCTCGAATGACCCCAATTCGGCCAGCGCGCAGTTCTACATCGCCCTGCAGGCGCTGCCGGAACTGGACGGTCGTTACGCCGTGTTCGGCCGCGTGGTCCAGGGCATGGATGTGGTGGACCGCATCCAGCAGGGCGACAAGCTGACCAAGGCAAGCCTGATCGAGGGTGGCACCCTGGTCCAGGCCAGACCCTGAGTCCTGGTCAGGCCGGGACCCGCTTCTCGAGTCGGGTGGTCTTCAACAGCTCGGTGTTGACACCCGAGGCCCGTTCCAGGGCCACCTTGCCGGTGCGGGCGATCTCGAGAATTCCGTAGGGCTCCATCAGCCGCTCCAGCGCCACCAGCTTGCCGGGATCGCCCACCACCTCAAGGGTCAGGGCGTCATCGGCCACATCGACCACCTTGGCCCGGAACACCTGCACCAGGTCAAGGATGGCGCTGCGCGACTCGGCAGGCGCCGCCACTTTGAGCAGCATCAGCTCCCGCTCGACCGCCGGGATCGTCGACAGGTCGATCACCCCCAGCACATTGACCAGCTTGTCGAGCTGTTTGGTCATCTGCTCGAGGGTGCGGTCGTCGCCCTCGACGACCATGGTCAGGCGGGAACGTCCCTGGGTTTCGGCCGGGCCGACGGCCAGGCTTTCGATGTTGAAGCCGCGACGGGCGAACAGGCCTGAGATGCGGCTGAGCGCACCCGATTCGTCTTCGACCAACACCGAAAGGGTGTGTTTCATGGGGCAGCTCGCCGCAATGCCAGGCAGGTCAACCCAAGGTACGCGTCAGCCAGCGCAGCAGCACGCCGTTGAACGCCTCGCCGGCCTCGTCATGGGGGCAGTGGCCGCAGCCGGGCAGCAGGCTCCAGTCGAGGTCCTGGCGCAGCCGGCGGCATTGTTCGCCCACTTCGAGCGGCACCAGCCGGTCTGCCCCGCCCCAGATCAGCAGCAGGGGCTGTCCCAGGCGCGGCAGCAGGGCCCGGGCAGTGGCCGCAGCTGGGCGCAAGGCCATGGCGATGCTCATCGCCCGCAGGGTGGACGGGGCCGTGGGCCGACGGGCGGGGCGGGCGATCAGGCGGTGCAGGTCGCGGTCGCCGATCACGGGCTGGCGATAGGCCAGCTGGATGCCCAGATCCAGCAGCGGCGAGTGGGCCAGCAGCGGCACAATCAGCTCGAGCGGCAGCAGCCTGCACAGGACCGTCACCAGCACCTGTTTCAGCCGGCGTCGCCAGGGTGGGCGGCGGCCGGGCCGCAGCGGTGCGCTCAGCAGACTGGGATCGGCCAGGGGTGCCGCCACCACCGCCCGCACCCAGTGCGGAAAGAAGACGCCGCAGCTCAGCGCCACCAGCCCCCCCAGCGAGTGCCCGACCAGGACCACCGGCGCCTGCACCACCTGTTCGGCAAAGGCCTGCACCTGGCGGGCCCAGAGGCGGTTGTCGAGGCGGCGCCAGCGGCGTGGGCCGGGTTGGCTGGAGGCCCCGAAGCCGATCAGATCCAGCCCGTACACGCACCAGCCGGCGGCCGCCAGGGCGCCGGCGTTGCGGCGCCAGTGGCCGCTGCCGGCGCCGAACCCGTGCAGCAGCACCAGGGCCGGGGCGGCAGGGTCCCCCTGGCGCTGCCAGTGGCAGCTGAACCCCTGCCAGCTCCACTGGTGGGCGCTGCCCCAGTCGGGTGAGGCGTCAGGCTGGTTGTCGTTGTGCATCAGCGGCGGTCGTGCCCACTGCGGCTGACGATCACTATTGCGAAGGCGCGGCCCGACTGCAGGTTGGCGACGGTTTCTTTCGCCCGGACTCCCGTCCGGCCCGCGATCTGGGCGTGCTGCTGCTGGCCGATCTGGTGCAGCGCCATGCCAGGCCAGATTTGGCATCGGCATCAGAGCCGGTGGCCGTGCTCGACGCCATGGCCGGTTGCGGCATTCGGGCCCTGCGCTACGGCCTTGAGGCGCTGGTGCACGCCCCGGGGGCCCTGGTGTGGGTCAACGACGCCGATCCTGACCGGCTGCCGTTGTTGCAGCGCAACCTGGCCGCCCTGGCCCCCCTGGGCCTGCAGGTGCAGGCCGGCTGTCAGACCGCCCAGCAGTTGCTGGCCGGCTGCCTGCTGCAGCGGCGCCGCTTTGATTTTCTGGATCTTGACGCCTTTGGCTGCCCCTCGGCCCTGGTGCCCCTGGCGCTGGAGGCGGTGCGCCTTGACGGTCTGCTGTATGTGGCCAGCACCGACGGCCGTTCGCCCACGGGGCATGACCGCAGTGGTGCCGTGCGGCGTCTGGGGGCGGCGGCACGGGCCCATCCGGCCAGCTGGGAACTGGCGCTGCGCCTGCAGATCGGCGTGATCGCCCGGGCGGCCTGGGCCCAGGGCCGCAGCATCGAGCCGGTGCTGAGCTTCAGCGAGGGGCGCACCTTTCGCACGGCGGTGCGACTGAAGCGCCATGCCGCGGGCTCCGAGCTGGCCCAGCTGGGGCTCCTGGCCCATTGCCATGGCTGCGGCGACCAGCAGGTGCAATCGCTGCTGCAGCTGCGCCAATGGCAACCCTGTCTGTGCAGCCCCCCATCGCCGCCCCTGGCAATCAGCGGGCCGTTGTGGATCGGTCCCTTGCAACACCAGCCGACCCTGGAGCGGTTGCAGGGCCTGGCTGACGCGGGTGATCCGGCTCTGGGAACGTCGCTGGTGACTGAGTCCAGACGCTTGCTCGGCCGGCTGTCGGCCGATCCCGGCGACCTGCCCCGTTGCTGGCCCACCAGCAGCATCGGTCGCCGCTTGGGCCGTGGTGGGGCGCCGCCGTTGCAGGCTCTGGTCGCTCAGCTCCAGCAACAGGGGTTTCGGGCCGGCATCAGTGGGGTGATGCCCGGCCAGTTGCGCAGCGATGCCCCCTGGTCCGAGATCTTGCAGTCGGCCGCAGGGGTGGGCAGCGACGGGGTCAGGGCTGCTAAATAGGAAGCCATTGTCGTTTCATCGCGGTCCATGGCCTCTGAAATCTTCGGCACCGCTGCCCTGTTCTGGGTGCTGATTCCCCTGGGCCTGGCCGGCGGTGCCCTGCTGCTCAAGCTGCTCAAGGACTGAACCGTCACGCCCGCTGACGGCGGACCCCTAGGCTCAGGCCCGCTGAAGCGTGGGCCGGCATGAAGGTTCTGGTGGTCGGTGGCACGGGAACCCTTGGCCGTCAGATCGTGCGACGGGCTCTCGATGAGGGTCACGAGGTGCGCTGCATGGTGCGCAGCCCCCGCAAGGCGTCTTTTCTGACTGAATGGGGTTGCGAGCTGACCCGTGGCGATCTGCTCGAGCCAGGCAGCCTCGATTACGCCCTTGAAGGGCAGCAGGCCCTGATCGATGCCGCCACCGCCCGGGCGACCGATGCGGGCAGCGCTTACACCATCGACTGGGACGGCAAGCAGAACCTGTTTGCGGCGGCCCGCCGGGCCCAGGTCAACCGGGTGGTGTTCGTGTCGCTGTTGGCGGCCGCCCAGCATCCATCGGTGCCCCTGATGGACATCAAGGCCTGCACCGAACAGTGGCTTGCCGCATCGGACCTGGATTACACGATCCTGCAGGGCGTCGCCTTCATGCAGGGTCTGATCAGTCAGTTCGCGATTCCGGTCCTCGAGTCCCAGACGGTGTGGGTCAGCGGCTCTCCGACTCCGCTGGCCTACATGAACACCCAGGACATGGCCCGCTTTGCGGTGGCGGCCCTCAGCCGCGCCGAGACCGTGCGTAGGTCGTTTCCGGTGGTGGGCCCCCGGGCCTGGACCACCGGCGAGATTACCCAGTTGTGCGAACGGTTCACGGGCAAGGATGCGCGGGTGGTGCGGGTCCCACCGGCCCTGATCAAGGGCATGTGCAGCCTGGCCAATTTCTTTGAGCCCACTGTCAACATCGCCGAACGGCTGGCTTTTGCCGAAGTCACCGGCGGCGGCACCGCCCTCGATGCGCCGATGGAGGCCAGCTACGAGGCCTTTGGGCTCGACCCGGCCGAGACCACCGGCCTCGAGGCTTACCTGCGCGAGTACTACGACACGATCCTTAGGCGCCTGCGCGAGATGGAGGCCGACCTGGACAAGGACGCCAAGAAGAAACTGCCGTTCTGACCTGGGGATCCGGCGGGCGCCAGTGCGTCTGTACTATGGATGCAGTTGCTTCGTCGACCGGTGTCCATCGCCCAGATCAAGAATCTGCAGCGTCGTCTCGCCAACCTGGAGCAGGAGGCGACTGATGAGATCACCCGTGCCAGCGGTCACGAGCTCTGGCAGAGCCTCGGTTTTGACGCCCTCGACAGCATCGGTGATCCGGCCCTCAGGGCCCGCGCCAATTACTACTACGGTCAGCTGATGACGGTGCGCGAGCTGCGCGAGGTGATCGGCTGAGCCGCGGTCTGAATTCTGGGCACCTCTAAATCCTGGGCATCCTCCATCACAGTTCTTGTCGGCTCTGGGGTCAACGGCTGCAGACCTGGTTAGGGTCCCCGGCCATGGGCAGCCCGATCAGCGAGGAGGTGTTTCTCAGGCGTGCGCAGGCGCGCTTCGGGGATCTGTACGACTACAGCGGGATTCTCTACAAGAGCTACAAGTCACCGATCAAAATCCGCTGCCGCACCCACCCCGTCAAGCTGATCGCCATCACCCCTGAGAAGCATCTGCAGACCACTGGTGGCTGCAAATACTGCCTGCGGGCCATGCGGATCAAGACCCTTGAGCGCGAACTCAACCGGGAGGCGTACCAGGGTGAACGCCAGGCCCCCTTACCCTCCACCTCCTCCCTGGCCTGACTTCCCACCCCCGGCGCGGCCGCCCCGGCCGGGTGAGTAGGGAAGCCTTGCCAGGCGCTCGGACTCGGCGGCGCTCACCTCGCGCCAGGCGCCTGGTGCCAGTCCCTGCCAGCTAAGGGGGGGCTGGCCGTCCATCAGGTCGATCGCCATGCGGATCAGCCGCAGGGTGGGCAGGCCGACGGCAGCGCTCATGCGGCGGACCTGGCGGTTGCGTCCTTCCCGCAGCTCGAGCTCCAGCCAGCTGGTGGGGATCTGCAACCGCTGCCGGATCGGTGGTTGGCGCTCGCCGATGCCGGCGGCCCCGATCTCCTGGGCCGACAACAGGCGTGCCTTGGCCGGCAGGGTGGGGCGCTGCTGGATGGTCACTCCCTGGCGCAGCTGGGCCAGGGCCTCGGGCCTGGACGCGGCGTCGCCTTCGACCTGCACCCAGTAGCGCCGCCAATGGCCAAAGCTTGGATCGGTCAACCGCTGCTGCAGGCGGCCGTCACTGGTCAGCAGCAGCAACCCTTCGCTGTCGGCATCCAGGCGGCCCGCTGCATAGACCCCAGGAATATCGATCAAGGTCGCCAGGGTCTGCCAGCGGCTGTCCGGTTCAGGGCTGAACTGGCTCAGCACCCCATAGGGTTTGTGCAACAGCAGGGTTGTCACGGCAGACCTCTCAGTCCATGGCGACGCTTAAGCTGATTGTTCAACCAGAACAAGGAGAGCGCAGGCCGCCGCATGATCGAGACCTCCGGAGTGATTGAAAAGGAACAGGGCAACGGGTTTTACCTGGTGACCCTGGAGCAGCCGGCGGGTCACCAGTGCCTTTGCCGGGCGGCCGGCAAACTGACCAAGTTCCGCATCAAGCTGCTGGCTGGGGACAAGGTTCTGGTGGAGATCAGCCCCTACGACCTGACCCGCGGCCGCATCACCTACCGCGAGCGCAACGCCGGAGCCACCGGTCCCAGGCCCGGGGGCAACCGGCCCGGCGGCCCCCGCAAGCGCTGATCAGCTAGGCGCTGATCAGGCGGGAACGCCGATCAACGATTCGATGGCAGCTTTGAAGGTGCTGCGGGGCTTGACGCCGCGGAACGTCTCCTTGAGCTCCTTGTTGAAAAAGAGCTGCACGGTGGGGGTTCCGGTGACACCGGCCTGCAAAGCGATCTCCTGATCGGCTTCGATGTCGATTTCGACCCCCTGGGCGGCGCCACCCAGCTCGTCGAGCACCCGTTTGAGCTGGGGCTTGAGCACGTGGCAGGGACCACAGGTGGGTGAGGTGTAGACGACCAGCAGCGGTTTGTTGCTGTCGTGATACAGCTTGCGCAGGGCGTAGCTGCCCTTCTGCCAGAGGGCGTTGGCGTCAAAATTGACCTCGTCGCTGACGGCGGTGCGGATGGGCTCACCGACCTCCTGGGGATCGACGGGTTCGCGGCTGACGGTCACGGCCAGCTGGTGATGGCTGAGCCAGCGCTCGGCGGCGAGGGCGGCCTGGCAGCCGCTGCCTGCGGCGGTGATGCCCTGGCGCCATTCGGCATCCGCCACATCGCCGGCGGCGTAAACGCCTTCTTTGCTGGTTTCCGGCCGGCCGGGCAGGGTCACCAGGTAGCCCTTGGCATCCAGCTCGAGCTGGCCGGCCACCAGGCGGGTGTTGGGGGTGTGGCCAATCGCATAGAACAGGCCCTTGACGGCCAGCTCTTCGTTGGCGCCCGCGTCGCCGTCCCGCAGCAGGATCGCGTCCAGCCAGTCATTTCCTTGGGCATCGGCCACCTGGCGGTTCCAGTGCACGGTGATGGCGGGGTTGGCGAGCACCCGGTCGGCCATGGCTGCGCTGGCCCGCAGGCGGTCGCCGCGCACGATCAGGTGCACGTGGCTGCCGTACTTGGTCAGGTAGACCGCCTCTTCACAGGCGGAATCACCGCCGCCGACCACGGCCACCGGTTCGTTTCTGAACTGGGGTGTGGCGCCATCACAGATGGCGCAGGCGCTGATGCCCCGGCTCCAGAAGCGCTCCTCGCTGGGCAGGCCCAGGCGGTTGGCGCTGGCACCGGTGGCCAGGATCACCGACTGGGTCTCAAACACCTGTCCTTCGGCGGTGATCCGATACGGGCGCTGGCAGAGGTCGATCGCTTCAGCATCGGCCTCGATCAACCGGGTGCCCCAGCGGACCGCCTGGGCCTTCATCCGGTCCATCAGGTCGGGCCCCAGGATGCCGTCCGGGAACCCGGGGAAGTTCTCGACATGGGTGGTGGTCATCAGCTGACCTCCCGGGATGCCGCCGTCCTGAAAGCCGGTGATCAGCAGGGGGTTGAGGTTGGCCCGGGCGGCATAGATGGCTGCGGTGTACCCGGCGGGCCCTGAGCCGACGATCACCAGATTTTCCACACCCATGGTCCCTAATGCGGAATGACTATGAGTTAAGCCTAGTGGATCGGGTTGTGGTTTGACGAGCAGCCGTCGACCCTTTGGGTCCCTTGGGGCGCGTCGTTGTTGGCGGGCCTGGCGCCCGCCGTTGGTTTTTGCTCAAGAAAAGCAAAGCTTCAGCCCAACTGTGGGCGGCGCTTCAGATTTGCTTTAGATTTGAGCCCAGTCGTTCAGGAGTGCGGGTCGGGGCTGTTCAGATCTCCAGCAGTCCGTCGGTTTCGGGTCTGCAGGCTTTGTGGAACAGCTCCCTGAGGTTGGAGGGCACCATCAGCACGCTGGCTTCCAGCAGGTCGGGGTGTTCCTCAAGGCAGAGCAGCCACTCACGGAACTCTTCGTTGAGGGCGAAGCTTTCCTCAAACAATTCGAAGGCATCAAGGGTGGCGTGCCGGGCCAGAGCCCAGCTCACGGCCACGGTCAGTCGGCGTTCGATGGCTGCGTCCATGGTCACCGTCCCCAGGTGCTGGGACCAGGGTGGCTGGCAGCGTGCCATCTGGCGGTGTTGGTTGACACAACGTCGCAGATCTTCGGCTCAGGCTGGTCGCCTGTGCTGCGTGTTGCTGCCCACAAACCCCGGCAACTGGGGGCCCCCCAGGGCGATCACGGCGCCGGTCCCCTGGTCGACCGCTGCCAGAGGTAGGGATCCCCGTCCACCGCTGCCGCCCAAAGGGTCAGTCAGCGGGGCGGGTGTGGTGCCCCGCAGCAGGTAGGGCTCGCTGATCGACCAGCTGCGGGCATGGCTGAGCAGCAGGGGGTCGGCGGGGGCAAACACGAGCGAGGCATCCCTGGGGATCGCCTCCTGGGCGCAGCGCTCGCCCTCGAGCCGCACGGCCCGGGTGATGGCTTGCACAAAGCGGCTGCGGGTCACCACGGTGCTCAGGTAGGCCACCACCCGCAGCCGTGGCGCGTCGAATCCCTCCGAACACATGTCGATGCTGACCAGCCAGTCCCCCTGTCCCTGGTGAAAACGGCGCAGACGCTCGCCCGCCTCCGGGTCGAGCGAATGGACCAGCAGCACCTGATCGCCTTCGTCCTGCAGCAGCTGGGCGATCTGGCGGGCATGGGCGATGTCCCGGGCGAACACCAGACCACCGGCCTCGGCATGCTGCTCCCGCACCCGGGCCAGGCCTTTGCGGGCCTGCAGCAGAACCCGCAGCGCAATGCTGCTGGTATCTCCCAGCCGGATCGCCCGGCGCAGGTTGCGGGCCCGCCAGCTTTCGCGGGTTTCGGCCGACAGGCACGACCGTTCGGCCTCGGGCTCGGCGGGGGCATCGGGGCGGGCGTGGTCGACCCAGCCATCCTGAAAGCGAAATTCGAGGGGCCGCACATCGCCGGCATCGATCAGTTGCCGCGGTTCGACGCACAGGTCGGGCACGATCTGCCAGGTGATCTGGTCCCCATCGCGGCGCGGTTGCCGCCGGGCCGCGCAGAACGCCAGCTGGTCAGCCCTGAACGGGGTGCCGGTTAGTCCCAGCCGCAGGGCGGCTGAGCCGCTGAGGGTGCTGAAGGCATGGCCCCAGGCGGCGGCCTCGGGTTCGTCGGGATCGACCCCCAGATGGTGAACCTCGTCGGCGATCGCCATCCACGGGGTGGTCGCCCAGCGCTGCAGCAGGCCCTGCAACCGGGTCTGATGCAGCGCTGCCGTCTGATAGCTCAGCAGCAGACCCTGATCGGCTGCTGCCCCGTCCAGGGCATCGGCGGCGTCGAGCGACCACTCGACCAGGTTCAGCTCGAGTCGGGCTGCTGCCTTGAGCCACTGGGCGGCGATGGCGTTGCGGTGGCAGAACACTACGAATCGTCCGATCCGCCGGTCTTGTTGCAGGCGCCAGATCGCCAGCAGGGCCCCCAGGGTCTTGCCCGCCCCCGGGCCGGCATGGATCAACACGTCCTGTCCCTGCGGCCCCCCCTGGCCCAGGCGGGCGCGCAGCAGCTGGATCAGTTGGCTCTGCCACTGGCGCGGCTGCAGCGGCAGCGGTCGGCTCAGGTCAAAGGAGACGGGGACCATCGCCGCATTATTGAGTGTTCTGGCCTATGGGCACAGCCGGCGGCCTTCCTAACTTCTGGCCAACACGGCTCACCCCATGGACCACCTCGATCCCGGTGAACGTCGCCGCCTGCTTGAACAGTGCTGGCAGCTCGAATGCGACATCGATCCGATGATCCTGCGGGCCCGCCAGCTGCGCCATCAGGGGGCCTGGCCGCAGGCGGTCTGCCTGGAGCAGGAATTGCTGCCCCTGTTCTGAGCGGCGTCTGCGGGGTGTGGCCGGTGGGGGTGTGCGCACAATCGGCTGCAAACGATTGCCGTTCATGCCCCGGCGCTTCCAAATGGAAGACAAATGGACCCCGTGCATGCGGGGGCGGGAGGTGACGGTGTGCTGAGTGTGTTGGTGCCCTGTGAGCGGCGCGCAGGGGAGCGCCGCGTTGCGGCAACCCCCGAGACCATCCGGGCTCTGGTGGCGGTTGGTCTGGCGCCCCTGGTCGAGGCCGGTGCCGGCCAGCCCGCCGGCTACGGCGATGCCCTGTACACCGAGGCCGGTGCCCGGGTGGTCGCCGCAGACCAGCTCGACTGGGCTGGGGCCGATGTGGTGTTGACCGTGGCGCCGCCGGCTGCTGAGCAGCTGCGCCAGCTCAAAGCCGGTGCCCTGCTGGTGGGGCTGCTCGAGCCCTATGGCGCGGCCGAGCGGCTCAATCTGCTGGCCGGCGGCCAGGTCTCGGCAGTGGCGATGGAGCTGCTGCCCCGCATCAGCCGCGCCCAGAGCATGGACGTGCTGTCGTCCCAGGCCAACATCGCCGGCTACAAGGCCGTGTTGCTGGCTGCGGCGGCCCTGGACCGCTACGTGCCGATGCTGATGACGGCCGCCGGCACGATTCAGCCGGCCCGGGCCCTGGTGCTTGGCGCCGGCGTCGCCGGTTTGCAGGCGGTCGCCACGGCGCGCCGGCTGGGGGCGGTGGTTTACGTCTCTGACGTGCGTCCCGCCGCCAAGGAGCAGGTCGCCTCGTTGGGGGGGCGGTTCATCGATCCACCGGCCGAGCAGGAGCGGCCCGCCGAAGCCGGCGGCTACGCCCTGGCGGCGTCCGAGGCGTTTCTGGCGGCCCAGCGCCAGCAGCTGAGCGAACAGCTGGCCTTGGCCGATCTGGTGATCTGCACAGCCCAGGTGCCGGGCAAGCCGGCTCCGCGGCTGATCAGCGACGGCATGCTGGCCGGCATGAAACCGGGCTCGGTGATCGTCGATCTGGCGGTGGCCCAGGGGGGCAACTGCGAGGGCACGGTGCCCGGCGAGACGGTCTGGCGTCACGGCGTGCAGCTGATCGGCGCCGATCAGTTGCCCAGCAGCGTCGCCAACCATGCCAGTGCCCTCTACGCCCGCAACCTGCTGGCGTTGCTGAAGCATCTGCTGGCCAGTGGCGAGCTGCAGATTGATCCGGAGGATCCGATCCTGGCGGGCTGCCTGATCAGCCATGGCGGCCGCTGCCTGCGGCCCGACCTGCTGCCGGCCGCCGATGCGCCCGCTCCGTCCCTTGCTCCCGTCTGACCATGAGCTCCTTCTCCCAGGCCCTGTGGGTGCTGCTGCTGGGCGGCCTGCTGGGCTTTGAACTGATCGGCAAGGTGCCGCCCACCCTGCACACCCCGCTGATGAGCGGCGCCAATGCGATCAGTGGCATCACCGTGCTGGCCTCGCTGACGCTGATCGCCCAGGCCGATGGCAACCCGGCCCTGCTGGTGCTGGGGGCGGCCTCGTTGGCCTTTGCCCTGTTCAACGTGATCGGCGGTTTTGTCGTCACCGATCGGATGCTGGCGATGTTCGGGCCCAAATCCTCCAGCCGCAAACCCTCGAGCTCCCAGCCATGACCACCACATCCGTGTTGAGCTACGCCATCGATCTGGTGGCGGTGCTGTTGTTGGCGCTGGGGCTCAAGGGCCTGTCCAAGGTGCGCTCGGCCCGGGCGGCCAATGGCCTGGCGGCCCTGGCCATGGGGCTGGCTGTCGTCGGCCTGTTGCTCCAGCAGCAGCTGAGCCCCCAGGCCTGGCTGTGGATCGCCGCCGGCAGCGCCATCGGCGGGCTGGCGGGGCTGCTGATGGCCCAGCGGGTGCCGATGACCGCCATGCCCGAGACCGTGGCCCTGTTCAACGGCTGCGGTGGCATGGCCTCCCTGTTGGTGGCCGTTGCCGTGGCGCTGTTCCAGAGCGGCGGCGCAGCTGCTGCTGACGGTGCGGCTGCTCAGGGTGCGGGCGATCTGGTGTCGCTGATCTCGATCGTGATCTCGGTGTTCGTCGGCGCGATCACCTTCAGCGGTTCGATCGTGGCCATGGGCAAGCTGCAGGGCTGGATCGAAACCCCGGGCTGGACCCAGAGCCAGCTGCGCCATGGGGTCAACATCAGCCTCGCCGCCATGGCCCTGGTGGCCGGGGTGCTGCTGATCGGCGATCCCTCGGGCTTGCCCCTGTGGCTGCTGGTGGGCGCCTCGACCCTGTTGGGCATCGGCGTGACCCTGCCGATCGGCGGGGCCGACATGCCGGTGGTGATCTCGCTGCTCAACAGCTATTCGGGCGTGGCCGCGGCTGCGGCCGGTTTCGTGGTCGGCAGCCAGCTGCTGATCGTCGCCGGCGCCATGGTGGGCGCGGCGGGCCTGATCCTGACCCAGGTGATGTGCACGGCCATGAACCGCTCGCTGGTCAGCGTGCTGTTCGGCGGTGCCCTGGGTGCGGCGGGCGGCGGTCACGTCGGCGGCGGCGGTGATGAAGCGGGGTACAGCCGCATCACCAGCTGTTCAGCCGAAGAATGCGCCATGGCCCTCGAGACGGCCGAACGGGTCGTGTTCGTGCCCGGCTATGGCCTGGCGGTGGCCCAGGCCCAGCACACCCTGCGGGAGCTGGCCAAGCTGCTCGAGGCCAACGGCGCCGAGGTGAGCTACGCCATTCATCCGGTGGCGGGCCGCATGCCCGGCCACATGAACGTGCTGCTGGCCGAGGCCGATGTGCCCTACGAGCAGTTGATCGAGATGGATTCGATCAACCCCGAGTTTCCCCGCACCGATGTGGTGATCGTGCTGGGGGCCAACGATGTGGTCAATCCCGACGCCAAGAGTGATCCGACCAGCCCCCTGTTCGGCATGCCCGTGCTCGAGGTCGATCAGGCGCGCCAGGTGTTCGTGGTCAAGCGCAGCCTGGGCGCCGGCTATGCCGGCATCAAGAATGCCCTGTTCGAGCTGCCCCAGACCGCCATGGTCTTTGGCGATGCCAAAGCGGTGCTGGCCGGTCTGGTCAGCGAGCTGCGGGAGCTGGGGGTGGGTAAAAAGACCCCAGCGGCGGTCTGAATTGATGGGGCCCCTGGGTCTGGCTCCCTTTCGCCCCCGGTTTCCCTGGCTTGGCGGCGACCTGCAGACCCTGCGGGACAGCATCCGCCCCCAGCACCTGGCCCTGCCCAAGGTCCAGCTGCAGGCCCAGCAGCAAGACCAGCAGCAGGTCTTGGTGCCGGTCCAAGGCGGGGCCCTGCTGGGGTGGCTGGCCCGTCCATCGCAGGCCCAGGACCAGGACCAGCCCCGGGCGCTGGTGCTGCTGGTGCATGGCCTGGGGGGCAGCAGCGACAGCGTCGGGGTCAGGCGCCTGGCGGCGCTGCTGCTGCAACGGGGGCTGGCGGTGCTGCGGCTCAATCTGCGCGGCGCCGGGGCCGGACGGGCCCTGGCCGCGGGCAGCTATGCCGCCTGCTGCACCAGTGACCTGCTGCCGGTGCTGGACCGGGCCCGTGAGCTGGCCGGTGGCGTGCCCCTGTTTGGGGTGGGGCTGTCGCTGGGGGGCACGGTGCTGCTCAATGCGTTGCTCGCCAACCCCGGTGGCCTCGATGGACTGGTGGCCCTAAGCGCGCCGCTGGACCTGGCCGCCAGTTGCGATCACATGCAGCGCCACCGTAACCGGCTTTACCTGCAGGTGGTGCTGCGCCGCCTGCGGCAGCAGGTCGCCGCCGACCCCGCCGGCCTGTCGCCGGCCGAGCGCCATGCCCTGGCGGCAGTTCCCGCCTGGAGCCTGGCGGGCTTTGATGGGGCGATCACCGCCCCGCGCTGGGGCTTTGGCTCTGTTGAGCAGTACTACGCCGCCGCCAGCCCCCTGCCGCAGCTGCTGGCCCTGCCCGTGCTGCCCCCCTGGCTGCTGCTGCAGGCCGCCGATGACCCCTGGGTGCCCGCCGCCCCGGCGCAGGCCCTCGCGGCGGCCTGGCGCGGCGCCTTCCCAGGTGGCGGAACGGTGGTGTTGACCCCCCAGGGGGGCCACAACGGCTTCCATGGTGCCGGCGACCGTGCCCTTGGCGGGCTGCCTGCCAGTTGGAGTGATCAGTTGACCGCGGCCTGGCTGGAGCAGCAACTGGGCCCTTGAGGCCAGGAAACGCATTCCGAGGAACTCAATATCCGAGAAACTCAATATCTGAGAAACTCAGGCCGTTGCGTTCAGGCTGTAGCGCTGCACGACCCAGGGATCGATCGGGGTCCCGCCGATGACGTGCTCGTCAATGATGCGGGCGATGCGCTCGGGTGTGACGCCGCCGTACACGATTCCATCGGGCCAGATCAGCAGCACCGGCCCCTGGGCGCAGATGCGCAGGCAATCGGCCTTGCTGCGCAGCACGATGCCGCCGGGCCTGTCTGGGTCCTCGAGGCCCCGTTCGCGCACCAGGCGCTTCAGGGCGTCCCAGCTGGCAGCTCCGACCTGGGGGTCGGGGCTGCAGAGCGCCTTGGTCGGGGTGGCACACAGCAGCAGGTGATGGCTGACGCAGGGACTCAAGCCGCCACCAGGGCTGCAGCCTCACGCACCGCCTGGCGGGCCCAGGCGTCGACCGCCAGCACGTCGTCCAGAGAGGGAGCGCCCATCAGATCGACCCGGTGGCGATCACACACCCCGTCGATCAACTTGGGAATGTCGAGGAAATGGATCTGCTCGTCCAAGAAGAGCGCCACGGCCTGCTCGTTGGCGGCGTTCATCACCGCCGGCATGGTGCCGCCGGCGCGGCCCGCGGCATAGGCCAGCGCCATGCAGGGGTAGCGGGCCGGGTCGGGCTTGCGGAACGTCAGCGAGCCCACCTCGGTCAGATCGAGCCGGCGCCACGGGGTCTCGAGCCGCTCGGGCCAGCTCAGGCAATACAGGATCGGCAGCTTCATGTCGGGCCAGCCCAGCTGGGCCAGCACCGAGCTGTCGGCCAGTTCCACCATCGAGTGGATGATCGACTGGGGGTGGATGACGATCTCGATCTGGTCGTAATCGAGGCCGAACAGATAGTGGGCCTCGATCACTTCGAGGCCTTTGTTCATCAGGGAGGCGCTGTCGACGGTGATCTTGCGCCCCATGCTCCAGTTGGGATGGCTGGTGGCATCGGCCACCGTCGCCTTGATCAGGTCTTCAGGGGCCCAGTCCCTGAAGGCGCCGCCGCTGGCGGTCAGCTGAATGCGCCGCAGGCCCGGGGTGGGCACACCGGTGCTCAGCCGTGCGGTCTCGGCATAGGGGGTGCCCTGCAGGCATTGAAAAATCGCTGAATGCTCAGAGTCGGCGGGCAGCAGGCGCGAGCCGCTTTTTTCGAGCTCGGGCAGCACCACCGGGCCGGCGGCGATCAAGGTCTCCTTGTTGGCCAGGGCCAGGTCCTTGCCGGCCTTGATGGCGGCCAGGGTGGGCAACAGACCGGCGCAGCCAACGATGCCGGTCACCACCAGATCGGCCGAGGACCAGGCCGCCGCCGCACACAGGCCCTCGTTGCCCCCCAACAACTCGGGCAGGCGGGCGGGGCGCTTGGCGGGGTCAAGGGCGTCCAGCCGCTCGCGCAAGGCGGCCACCCGCTCGGGGTCTGACACGGCCACCGCTTCGGGGGCGTGGCGGCAGATCTGCTGCACCAACAGATCCAGGTTGTTGCCGGCGGTGAGGGCCACCACCTTGAAGCGATCGGGAAACTCCTCAGCCAGCTCCAGGGTCTGGGTGCCGATCGAGCCGGTGGAGCCAAGCACGGAGAGGGCTTTCACGGCGTGGCTCCTTGGCGTTTAAGGCCACCAGTGTCCCATTGCACCAGTGGTTAGGGCCTGTTGCAGTTGACCCTGAAGCGTTGGCTCCACCAACAGTGCCGCACGCGCCAGGGCAATCGTGGTTGCCGCTGGACCCCCGGCTGGGCGAATCGGTCACCGCATGCATTGGCATCGATTGCATGTAATCAGTTGCAAGGGCAGTTGCAAGGGCACTTGCAAGGGCAGTTGCAAGGGCATTTGCAAGGGCATTTGCAAGGTGTCGGTCCAGCCGCTTGCTTGTCGATCCAGCCGCTTGCGTCGTTCACTCGACCCGTTTGCCCTGACGCGTGCCACCGGTTTCGGGACCCTTGCGGTCGGCTCCCGGTGCCCAGTGGCGCAACTGCAGCGGCGTGGCTGGGTTGAGGCTCATGGTGGTGCGCCAGCCGCTGATCCAGTCGATCACCACCGTGTTGCCCTCCAGGGTCCAGACGCCGCCGGTGCGGGCGTCGATGTCGTTAAAGGCCTGGCCGTTGGAGAGCAGGGTGGCGGTGTAGGGCCTGAGCTCGGCCTGGGCCGGTGGAAAGCTGTAGACGCCGACGATCTGGGCCAGCGGGCCTGTCAGTTTGACGGCTGGTCCAAAGTTGAACGGCACGCTGCCGCGGCTCTGACCCGGTTGCCAGGCCGCATGGCTCAGGCCTTCGGGGCTGACATAGATCCAGTCGCTCCAGCCGTCGCTGTAGTCGATGCGCACGCCATTGCCCCAGGGCTGCCACCGGCCCAGTTCGCGCAGCTGGTCGGCATTGCTCTGGCGCCCGCCGGCGGCCGGGGTGCCGTCGATGCCCGAGGTGCTCACCGCCTTGCCGCCCGGCTCGATCCGCACGTTGAACAGGTTGTTGTTGCTGTCTCCCAGCGCCCAGGTGCCGATGTAGGTGCGGGTGTCGGCTTCGCTGCTTTGCGGCGCAGCCAAGGGCTGGCGTTTGGTTTGGGCTTGAGCTGGTGCCTGGGCTGGTCCCTGGGCCATGGCCGTGGGCGGCTGCAGAACGATGCCCTGGCCGAGGGGTGCTGTGAGCAGCAACCCGGCGCTCAGGACCCACAGGCGACGCATGGTGCGGGGGGGCATCGGGTCAACGGCATCTCACTGGCGATTCTGGGTTTAACTGACCCCAGTTGCACCTCGTGTGTGTCGGGTCTGCCTGGTTGGCTGCAGCGCTGGAACTTCATCGAGCGGGCCCGGCATGAGCGTGCTCTGTGGGAGGCGTTCGAGCAGCGGCAGGATATCGATGCGCTGGTCGAGCAGTGCCGTGCTGCGGTCGAGGCGGGCGATCAGGGCCGCGCCTTTGAGCTCGAGGTGTGGAGCACGACCCTGACCCGCATCCGCAAGATCGAAAAGATGATGGGCGATCAGCAACGGCCCTCCGATTAGTTGGAGGAGCGGACTAAGCCGCTCGCACTGCAAAAATTCTCACTGCTGAAGCCGTCTCGGCTGCTGATCCATGAACACCGACGCCCTGAATCGGGCTCTGGCGGCACTGCGGCGCCACCTGCTTCCTTTTCTGTTCTTGCTCTACGTGATCGCCTATCTCGATCGCGTCAATGTCTCCTTTGCTGCTGTAGGGGTCTCCAGGGACCTGGGTCTCAACAGCGCCTCCTATGGCTTTGCGGCTGGCATCTTTTTTCTTGGCTATGTGCTGTTTGAGATCCCCAGCAATCTGGTGCTCGATCGGGTGGGGGCGCGGCGCTGGATCAGCCGCATCCTGCTGAGCTGGGGTGTGGTTGCCGCATTGATGGCGTTCATGACCACAGCAGCCCAGTTCAATGGACTTCGGCTTCTGTTGGGGGTGGCCGAGGCGGGGTTTTTCCCCGGGATCATTCTGTATCTGAGTCAGTGGGTGCCTGAGGCGCAGCGGGCCCGCACCCTGGCGGGGTTCATGCTGGCGATTCCGGTGGCTGGTCTGTTGGGCGGTCCCGTGTCGGCCGCCCTGCTCTCGATCGACGGTTTTTGGGGACTGGCCGGTTGGCGTTGGCTGTTCCTTTTGGAAGCGTTGCCAGCCATCGTGCTGTCCGTTGCGGTGTGGCGATGGCTCCCCAACAGGCCCGATCAGGCCCGCTGGCTCAAGCCCGACGAGGCCGAAGCCCTCGAGGAGGTGTTGCAGAAGGAACGGGCGCAAAGCCTGGCCAGCGCTGGCCAGGTCCATGGTCTGGGTGCCCTGTGGGCTGACCGCCGTCTGTGGCTGTTGAGCGTTCTCTATCTGGGCATCGCCACCAGCTTTTACGGCTTCAGTTTCTGGATCCCGCGCTTCGTTGGCGATGCCCTGGGCCAGAGCTCCCCTTCGCCGGTGCTGGTGAATTTGCTCAGCGCCATTCCCTATGGCCTGGCAGTGGTGGTGATGGTGTTGGTGGGCAGGGCTGCGGACCGCCATGCCGACAAGCGCCTGTTTGTGGCCGTGCCGTTGGCAGTCGCAGCTCTTGCCCTGATGGTCTCGCTGCCCGCCGAGGGGGCAGTGCGTCTGGTGTTGATCAGCATCGCCACTGCGGCGGCCTTTTCGAGCCTGGGACCTGCCTGGGCCATGCCGCTGCAGTTTCTAGGGGGTAGGGCTGCCGCCGGGGGCATTGCGGCGATCAACTCGTTCGGCAGCATCGGCGGCTTTCTGGCCCCGTTTGTGATGGGGCAGATGATGCTCAGGCCCCACGGCGACAGTCTGGCGTTGGCCTCTCTGGCAGGGGTGCTGTTGGTTTCGGCGCTGCTGGCGTTGGTGGCGAATCGGCGGCCTCAGGAGACAGAGGCGTGTTGACGGTCAGCGCCGGATCCAGTCGGTCACGCCGCCGGGCTTGTCGATCAGTTCGATGCCCACGTCCAGCAGCTGGGCGCGGATTTGATCGGCGGTTGCAAAGTCTTTGGCAGATTTGGCGGCACGGCGCTGTTCGATTTGTGCCTCGATCTCGGCTTCTGTGGGGCCGCTCGCCGTCGAACTGCTCGCTGGGGTGGCGGCACTTTCCTGCTTGAGCCCAAGCACCCCGGCCAGCTCGCCCAACACGGCCGCGCGCTGCTGGATCTGTGGGGTCTGCAGTTCGGCGGCGGCCGCCGCGTCGCCCCGCTCCAGCCGATTGGCGAGGGCCCGCAAGGGCTTCGCCAGCTCAAACAGCACGGCCAGCGCTGCCGAGGTGTTCAGGTCATCGTCCATGGCGGCGATGAAGCGCTCGCGCATCTCGGCCAGTTCGGCAGACCCCTCGGGTTCGCCCTGGGCCTGGATTGCCTCGCCTGTCGAAGGGGTGCTGCCCTCTTCAGTGGTCAGTCCAAGGGCGCTGTTGAGACCTTTCCAACCGGTGGCCGCGGCATCGAGTGCCTCGGCGGTGAAATCGAGCGGTTTGCGGTAATGGGCCTGCAGCACGAACAGCCGCAGGGTCATCGGGCTGACGCCGCTGTCCAGCAGGGCGCGGATGGTGGTGAAGTTGCCGAGCGATTTGCTCATCTTTTCGCCATCGACGTTCACCATGCCGTTGTGCAGCCAGGTGCTTGCCAGGGTTTTGCCCGTGGCGGCTTCTGATTGGGCGATCTCGTTCTCGTGGTGCGGAAAAACCAGGTCAGCGCCGCCCAGATGGATGTCGATCGTTTCGCCCAGTTCCTCGCGCACCATGGCCGAGCACTCGATGTGCCAACCCGGCCGGCCGGGCCCCCAGGGCGAGTCAAAGCTGGGCTCCCCGGGCTTGGCCCCTTTCCAGAGAGCAAAATCAAAGGGGTGCTGTTTGCGCGCTTCTTCGGTGGTGGCGGTGCGGCCGCTGGCGCCCTGCTGCTGTTCGGCCAGGTCGCGGCCGCTCAACTTGCCGTAGTCGGGTCGCTTCATCACGGCGAAGTAGACATCGCCATCGGCTGAATAGGCGGCCCCTTTGGCCTCGAGCTCGCCGATCAGGGCGCGAATGCCATCCAGGCAGCGGGTCGCCCGGGGCATGCGGTCGGCCCGAAGGATGTTGAGCGCATCCATGTCGGTGAAGAACGCCTCGATGTTGCGCTCACTCACCGTCTCCATGGTGCTGCCTTCGTCGGCGGCGCGCTTGAGGATCTTGTCGTCGATGTCGGTGAAGTTCTGCACGAACGTCACCGCATAGCCGCGCCAGATCAGATATCGCCGCAGCACATCCCAGTTGATGTAGCTGCGGGCATGGCCCAGGTGGCAGAGGTCGTAGACCGTGACCCCACAGCAGTAGATGCCCACCTGACCTGGCACCAGGGGCTCGAACGGCTCGATGCGTCGGGTCAGGGTGTTGGTGAACCGCAGGGTCACAGGGTGGAAAGGGGGCCGAATGGGGGCACCGTAGGCGCAGGCTGCTTGGATCCTCAGCAGGACCAGTTCTGCGCTGCTAGGCCTTGACCTTCGACGAAGTCCTGGGTGCTGCGCGTGATCAGCACCAGTTGTTGGCAGGCGCCAATCGCCTCAAGGCGGGCCCTCTGATGCCCGCGCCAGAGGGCGGCCTGGCGATTCGGTCGCGCCAGAACCCCAGGATTGGGGGATTGGTGGATTGGTGCATCGGTTCTGAAAGCGCCTTGGTGTCCAGCAGCAACCTCATCCAGCAGACCCGTGGCCATGCCGCTCTCGGCTGGTGAAAGCAGCCCCTGAAGGCCACAAGGTCTTCATGACCAGCCATGCCAGGTTCCACGGGGGCTAGGTGCCCCATCACTCGAGTTTGGGGTTGCCTGGGTGCCGTCGGAAGGAATCCAGACCGTGTTGATCATGAGCCAGCCGAGGGCAACGTTGCAGGAGCCATGGCTTCGACTCGAAATTTTGTGTAGTGGTCGCGCATCTGATTGTGTTGGCCACCTTTTGCGGCGTTTCCCTGCTATCCAATGCCACTTGGTGGCACAGAATCAGCTTTTGGTGATTGTAAAATGGGACTCTGGGTGCTGATCTGTTCGCTGTAGTTGCTGGTTTGGTGTTTGATCGGGCCTATGATTTTGTGCAAGTGAGGTCGACAAGTTTGCCCATGTTAACAGTCAATTTGTGAGGGTCCAAGCTAATGGCAAACTGTCGTTAGTCTTTTTTTTCAGTGGCTTCTCATCGCTGATCGGGCGTCTTGTTGGACAGCCGAAGTGCTCGCTGCCAACAGGGTGATGGCGTCTCCTTGTCTGGTCTGAGATGGGAGCATCGTTCTTGATTGTGGTTGCCACCCTGTCTAGTTGCTGCACATTTGGATCTGCTGTTATGCAGGTTTGTTCTGGTTTGCTTTGTTGGGTGCGCCTGATGGGTGCAAGTTCTCCAAAGGCTTTTGGCGCGGTGGGCGGCAGGGGTAGGACGCCATGCGCTACGAAGATATTGCTATGCGTCAAATGGATTCTGGCTCGACCCAGGATTGGCATTTGTCTCGTATATGCATTTTTTGCATTTTTTATCGCGGTGGCCCCATGAGGTCGTCGGCTGATCTATAGTTCAGAAAGCGCAATTTGTTGTTTCGTTAGCCGTAAGCTCGTGATTGACGAGAATAGCTTTAGCGATCTTGATATTCTTGATTGCCTTCAGCTTTTTAACAGTACGGTCAAGGCGAGTGAGGCGCTTGGTGTCAGTCAGAGCAATTGTTCGCGACGCTATAGAGCTTTGAGTTCTTGCTTGGACTTGGACTTTGAGAGGGTTGGTGATGCTTATATGCCACAGCAAAATCTGGATGTTCTTGAGGCTCTCCGTGAAGGTGCGCAGAAGCTAAGGACAAGGCGTGGTCAGTTCCGAATGTCGAGGGGATGGCAAGTCGATCCACTGACGCTTCCCCGGGGTTGGCGCCAATTCCCTCTGGTTTCGATGAACAGTTCGCGCATCATGTCTCTCCTCGAGAGTCGCCTTCTGGATGTCTGGATCGGCAGCCTGCTGGAATTCCAGCCGCTACTGGATATTCCATTGGGGAGGCTTGTTCCTCAGCGTCAGCCTTTGGGCCAACGCTTGCTCTGCTTGCCCCTGTTTCGTTTCCCTCTCAAACTGCTGGCCCACCAGGAGCATCAGCTCGCCTCCAGTTCGCCGCTGAGTCCCGATGATCTGGCCCGATATCCCTCGCCAGCACTGCCGATGGGGACGGCCCCGCTGCTCAACCAGGCACTTCAGGCCCATGGCCTGGCCAGCTGCCCCTATGCCGGCACCGACTACGACCAGGAGCGCTGGGAGGGGGTCGCCCGCGACGGCCACAGCCTCTCCTACGGTCCTCCCCAGCGGCTGAGCGAAATCGGGCTCCGTTGGCAGCTGCAGGCCTTGCCGTACGACCTGGGTATCAGCGATGTGGCGGCCGTGGTCGGTCATCGCGACGTCCTGAGCGATCCCTCTTTTGCCACAGCCTTTCAGACCCTGCTGGCTGCCCTGCGGACCTCACCCCTAGGCAGCTGCAGCCAGATTCAGTGGTTGCTCTGACAAGGCTCAAGCACCTTTTTACTTGGCGTTCATCCAGTTGGCGCCGACGCCGGTCTCAACCAGCAGAGGCACCGACAGGGTGACGGCCTGCTCCATGGTCTGTTTGACCAGGGCGCGCACCTGATCCATGGCCTCGGGTGCGGCCTCGAGCACCAGTTCGTCGTGCACCTGCAGCAGCAGCCGGGCCGGCAGAGCCGAGTCGGCCAGCGCCTGGTGCAATTGCACCATCGCCAGCTTGATGATGTCGGCACTTGAGCCCTGGATCGGGGCATTGGCGGCCGCCCGCAGCTGCTGGGCTTCCATGCCGGCGCGGCGGGCCGCGTCCAGATCGAGCGTCAGCGGGTCGAGCCCCTTGAGCCGGCCCAGGCCCGCCGGGTCAAAGGCAAACGGCCGGCGCCGGCCCATGAGTGTCTCCACGTAACCGCGCGCCAGGGCCAGCCGCTCCTGCAATTCCAAGAAGGCGAACACCTTGGGGTAGCGCTGCTTGTAGCGCTGCAGGAACTCCTTGGCCTGGGCCTGGCTCACCCCGGTCTCGCGGGCAAAGCGTTGGGCGCCCATGCCGTAGATCACCCCGAAGTTGATCGTTTTGCCCAGGCGGCGCTCGTCGCTGCTGACCGCCTCGCCCTCGGCCTTGTCGAGTAGCAGGCGGGCGGTGAGTTGGTGCACATCGTCACCCTGTTGGTAGGCGTTGACCAGCACCTCTTCTTGCGACAGGTGCGCCAGGATGCGCAGCTCGATCTGCGAATAGTCGGCGCTTAGCAATTGCCAGCCCTCCTGGGGCAGAAACGCCTTGCGGATGCGCCGCGAGAACTCGGTGCGTACGGGGATGTTCTGCAGGTTCGGATTGCTGCTGCTCAGGCGCCCGGTGGCGGTGACGGCCTGGTTGAAATCGGTGTGCACGCGCCCGGTCTCGGGCTCGACCAGCAGCGGCAGGGCATCGACATAGGTGCTCTTGAGCTTGCTCAGGGTGCGGTGCTCGAGCACCAGCGGCACCACCGGGTGGTCGGCCTCGAGTTTCTCGAGCACGGCGGCGTCGGTGCTCCAGCCGGTTTTGGTCTTGCGCGATTTTTTGCGATCGAGCCCCAGGGTTTCGAACAGCAGCTCACCCAGTTGCTTGGGGCTGGCCAGGTTGAAGTCGACTCCAGCCGCAGCCTTGGCCTCGGTCTCCAGGCGCGTCAGGGTTGTCGACAGTTCACCTGACAGCTCCTTGAGGTAGTCGATGTCGATGCGGATGCCGGTCGCCTCCATCAGCGCCAGCACCGGCTCGAGCGGTTGCTCCACCTGCTCCAGCAGGGGCAGCAGCGCGGGGCCCAGCGCTTCGAGCTGCTGACGCAGCAGCGGAGCCAGCCGGCGGGTTAGGTGCACGTCCATGCCGCAGTACTGGGCGGCCTCTTCGATCGGGACCGCGGCAAACGTGGTCCCCTTGGGCACCAGCTCGCTGTAGCTGGTGGGCACGAAACCAAAGTTGCGCTCGGCCAGCACCTCGAGCCCGTGTTTGGCGTTGGCATCGCGCAGGTAATCGGCCAGCAGCGTGTCAACCACCACCCCACCCAGGGGCAGGCCATGGCGCAGCAGGATCAGCCGGTCGTACTTGGCGTTCTGCAGCGTCTTGGGGTGCTGGGGGCTGCCCAGCCAGGGGGCCAGCGCCGCCAGCACCTGGTCCAGCGGCAGCTGGTTTGGGGCCGGGGGTGGTTCGCTCAACAGGTCCTCAGCGACCGGGGGCTGGTGCCCGATCGGGATGTAAGCCAGGTCTGCAGGGCCCTCGCCCCAGGCGACGCCCACGCCCACCAGCTCGGCTTTGAAGGGGTTGAGGCTGGTGGTCTCGGTGTCGATGGCCACCGGCGCGGCCGGGTCGGTGGCCGCCAGCAGCCGGGCCATCAACTGCTCAAGCGCCTCCGGTGTGGTGATCAGCTGGGGCTCGAGTGCCGGTGCTGCAGATGATGGGTCTGGCTGTGCGTCGGCTGCTGCAGCGGTAGCGCTGTCGTTGGCGGCTGTGATGGCCGCGGCGCCTTTGGGGCTCGCAGCATCACTGGGCTCCGGCGCCGGTTGCGACGAGGCGGCCGAGAACAGCTGGGCGAAGGTGCCCACCTGTTTGGCCAGCGAATACAGCTCCAGCTCTTCGAGCGATGCGGCCAACGACGTGGCATCGACGCTGCCCAACTCGAGCCTTGGTTCTGTGGGCAGGGGGATGTCGATCAAAATCTCGGCCAGATGGCGCGAGCGGTAGGCGTCGTCCTTGCCACTGGCGAGCTTGTCGATCAGGGCCCCTTTGAGGGCGCCCTTGGGGTCCTTGGCCTTGGGACCGGCGGCCTGCAGCTGCTCAAGGGCCTGGTAGACGCCGTCCAGGGTGGTGTGGGCCGCCAGCAGGGTGATCGCCGTCTTGGGACCGACCCCTTTGACCCCCGGAATGTTGTCGCTGGTGTCGCCGGTGAGGGCCTTGAGATCGACGACCTCTTCGGGGGTCACGCCGAGCTTGGCGATCACCCCGTCGCGGCGCATCTCGGCGGGGCCGCTGTTTTTGGCATAGGGGCCGCCCCCCATGTAGAGCACGGCGATGTCGCGCTGGTCGTCGACCAGCTGAAACAGGTCGCGATCGCCCGAAAGGATGCGCACCCGCCAGCCTTCGTCGGCAGCGCGGTTGGCCAGGGTGCCCAGCACGTCGTCGGCCTCGTAGCCGGGCGCCATCGCCAGCGGGATGTCGAGGCTCTGCTGCAGGATCTGCTGCAGATTGGCCAGATCGGCAAAAAAGTGCTCGGGCGCTTCGTCGCGGTGGGCCTTGTAGGCCGCGTCGGCCTCGTGCCTGAAGGTGGGCTCAGCCGTGTCGAAGGCCACCACCAGCCCCTGGGGCCTGAGGCCTTTGCAGTTGTCGAGCAGAGCCTTGAGAAAGCCGTAGGTGACGCTGGTGGGCACGCCCGCTTTGGTGCTCAGGCCCCCTTCGCCCCCTTTGCTGAACGCATAGAAGCTGCGAAATGCCAGCGAGTGGCCGTCGATCAGCAGCAGCAGCGGTCTGTCGGATGCTGGCTGGGCGGCCACTGGGCTGGTTCCAAGGGGCCTTCAGCCTGCCAGATGTGCGGCTGCGATCTGCACAACCCGCTCGGCGGTCAGCAGGGCCTGTGCTGTGTCGTTGGCATCAAACAGATCGGCCGGTGCTTCATCGCCGTGGGGGTAACGGGTCTCGCTGTTCATGCGGGTCAGGGCCTTGAGGTGAAGGCCTTCCAGCGGTTCGGTGCTGATGCCCTGCTCGCGCAGCAACGTCACCAGGCGCTCCAGGGAGTGGCTGTGGGGCGGTGTGCTGCCGGTCGCGACGATGGCGGCTTTGAGGGCTTTTTCAGCAGCCTGGCCTGCCAGATAGCAGGCCTGGGCATGAAAGCCGGCCTGGGCGGTGACCTGAGCGGCCTCCAGGTCGTTCCGGGCCTGCCGCAGCCAGGCTTCGGCGCGCGGGGTCATGGCGCATCGAGGCGGATGGCTTCCTGCCTGATTTCACGCCAGTAGGGCTCCTCGCTGCTGAGCAGTTGCTCCCAGCGATCCAGGGTCATGGCCAGCACGTCATCGCCCAGCTGGGCTGCCAGCAGGGCATCGGCCAGGGCTTCAGCCTCCGGTTTGGCCGGAGCAATCGCCAGCAGGTCGACATCGGAATAGGCATCCCAGTCGCCGCGGGCCAGGGAGCCGAACAGCCACACCTGGGTTTGCGGGGAGGCGGCTGCCAAAGCCCTGACTCCCTGGCGCAGGACGCTGAGGCGCTCGCTGCGGCGCTGCTCGCGAATGGCGGCCAGAGTGGGCATGGGGCCAGGTTAGGGCTCCCCTCCTTGAGCCATGCGTGTCACCCTCACTGAGCCTGAGCTGGTGTCGCCGCCGCGTCGCGGCTGATCCCGGTGTGAGCTTGCAGCCTTTCCTCAACGCGGAGGCAGCCTTGAGTCCCTGCCGCCACTACCGCTGGTCACTGCAGCGTCAGTGGCAGCCAGGGTTGCCGCCCCTGGTGTTCATCGGGCTGAACCCATCCCGCGCCGATGCTGAGCGGGACGATCCGACCCTGCGCCGGATCGTGGGTTTCGCGCGTCAGTGGGGGTTTGGCTCAGTGACGGTGCTCAACCTGTTTGCCCGCATCAGCCCCAGCCCGGCGCTGCTGAAGCGGGCTGCCGATCCGGTGGGACCAGACAACGACCTCTGGCTGCAACGGGCCCTGAACGGGCAGGCCGCCGCCATCTGGCTGGGTTGGGGCAACCTGGGTGCCTGGCGCGGTCGCGACCGGCAGGTGCTGGCGCTGTTGCAGCAGGCCCTGGTGGCTGAGCCCCGGCTTGCGAACCGGCTGCTGGGCCTGGGCCTGACGGCGCAGGGGCAGCCCCGCCATCCGCTCTATGCCGCCGCAGCCCTGCAGCCCCAGCGGCTGGCCCTGGCCCAAAGCTGTGGCCATGGGCCATTGTGTGGGCACCATGCCGACGGCCCATGGCCCGTACCCCGCGTCGTTATGCCATCCACCTGCATCTGAGCGGCGGCCAGAGCGAAGTGGTGCATTTCGCCAGCCTGGAGGCCTTTCAACAGTGGTATGGCGGTGTGCTGACGGCCTCGGCGGCCGATGCCTTTGTCAACGTGCCGATCTCAGAGATGGAGGGCGAGTACCTGGTGCTGCGGCCCAGCGCCGTGATCGCCATCCGGGTTGAGCCCCAATACAACGGCCTCGAGGAATGACCCCTGAGCGGCTGGGCGTCCTTTGGGGGGTCACGGTCTTTGCCGGCGCGATGGCCCAGGCCCTCGCCTGGCTGAGCGGTCTGCCCGGTGTGGTGCTGCTGCTGTCGGCCGGCCTGTTGATCGGTCGCTCGGGTCTTCATCTGGTCGAGCCCCTCGACCTGGGCATCGGCCTTGAAACGGTGGTGGGTCTGTTGGTCAGCCTGGTGCTGTTTGACGGGGGCATCAACCTGAAGCTGCCGGGCGATGCGCTCAAGCTCACGGTGCTGCGCATCGTGGTGGTGCGGTTGGTGCTGGCGGTGGCCGGCGGTCTGCTGGCGGCCCACACCCTGGCGGGGCTGAGCTGGCCCCTGGCGGCGGTGTTCAGCGCCATCGTGCTGGCCACCGGTCCCACGGTGGTCAACCCCCTGGTGCAGCAGATCCGGTTGCGGGCGCCCCTGGGCGAGGTGCTCGAAGGCGAGGGTCTGGTGCTCGAGCCCATCGGCGCGGTGCTGGCCCTGCTGCTGCTCGAGCTGGTGCTTGGCAATCTGCACGGCTGGCGCGAGCTGGTGCTGGGGCTGCTCGAACGGTTGCTGGGTGGGGTGGCCGTGGGCGCCGCCTGTGGCTGGTTGCTGACGGCAGCCCTGCGGCGCATCCCCGAGGCCTCGGCGGCGCCCCTGCGGCTGCAGCTGAGCCTGGGGGTGGTGTTTCTGATGTTTTCGCTCTGCGAACAGGTGTTGCCCGAATCGGGCCTGCCGGCAGCGGTGGCGGCAGGGGTGGTGGTGGGCCGCCGCCTTGACACCGAGGCCAGCGAACTCGACGACCTGATTCGTCAGCTGGCGATGTTGGCGATCACGATGCTGTTTCCACTGCTGGCGGCCGATGTCAGCTGGGCCGAACTCAGCCCCCTGGGCTGGGGCGGTGTGGCCTGCGTGTTGGCGCTGATGCTGGTGCAGCGGCCCCTGGCGATCGGCCTGGCCACCTGGGGCCTGCCATTCTCCTGGTCTGAAAAGCTGCTGATGGCCTGGCTGGCGCCCCGGGGCATCGTGACCGCAGCTGTGGCGGCCCTGTTCTCGATCCGGCTTGAGGAAGCCGGGGTCATCGGCGCCGGCCGGCTGCAGGGCCTGGTGTTCCTGACGATCCTGATGACCGTGGGCCTGCAGGGGCTCAGTGCCGGTCCCCTGGCGACGCGGTTGGGGCTGGTTGCGCCTGCGGCTGATGCCGCAGAGGCCGGCTCACAGGCAGCGGGCGATGCGGGTTCTGTCCTCGCCGAGCCGGTGCAGCAGTAGCCAGGTTTCCTGCAGGTCTGGACCCTGGAGGCTGCCTAGCAGGGCCGCGCGCAGGGATTTCATCAGCAGGCCCTTTTTGATCCCGGCCGCGGTGACCGCATCGCCCAGCAACTGCTGGGCTGTAGCAGTGTCCAGGGGGGCCTCGGCAGGGAGCTGTTCCAGGGCTGCAAGCAGGGCAGCCAGACCCGGCCTGGCACCTTCAAGGTCGAGCTGGGCGCGGGCGGCCTCGTTGAGCTCTGGGCAGCAGAAAAAGGGCTGGGCCTGGTCGAGCCCGTCGGCCAACAGGGTCAGCGAGGGACCCAGCAGGGTGGTCAGGTCCAGTTGCCACTGGGGGTCGGCTGTGGGGCCAGCGGTTCCCCATCCCCGTTGGGCCCAAAGGGGCGCCAGCTGGTCCCGCAGGGTCTTGGGCGGCAGGGCATGCAGCACCTGGCCGTTCAGCCAGTTGAGCTTGTCCCAGTCAAAGCGGGCTCCGGCCTTGTTGACCCGGTCAAAACCAAACACCGTTGCGGCCTCGGCCAGGCTGAAGCGCTCGCCCATGCCCTCAGGCGGCGACCAGCCCAGCAGGGTCATGTAATTGGCCAGGGCCTCGGCCGTGTAGCCCATCTCCCTGAAGTCGCTGACCGAGGTGACCCCATCGCGCTTGGAGAGCTTTTTGCCCTCCTGGTTGAGGATCAACGGGGTGTGGGCAAACACCGGCGCCGGTTCGCCCAGGGCCTCGTAGAGCAGCAATTGCTTGGCGGTGTTGGCGATGTGGTCCTCGCCGCGGATCACGTGGCTGATCGCCATGGCAGCGTCATCCACCACCACCACCAGGTTGTAAAGGGGATCGCCGATCTGGTCTGTGGGAGCGCGGCGGGCGATCACCATGTCGCCGCCCAGATCGCTGCCGCTCCAGCGCATCGGGCCGCGCACCAGGTCGTTCCAGGTGATCACGGCGTTGTCGTCGATCCTGAAGCGCACCACCGCCTCCCGGCCCTCGGTGATGTAGGCCTGCTGCTGCTCGG
Source organism: Cyanobium sp. C1_MAG_00004 (assembly GCA_027486935.1). Lineage (GTDB taxonomy): Bacteria > Cyanobacteriota > Cyanobacteriia > PCC-6307 > Cyanobiaceae > RGUW01. Next base: position 41,490 of record JAIXOF010000134.1, on the reverse strand, counting down.
GACTGAGGTTGCGGTGGCGGTTGTCGTAGCGCGGGGCCTGCTTGGCAGCAGCCTGGGCCTCGCGCATGGCGGTCAACTCGTCGTCGCTGGCGTAGCAGCGGTAGGCATGGCCGCTGTCCAGCAACTGTTGAATTGCGGTGCGGTGGCGCTCGATGCGGGCGCTCTGAATGACGGGCTCCTCATCCCAGTTGAGCCCCAGCCATTGCAGACCCTCAAGGATGTTGGCGGTGTATTCGTCTTTGCTGCGCGCCCTGTCGGTGTCTTCGATGCGCAGCAGAAAGCTGCCGCCCTGTCGCCGTGCGAACAGCCAATTGAACACGGCTGTGCGGGCCGTGCCGATGTGCAGGGTGCCTGTCGGGCTTGGGGCCAGGCGAACGCGCACGTGGGAATCGGAAGCGGCCACCATGGGGACGGAAACGATTCGAATTGGAAACGGGACTGACGGGGCTCGAACCCGCAACTTCCGCCGTGACAGGGCGGTGCTCTAACCGATTGAACTACAGTCCCAGAAAGGCTTTTGGCCTGGCTGGTGTCGTCTGGACGACTTCAAAAGTATCCGTGATCGGCGGTCCCTCCGTCAACTGAATCGTTGGCTGGAGGGACGTCGATCATCCCTGGATCAGGGTCTGAATCCGGCTGGTTCGATCAGGCGCACCTGGTTGCCGCGGGCCGTGAATTCACGTCCCTGGTCGCTTTGAACGACCACGCGACCACCCGATTTGACACGGATCACCCGGGCCCGCACCCAACCAAGCGCAGCCGACTCCAGCACCTTGACCACATCACCGGGTTGTAGATCCAACTCCATGTTCGGAACCACGAAACAGCAGGTGGAGGCATCGAACGCGCCGTGGAGGACTTGAACCCCCGACATCAGGTTTTGGAGACCTGCGTTCTACCAACTGAACTAACGGCGCAGGGCCGATGCCTCCTGGAAGCACAGATGAAGCACAGATGGGGAAACCCCAGGGCTGTGAATCAGCGGTCGAAGCGCTGCTTCACGCGAGTGGCTTTACCCACCCGGTCGCGCAGATAGAACAGCTTCGCCCGGCGCACCTTACCGCGTCGTTCGACCTTGACGGAAGCCACCTGGGGGCTGTGCAACATGAACACCCGCTCGACACCGACGCCCTGGAAGATGCGTCGGACCGTGATGGTCTCGTTGAGACCACCGTGGCGCTTGGCGATGACCACGCCCTCATAGGGCTGAACCCGCTCCTTGTTGCCTTCGCGGATGCGCACGCCCACCTTGACGGTGTCGCCCACGTAAATCTCGGGCAGGTCGCTCTTGAGCTGCTCGGCCTCGAAGGCCCGGATCAGATCCTGGGCGCTCAGTTTGCCGGTGATGGCCTTGGCTGCCGCTGGCTGTTCGGCCACGGCTGTGGCAACAGCGCTGGTGTCGCTACCGCTCTCCACGGCTGTGTCGATGGTGCTCACCGCGTCCTCTTGGGTCGACTCTGGTGTCGGCGTCTCTGCCATTGCTGCCCCCGTTTCCCTGGCCAAACCACCAGTGTACCGGCTCAGGGTGCCCCCCGTTCCAGCTGTCGCCGCAGCCGCCGCCAGGCCAGGGCGGCGCCGGTGGCCAGCATCCACAGCAGCCCCAGGCCGTTGAGCAGCACATACAGGGTTTCGCCCGTTGGCCCCAGCCAGCGGCGCAGCCACTCGCCCTCGTGCAGCACCATCAGCACATGGCTGGCCTGGCGATCCAGGCCGCCCCAGTCGCGCAGCAGCCGGTAACCGACGCCGCTGCTCACGGTCAGCAGCAGGGGCAACAGGACGAACGGAGCCAGGCTGGCGTGCAGGTCGCGCAGTCGAGCCGCCCATGGGCGCGTCGGGCGACGGGGGCGGGCGGCGGCGTCCTCTGACACGGTCACGCAAGGGGGAAGGCAGCGGTGAGGTGCGCCGCGCGGCAGGCTCGGTGCGGCGTTGTTAGCTTGCTGCCAATGCGGTTTGTGGGTCGGACATGAATCTGTTTGCGGATCTGTTGGCCAGCACACGCGGGACGACCGCAGCCGGCTCAGCGGTGGTGACCGAGACGGGTCCCCGCATTCAGAAATCGCGCCGTGGGGTCGAGATCAAATCGGCCCGTGAACTCGCCACCATGGCCAGGGCCAGCCGCATCGTCGCCACCGTGCTGCGCGAGATCGAGCAGCTGGTCGCCCCAGGCATGACCACCGGTGATTTGGATGCCCATGCCGAGCGCCGCATCCGCGATCTGGGTGCCACCCCCAGCTTCAAGGGGTATCACGGTTTCCCAGCCAGCATCTGCGCCTCGATCAACAACGAGGTGGTGCACGGCATTCCCAGCAGCAAGCGGGTGATCAAGGCCGGCGACCTGCTCAAGGTTGATACGGGCGCCTATTTCGACGGCTACCACGGCGACAGCTGCATCACGATCTGCGTCGGTGATGAGACCCCAGAACACGCCAGGGATCTGGCCAGGGTGGCCCAGGAATCGCTGATGAAGGGCCTGGCCCGCATCAAGGCCGGCAACACCCTGCTGGACATCGCTGGGGCCGTGCAGGACCACGTCGAAGCCCATGGTTTCGCGGTTGTGGAGGACTACACCGGTCACGGTGTCGGTCGCAACCTGCACGAAGAGCCTTCGGTGTTCAACTACCGCACCGCCGATCTGCCCAACATGAAGCTGCGGCCCGGCATGACCCTGGCGGTCGAGCCGATCCTCAACGCCGGCAGCAAGGCCTGCCGCACCCTGCGGGACCGCTGGACTGTGGTCACGGTCGACGGCAGCCTCTCGGCCCAGTGGGAGCACACCATCGCCGTCACCAGCGACGGTTGCGAGATCCTCACCGATCGCAGCTTCTAGGGCCGGGTCAGCAGGCTGTTGTAGGCCCAGCGCCCCAGGGTGGTCAGGGGCATCACCACATAAATCAGCGGGTTGGGGGTGACCACGATCAGGTTGCACCCCCACGAGGCCTGCAGCAGCACCTGATCGGCGACGAATCCCACCGGCATCAGCCCCACCGGGTTCAGCGCCGAGCGAAACGGGCCCAGCACCAGGCGGCGCAGCCGCACCTGGCCTGACAGATCCAGGCTGCGCAGGCTCAGCAACTGCCCCAGCAGCCGTTTGCTGATCTCATACAGGGGGCTGAAGGCCGGTTCGATCTCGGCTTCTGAGGTGTTGACCCAGATCTCGGGCCGGGGGCGGGCGGCGCCTGTGGCGGCGCTGCGGGCAGCCACCTGGGCAGCAAACCCCTCGAGCAACCGCCAGCTGCTCAGGGCATTGACCTCGAGGCTCTGGGCCGTGGCTTCAACACTGCGCTGCTGTTGCAGGTTGATGCCATGGTTGAGCACCAGCACATCGACCTCCTGCAGCTGGCTCAGCAGAGCCTGTTCCTGTCCCACCTGCCAGCACAGCTGCCGCAACGGGATTGAGCTGCCGTCATCGGCCTGCAGCTCAAGCGGTGCCTGGCTGTGGGTCAGGGCGATCAGCCGTGCCCCGCGGCGATGCCAGCGCTGCAGCAGGGCCCGGCCCAGGGCGCCGCTGGCGCCGGTCACGGCCACCGTGATCTCGCGTTGGTGCATGGACTGGCGCAGCAGGGAGCTGGGGCGCCAGCATGGGACAGATCGTGACCAGAGCGGTGGACGCCGGTTCCAGCCCCAGTTCTGCAGCAGTGCCCTCGGTGGCGGCCCTGGTTCCCCTGTTTGCCCCCTATCTGGGCAACCTGGGTGCGGGTCTGGAACCGGCTCTGCAGATCCTGCTGCAGGGCCAGTTCATTGGTGAACGGCCGCTGCAGGACGGCCGCAGCCATCCCTACCTGCTGCGCTGGAGCGGGGCGGCAGCCCCAGCCGAACCCAGCAGCTGCGACCTCAGTTTTCCCCGCTCGCCGGCGGTTCATTACACCTTCACGGTGCCGGCCCAGCGGCTGCTGGTCTGGCTGGCAGGCGCCAGTGGCAACCCCCATGGCCCTGACCTGCCCGACAGTTTCTGGCGTTGGTTGATCCTGGGCGAGGAACCCGCCTCCTAAATTGAACTGAACCGATGGGTTCGGGAGATCCCTGATGCAGCCAGATCTCCCGACCACCCTCCTGATCGGTTCCTGCGAGGCCTTCGGTGGCAAATCAGCGGTGGTGCTGGGGCTGCTGCGGCAGCTGCTGGCCGCTGATCGGGGTGTGCGGGTCGGGAAACCTCTGGCCACCAGCGTGGAAACCGCCGGCTCGGCCGGCCAGGACGCGCTGATCGATGACGATGTGCGCTTCATCGGATCGATTCTCGGCCTGCCGCCTGAGCACCTGCTGCCCTCGCTGCATCAGCTCGATGCCGACTCGGCGACCCAGCGGCTGCTGCACGGTGATGCCGGCCCAGCTGACCACAGCGCCTGTCAGGCGGTGCGTCAGCAGCTGCAGGACCTCGGGCCCGATGCATTGGTGCTGCTGGAAGCAGCCGGCACGCTCAGTGAGGGACTGCTGTATGGCCTCAGCCTGGTGCAGCTGGCCCAAGACCTTCAGGCTCCTGTGCTGCTGGTGCACGCCTGGAGCGACGCCCGCAGCGTTGAGCCGTTGCTTGAGGCCAGGGCCCAATTGGGTGACCTGCTGGCGGGGGTCGTGCTCAATGCCGTCGCCCCCGAGGACGTCGAGGCCATCCGCGCCCAGGTCTGCCCCGCCCTGGCCCGACTGGGCATCCCGGTCTACGGGGTGCTGCCCCGCAGTCCGCTGCTGCGCAGCGTCACCGTCGAGGAGCTGGTGGCTCGGCTCGATGCCCGGGTCCTCTGCTGTCAGGACCGGCTCGATCTTTTGGTCGAGACCCTCTCGATCGGGGCGATGAACGTCAATGCCGCGATGGAGTTCTTCCGCCGCCGCCGCAACATGGCCGTCGTCACCGGTGCCGACCGCACCGACATCCAGCTGGCGGCCCTGGAAGCCTCCACCCAGTGCCTGATCCTCACGGGGGTGGGTGAGCCGCTGCCCCAGCTGATCAACCGCGCCGAAGAGCTGGAGGTCCCGTTGCTCAAGGTCGAGCACGACACCCTCACCACCGTCGAGGTGATCGAGCATGCGTTTGGCCATGTGCGCCTGCACGAAGGAGTCAAGGCCACCTACGCGATGCGTCTGGTGGACGAGCATTGCGACTTCGGCCCCCTGTTCACCCGTTTGGGGTTGCCCCTGCCCGTCTGAGCCCGTGGGCCCCTGGCAGCGCTGCTAGCTTCGACGTGCAGGTTGCGCGCTGGCGGTGGCTCGGTCTCTCGATCTCCCGGCGTTGGATCGGGTGGACACCCTGGCCCAGGAGCTAGCCCTGCTGCAGGACCGCGGCAAGCGTCGTATCGCCATCCTTGGCAGTCGCCATGTGCCCGTGGTCTCGATCCATCTGGTCGAGCTCGTGGCCCGGTCCCTGGCCCAGGAGGGACACAATCTGATTACCTCTGGGGCCCAGGGTGTTAATGCGGCGGTGATTCGCAGCGTGCTCGAGATCGATCCGTCCCGTCTGACCGTGCTGCTGCCCCAGAGCCTCGAGCGTCAGCCCGGTGAGTCGCGCGAGCAGCTCGAGCGGGTGCTGCATCTGGTCGAGAAACCAGAGCACGACGAGCTGCCGCTGCCCATGGCCAGCAGCCTCTGCAACCAGGACATCATCAGCCGTTGCGATCAGCTGATCTGTTACGCCTTTCACGACAGCGAGACCCTGTTGGCCAGCGTCCGCGTGGCCGAAGACATGGGCAAGGTCGTCAGCCTGATGTTCTTCGACTGATAGCGCTGGACTAACAGCTGGCGTTCGCCCAGAGCGCTGGTCTGCCTCAGCTGCCCAGCACTGCCCGCAGGCCTTCGAGGTAGAGCAAGCCAGTGCTGACCATGGCCCCGGCCCAGCACACGCTGCGCAGGGGGGGCAGATCGGCCACGTAGGCGCCGATGTAAGCCAAGCGCAACACCGGCCAGGCCAGGGCCAGGGCGCCGGCCAGCGTGCCGTGCACCCCGGTGACCAGGGCCAGCAGGCAGGCGGGCGCAAACAGGGTGAAAGCTTCAAAGCTGTTTTGATGGGCCCAGTTGGCCCGTTTGCCCCAGGCCGGCAGACGCTCGAACATCGCCCGCGGTGCCCCCAGGTCGGCCAGGCTGAAATCGGCCTGGGAGCGGGCAGCCCCCAGGGGCACCAGGCTCGCCACCACAACGCCGGCAGCCAGCAGCAGTGCCCAGGCGAGCTGGGGGTCGGGTTGGGCGGACATGGCTTGAGGCAGGGGCGGCTTCCTTTTCTACGCTGGCCCCAGTCAGACGGGTCGCCGCCAGGCAGGTCCCACCGCTTCTATTCCCATGGCCGACACGTTCAGCTTTGACTGCGTCAGCGATTTTGACCGCCAGGAGCTGGTCAATGCCGTTGATCAGGTGCGCCGCGATGTGTCCCAGCGCTACGACCTCAAGGACTCGGGCACCGAGATCGAGATCGAGGAGACGTCCCTGGTGATCACCACCGCCAGTGACATGACCCTGCAGGCCGTTGAAGACGTGCTGCGGCAGAAAGCCACCAAGCGCAACCTCTCGCTCAAGATCTTCGACTTTCAGGCCCCCGAGCCCGTCAGCGGCAACCGCGTCAAGCAGGTGGTCAAGCTGCGCAAGGGCCTGTCCCAGGAGTTGGCCAAGAAGCTCAGCAAGACCTTGCGCGATGAGCTCAAGAAAGTGACCGTGGCGATCCAGGGCGAGAGCCTGCGGGTCACCGGCAAGAGCAAGGACGATCTGCAGGCTGCAATCCAGCTGCTCAAGGCCCAGGACGTCGAGGTGCCGCTTCAGTTTGAGAACTACCGCTGAACCCGGCCCGGCAGCTGCCGGCGGCTGGCGCATCTGGATCGATCGGGGCGGCACCTTCACCGATGTGGTGGCCCTGAGCCCCCGGGGGCAGATCTTGGCCCGCAAGGTGCTGTCGGTGCAGCCGGGGGTGCCCGGTGATCCGGCGGTGCAGGCCATGGCCGACCTGATCGGTCCGGCCGGCCGGGTCGCTGATCTGAGGCTCGGGACCACCGTGGCCACCAACGCCCTGCTCGAGGGGGCCGGCACGCCGGTGCTGCTGTTGATCAACCGCGGCTTTGAAGATCTGCTGCGCATCGGCGATCTGCACCGGCCCGAGCTGTTTGCCTTGGCGGTGCAACGCCCCGAGCCCCTGGTGGTGCGGGTGGTCGAGGTGGATGGGCGCCTGGGACCCGACGGTGTCGAGCTCGAACCGCTGGTGCTTGATCGGCGCTTGCACCTGGCCGTGAGCGATGCCATCGCCGATGGCTACAGCAGTGTTGCCATTGCCCTGCTGCACAGCACCCGCAACCCTGACCATGAGCTGCGGCTGGCTGACTGGTTGGCGCCACTGGGGCCCCAGACCCTCAGCCTGTCCCATCGCCTCAGTCCGTTGCCGCGGCTCGTGCCCCGCGGCCAGACCACCCTGGTGGAGGCGGCGGTGGCACCGGTGTTGGGGCGTTACCTCGATCAGGTGCAGCTGGCCCTGGGTGATCGGATCCCCCTGCGGGTGATGCGTTCGAGTGGGGCCCTGGCGCCGCGGTCCTGGTTGCTGGCCAAGGACACGATTTTGTCGGGCCCCGCCGGCGGCATGGTGGGGGCGATTGCCGTGGCCCGCGAGGCCTTGCAGCAGGCCGGGTTGCCGCTGCAGCCGGTGGTGGGGTTCGACATGGGTGGCACCTCGACCGATGTGTTCCACGCCGGCTGCAGCGACGGCGCACTGCACTGGCAGCGCAGCTCAGAGACGGCGATCGCGGGACTGCACCTGCAGGCTCCGATGTTGCCCATTCACACCGTGGCCGCCGGTGGGGGCTCGATCCTGCAGTTTGACGGCGATCGTCTGCAGGTGGGCCCCGCTTCGGCCGGGGCCGATCCCGGGCCGGCGGCCTACCGGCGCGGCGGACCGTTGACCATCACCGACGCCAATGTGCTGCTGGGTCGGCTGCCCGCCGGCGCCTTGCCGGCCCTGTTTGGTCCCGATGGCGATCAGCCCCTGGACCCCACGGCCGTGCAACGGGGCTTTGCCGACTTGCAGGCGTCCATGGCCCGGGCGGGCCTGGCGGCCAGCGTCGAAGAGCTGGCCGAAGGGGCCCTGCAGATCGCGGTCGAGACCATGGCCGCGGCGATCCGGCGCATCTCGATCGAGCAGGGGCACGACCCCCGCGCGGCCCTGCTGGTCAGTTACGGCGGTGCGGCAGCCCAGCACGCCTGCCGTCTGGCGGCCGAACTGGGCATGCAGCGGGTGCTGATCCATCCGCTGGCGGGGGTGCTGTCGGCCTATGGGATCGGCCAGGCGCCCCAGTCGTTGCTGCTCGAACGAGTGGTGGCCCTGCCCCTGAACCCCCGGACCCTGGTCGCCCTGCAGGACATGGTCAGCGAGCTGCAGTCCCAGGGCAGCGCCCAGCTGGCCCAGATGGTGCCGGCGGCGGGCCCGCCCGCGCTGCAGCTGCGGTTGGAGCTGCGCCAGCCGGCCCAGGAACGGGGCCTTGAACTGCCCTGGCCGGCGGGGCTTGAACCCGCAGCACTGACGGATGCGCTCAGCGAGGCCTACGCCGCGAGCCATCAGCAGCGCTATGGCTACCGCCCCGCCCCGGGGCCCCTGGTGGTCGAACGGCTGCTGCTGGAGCTGCAGGCGATCGAGCCTCAGGGCACCGGTGTGTGGCAGGCACCCGCTTCGCCCCGGCTGCCTGCCAGCGCCCCGCTCTGGACAGGCGGCACCTGGCAGAGCGTGCCGTTGCTGTGGCGTTCCCAGCTGCCCAGCGGCCAGCGGCTACAGGGGCCGGCGCTGGTGCTCGATGCCACTACCACCCTGGTGCTCGAGCCCGGTTGGCAGCTGCAGATCCTGGCGGGTGGCGCCCTGTTGCTCGAGGTCACCGCGGCCCCCCAGGGCGCGGGCGGCTTGCCAGGGCAGCAACGGCAACCGGCAAACGCGGTGGATCCGGTGCAGCTCGAGCTGTACCACCACCGCTTTGCGGCGATCGCTGTGCAGATGGGCCAGCAGCTGCAACAGAGCGCCCGCTCGCTCAACATGCGCGAACGGCTCGACTTTTCCTGTGCGCTGTTTGATGGGGGCGGCCGCCTGGTGGCCAATGCACCCCACATCCCGGTGCACCTGGGATCGATGGGCGAGAGCGTGACCAGCCTGCTGGCGGCGATCGCCAGCGGTCAACGCCGCCGCCTGCGTGACGGTGATGTGGTGGTCGCCAACAACCCTTACAACGGCGGTACCCACCTGCCGGACATCACCGCCATCACCCCGGTGTTTGCCCCTGGCGCTTCCCCCGACAGCCCGCCGGTGCTGTTTGTCGCCTGCCGCGGTCACCATGCCGATGTGGGCGGGATCACGCCGGGGTCGATGCCGGCCCTCAGCCGCAGCATTGACGACGAGGGACTGCTGCTCGACAACCTGTTCCTGCTGGAGCAGGGCGCCCTTGACGAGCCGTTGTGGCGGCAACGGTTTGCCGCCGGCCCCCATCCGGTGCGCAACCCCGATCTGCTGCTGGCCGACCTGCAGGCCCAGGTGGCGGCCAACCGCCGCGGTGTCGAGGCCCTGGCCGATCTGATCGCGCGCCAGGGCCTCGCCCAGGTGCTCGCCTACATGGGCCATGTCCAGACCAATGCGGCGGCTGCCGTGCGCCGGCTGATCGGCCGTCTGCAGGATGGGGCCTGCAGCGTTGCTCTCGATCACGGCGGCTGCATCGCCGTGGCCGTGCAGGTCGACCGCCGCCGTCAGCGTCTGCGGATCGATTGCTCGGGCACTTCGGGCCAGCATTCGGGCAATCTCAACGCTCCGCTGGCAGTCACCCGGGCTGTGGTGCTTTATGTGCTGCGCACCCTGGTGGGCGAGTCGATTCCGCTCAATGCCGGCTGTTTTGAACCGATTGAGCTGGTGGTGCCGTCAGGATCGCTGCTCAACCCGACAGCGCCGGCAGCGGTCGTCGCCGGCAATGTCGAGATCTCTCAGGCTCTGGCCAATGCCCTGTTTGCGGCACTGGGGGCGATGGCCGGAGCCCAGGGCACGATGAACAACCTGACCTTCGGCAACGATCGGGTTCAGTACTACGAAACGATCGGAGGCGGTGCGGGAGCGGGGCCGGGTTTCGATGGCTGTGGGGCGGTGCAGACCAACATGACCAATTCGCGCCTCACCGATCCGGAGGTGCTCGAAACGCGGCTGCCGGTGCGGCTCGAGCGCTTTGCCATCCGCCAGGGCTCAGGCGGGCGGGGGCAGTGGTCTGGTGGCGACGGGGTGGTTCGTCAGCTCAGGTTTCTGGAGCCCGTTGCGCTGTCGCTGATCAGTGGCTCCAGGCTGGTGCCGCCTCTGGGGTTGGCGGCGGGACAGCCGGGGCAGTGCGGGTTCAATCTGCTGCTGCGTGCGGATGGCAGCGAGCAGGTACTGCCGGGCTGCTGTGCGTTGGAGCTGCAGCCCGGTGACGGTCTTCGCATCGAGACCCCCGGAGGAGGGGGTTACGGATTGGCCCCGGGCTGAGGTGCCGAGATCAGGTTGATCGCCGAGAACGCCAGACCGATGCCGAACAGCGTGCCGATGGCCCAGATGCTGTCAGTGGGCCATTCGGCGATCAGCATCCCCCCCAGAACGGCCGTGACGATGCCGTCGATCAACACAAGCCCACGGGCAGGACCGTTGCCGGTGGCAGCGGCGGCCAGTTCCATCACCCCTTCAAAGGCCAGCAGAAAGCCCACGAACAGGGTCAGGCTCACTTCGCTGTCGACTGGGAACGCCAGAACCCAGACGCCGCCACCCAGATAAAGGAGCCCCGACAGCAGCCGGAAGACCTTGCCCTTGAGGTCGTTTTCGCCGGTGAGGCGCAGCACCTGGCTGACTCCAGCGATCACGGCCACAGCCCCGATGGCGATCGTCAGCAAGGTGGCCGAAACAAAGGGCACCACGATGGACAACCCAGCTGCCGCGAACAGCAGGGCGGCGGTGAGCCAGCGCAGGGTGGGAGAGGCCGGAACCGACACGTGAGTTCAAGGATTAAGACGGGGCTCACCATAAGTGGCATTGGTGTCGGCACCGGTCTCCAGGTGATCGGTGCGTGTTTGCTGATCGCTTCTGTGGCAATCCATCACAGAGCGGCGCAGCCTTAACCAGGGGTCCCCAGGATGTGCTCGCTAGCTTGTGTTCAGGAACGATGATCGAGCTGCTGCCGCCGCTCAACGATCACAACCTTCCCTGGATGGACACGATTCACCCGATCGTCGTCCATTTTGTGATCGCGATGGGGTTGATCAGCTTCGTGTTCGATCTGATCGGCGTCGCCTTTCGCAAGGTGCAGCTGTTTGAGGTCAGCTTCTGGAACCTTCTTTTCGCCACGGTGGCGATCTTTGTGGCCATCATCTTTGGCCAAGTCGAGGCGGGCCTGGCCAACCCCTATGGCGCCTCCAGCGACATCCTCAACCTGCACAGCACCATCGGCTGGTCCCTGGCCGGTGTGCTGTCCCTTCTTTCAGGTTGGCGTTACGTGATTCGCAGTCGCGATCCCCAGCAGCTGCCCCTCAGCTTTCTGGGGGCCGGTGGGGTGCTCTCGGCCCTGATTGTCGTGCAGGTGATGCTGGGCAATCAGTTGATCTGGGTTTACGGCCTGCACACGGTGCCCGTTGTCGAAGCCGCCCGCGCAGGACTGGTCTGAACCATGGCATCAACGCTGTTTGTCACTCCTGATGCGCCGATCGAGCAGCTGAGTGGTCAGCTGGGCGCCAATGGTCTGCCCTATGCCGTGCCGATCCACCCCAACCTGGTCCATCTGACGATCGGCCTGTTTGTGATTGCGATCGCCTTTGACATTGCTGGCGCCCTCTACCCACTTGAAAAGCGGGTGTTTCGGCTGCTGGCCCTGCCGATCACCCGAGCCGGCTTTCACGATGTGGGCTGGTACAACCTGCTGGCCTGTGCCGCCGTCACGTTTCTGACGGTGGCCGCCGGCTTCTACGAGATGCTGCTGGCCGAGCCCCTGCCCGGGGTCACCAGCACCATCGGCCTGCAAAGCATGGAGACGATGCTGTTGCATGGCGTCGGTGGTGTCGCCATCCTGCTGGTGATCGTCGCCATGACCATCTGGCGCGGCTACCAGCGCTTTCAGTGGCGCCGCAACATGGGTCGCCAGGTGCAATGGCTGTATCTGCTGGTCGGGCTCGGTCTCTTTCTGGTGATCGGGCTGCACGGCACCCTTGGTGCCGAACTGGCCGGTGAGTTTGGCGTGCACATCACCGCTGACCAATTGTTGGCTTCCGGTGTCGATCTCAAGGAGGCCCTGCCATGACTCCGTCTCAGGCCCAGGGTCCCCGGTTCAGCCCGTTGTCCGTTGTGGCTCTCGCCGCTTGGGTGGCCCTGCTCGTCGTGCTCAGCGTCTGGATGGGCCAGCAGGCCTACCGCTGGCTCCCCGTCCAGGCTTCCACCGCTGCCCCCCTGGTGGATGGGCTGTTCAGTTTTGAAACCGCCGTCGGCACCTTTGTGTTTGGCGGCGTTGTCTCTGTCATGGCCTGGGTGCTGCTGATGCACCGCGCCGACAAGTACGACGAAAGTGATGCCGAGCCGATCGAGGGCAACACCCGGCTTGAAGTGATCTGGACCGCCATCCCCCTGGTTCTGGTGATGGCGATCGCGGTCTACGCCATGCGCGTCAACACCACCCTGGGCATGCTCGGCCCGATGGAGCACATTCACCTGCGCAGCCCGGTCGAAGACGCGGGTGGTTATCCAGGCGATCGTCTCCCCGCCGAGCAGGTCGAGGTGATCGCTCGCCAGTGGTCATGGGAATTCCGCTACCCAGGTGCCGATGTCGCCGCCACCGAATTGCATCTGGCCGTCAACCAGCCGGTGACGTTCCGGCTCGTTTCCGACGATGTGCTGCACGGCATCTACATCCCCGCATTTCGCGTCAAGCAGGACGTGATCCCCGGTCGGGCGATCGACTTCAATCTCACCCCGACGCGCGAGGGCCGCTACCGGCTGCGGGATTCTCAGTTCAGCGGCACCTGGTTTGCGGCCAACCAGGCCGATGTGGTGGTGGAAAGCGCCGCTGACCATCAGGCCTGGCTGCAGGCTGCCGCCCGCCAACCCCTGCAGAGCGGCATCAGCGATGCCTCGCGTGAATTTGCCCAGCGTGGCCAATCCACCAAGGCTGGCTGGGCCACGGTGCCACCGGCTCCGCCACCACAGGTCAATGTGCCTGGATCCAACACCCTGCCCCATGACGGCTGAGCCATGACCCTTGCCACCTTCCCGGCCAGCGAGCCCAAGCCCTCCTGGACCCGTTACTTCACGTTCAACACCGACGCCAAGGTGATCGGCATCCAGTACATCGTGCTGGCCTTCTTCTTCTTTCTGGTCGGTGGCCTGCTGGCCATGATCATTCGCGGTGAACTGATCACGCCCGAAGCCGATCTGGTGGATCGCACCGTTTACAACGGCATCTACACGATGCATGGGACGGTGATGCTGTTCCTGTTCGTCTTTCCGGTGCTCAATGGGCTCAACAATCTGTTGATTCCCACCATGATCGGTGCGCCTGACATGGCGTTTCCCCGGCTCAATGCCGTGGCCTTCTGGTTGGTGCCGATTTTCGGCGTGCTGCTGATGAGCAGTTTCTTTGTGCCCGGTGGACCGGCCTATTCGGGTTGGTGGTCCTACCCGCCGGTCAGCATTCAGAACCCCCTGGGCCATCTGGTCAGTGGCCAGGGTCTGTGGCTCACGGCCGTGGCCCTTTCTGGTGTCTCGTCGATCATGGGGGCGGTGAACTTCGTCACCACGATCATTCGCATGCGCGCCCCCGGCATGGGCTGGTTCCGCATGCCGGTGTTCTGCTGGACCGCCCTGGCTGCCCAGAGCCTCCAGTTGATCGGCCTGCCCTCCCTGACCGGCGGCGCGATCATGCTGCTGATGGATCTTGTTGCTGGAACCAGCTTTTATGACCCCGCCGGTGGTGGTGATCCGGTGCTCTATCAGCACTTCTTTTGGTTCTATTCCCACCCGGCCGTCTATGTGATCATTCTGCCGGTTTTCGGCATCTTCTCTGAGCTGTTCCCGGTCTATTCCCGCAAGCCGCTGTTCGGTTACGTCTATGTGGCCGTGGCTTCGTTCATCATCGTTGGTCTGGGCCTGGTCGTCTGGGTGCACCACATGTTCCCCAGTGGCGTACCTGAATGGATGCGCAATCTGTTCATGTTCACCACCATGTTGATTGCTGTTCCCACCGGTGTGAAGGTGTTTGCCTGGTTGGGCACCCTCTGGCGGGGCAAGATCAGGCTGACCACACCGATGCTGTTCTGCCTGGGTGGTCTGTTCAACTTCGTCTTTGCCGGCGTCACAGGCATCATGCTGGCGACGGTGCCGATCGATATCCATGTCTCTAATACCTATTTTGTTGTCGGCCATTTTCATTACGTCATTTATGGCGCGGCTGTTCTGGGTATTTTTGCGGCCATCTATCACTGGTTCCCCAAGTTCACCGGTCGCATGCCCTATGAGGGGCTGGGCAAGGTGCATTTCCTGTTGACCTTCGTCGGGGCCAACCTCAACTTCTTGCCGATGCATCCCCTCGGCCTGATGGGGATGCCGCGCCGCGTCTCCAGCTACGACCCCGAATTCACCTTCTGGAACGTCATCGCCAGTTTGGGGGCTTTCCTGCTCGGTGTTTCGGTGATTCCCTTCCTGTTGAACATGGTCAGCTCCTGGGTTCGCGGCCCCAGGGCGACCCACAATCCGTGGAATGCCATTGGCCTGGAATGGCTGCTGCCGTCGCCACCGGCTGAGGACAACTTCGGTGAACACGTTCCCGTCGTGCTGTCCAGGCCTTACGGCTATGGCAGCGGTGAGCCTCTCGTCGAGCATCAGGCCGAGATCGAAGCCGCCCTGATCCAAGCTGAACAACTGGAGTCCGCACGATGACCACCGCTTATCCGACGCCGACCCCCGCTCCAGAGGGGCACCATGCTGAGGGCCACGAGAGTCACAACCTCACCGGCTTCATCATCTTTCTCTGCTCAGAGAGTGTCATCTTTCTGGCCTTCTTCAGTGGCTACGCCCTGCTCAAGACCAGCGCCCTCGATTGGCTGCCCCCTGGAGTTGACGGCCTGGAATGGCAGATGCCGCTGATCAATTCGATTGTGCTCGTTTCCAGCTCAGGGACGATCTATCTGGCCGAACGGGCGATGGCCAAAGGCAGTCTCTGGGGCTTTCGCGCCTTTTGGCTGCTCACCATGGCGCTGGGGGCCTATTTCCTCTATGGCCAAGCGGTCGAGTGGAGCAGCCTCAAGTTCGGTTTCACGTCAGGGACCTTTGGCGGCACCTTCTATCTGCTGACAGGTTTCCACGGTCTGCATGTCGCCACCGGCGTGTTCCTGATGACCTTGATGCTGATCAAATCCTTCATTCCAGGCAACTACAAAGGCGGCGAACAGGGGGTTCAGGCCACATCCCTGTTCTGGCACTTCGTTGACGTCATCTGGATCATTCTGTTCCTTCTCATCTACGTCTGGCAACGCAGCTGACCCTGATCCCGCACTCATCATGATCATTGACGACAGCCATTACGACGTGATCGTCATCGGCAGTGGCGCTGCCGGAGCCACCGTTGCCAGTGATCTGGGGCAGCGGGGCCATCGGGTTCTCCTGTTGGAGAGGGGTGGCCCGATGCCACTGGTCGATCAGAATGTGGCTGATGTCGATCTGTTCCGCAAGGACCGTTATCACCCTGCTGAACAGTGGTTCGGCACCGATGGTGATCCCTTCTCGCCGCAGACCATCTATGCCTTCGGAGGCAACACCAAGATCTGGGGCGGTGTGCTCGAGCGCATGCGGGCCCGTGAATTCGAGGGGTTGACCCTGCAGGAGGGCCGGGCGCCGTCATGGGGGCTGGACTACTCGGAACTGGAGCCCTGGTACGACAAGGCCGAAGCCCTGTATCGCGTTCATGGTCAGCAGGGTGCCGACCCCCAGGCACCCCACAGAGGACAGCCCTATCCCCATGCGCCCCGGCCGCTTGAACCCTTCTTCAGCGAGTTGCAGGGATGCCTGGCCCGCCAGGATGTGCATCCCTATCCCTTGCCGCTCAGCTGGTCAGAGTCGCCGGTCGATCCCAGTGGCGATGCTGAGCTGTTCGGTGTCGATCCTGCCCGCCAGTGCCCATCGGTCGTGGTGCGTGGCGGTGCCCGCGTCAGCCGCCTTCACGTCAATCCAGCCGGCCATGAGGTCAGGGGCGTTGAGGCCACGATCGATGGCCAGGCCTGGTTGTTTAGCGCCGATCAGGTCGTTTTGGCTGCCGGTGCGATCAACACCCCGGCGATCCTGCTGCGCTCTGGTTGTGAACGCCACCCGCGGGGACTGGCCAACGGATCCGATCAGGTCGGCCGCAATCTGATGAAGCTGCAGCTGACCTCCATCTTGCAGCTGGCCGCTGCCGCCAACACCGGTCGCTATGGCCGTTCCTTTGGCATTACCGACTTCCTCTGGGGAGATCAGAACGTCTCGTTCCCACTTGGGGCGATCCAGAACGGGGGTGGAGTCCTGCAGGATGCCCTGTTTGCCGAGTCGCCACCGGTCCTGTCCCTGGTCACCCGGTTGATGCCCGATTTCGGCCTGCAGCAACTCGCCTCCCGTTCGATCACCTGGTGGGCCATGAGTCCGGTGCTGCCCGAGCCCCACAACCGCGTCACCCTGCGGGACGGGATGTTGCAGGTCAATTACGAGCCCAACAACCGGGAAGCCCATGACCGGTTGGTGTACCGCTGGATCGATGTGCTCAAGGCCGTCGAAGCCGATCCCCTGACCCAGGTCGTCAAGGCGGCGCCCACCCATCCCCGCGGCGAAGCGCCCCTGTCGGCGGTCGGTCATGCCTGCGGCACCTGCCGCATGGGTGAGAACCCAGCCACATCGGTGGTGGACCTGCAGGGCCGTAGCCATGAGCTGATCAACCTCACCATCGCTGATGCCAGCATCTTTCCTTCGTGCCCGATGATGGGATTCGGCCTGACGGTGATTGCCAACGCCCTGCGCATCGCCGAAGCCGTGTCGGGCTCCCTGCAATGACCTCGACATCGATGTCGTCATCCGTGCCGTTACCCCCGGCTGATGCGCCTTCAGAGCTGAGGCGTCTGGCCGAACGGGACCATGGACACCGCGACTGGTCTCTCTGGGGCAGTTATCTGCCAGAGCGTCAATGGGGAACTGTGCGTGAGGACTATTCCAGCGATGGTGACGCCTGGCGCTCATTCCCCCATGACCACGCCCGCTCACGGGCTTACCGCTGGGGAGAGGATGGTCTGCTTGGTGTCTGTGATCAGCAGTGTCGTCTCTGTTTCTCCCTTGCACTGTGGAATGGTCAAGATCCGATTCTCAAGGAGAGGCCCTACGGTCTCAGCAATCCTGAGGGGAACCATGGCGAAGATCTGAAAGAGTATTTCTTTCATCTCGCCAATACCCCCACCCATAGCTTCATGCGTGGGCTTTACAAATATCCCCAGGCTGCATTCCCTTATCAGCAGTTGATCGACGAAAACGCTCGCCGCGGTCGTGATCAGCCCGAATTCGAATTGGTTGATACAGGTATTTTTGATCAGAGTCGCTATTTTGACGTCTTCATTGAATACGCCAAGGCTTCGCCGACCGATCTGCTGATCAACATCCGCGTCATCAACCGTGGCCCCGATGCGGCCCCCCTGACCCTGCTGCCCACGCTATGGCTGCGCAACACTTGGAGCTGGGGCTATCCCGATGAACGGGAATTGCCTTTGTCATTGCAAGGCGATCGGCTGCAGACCTCTGATATTCCCGGGCTTGGCGTTTACGGTCTTGAGTGTGATCAACACGGTGCCTGGTTGTTCACTGATAACGAGACTAACCTGGAGCGACTCTATGGGCAGCCCAACACAGCTCCCTATCAGAAAGACGGTTTTCATCGCTATCTGATTGATGGTGAAGAGGACGCCGTCAACCCAGCTCAACGGGGTACAAAGGCTGCCCGTGTATTGCAACGAACCTTGTCTTCCGGCGAGGAGTGGCAGGTGCGTTTGCGCCTGCGCTCCGATGACCATGCAAGTCGGGATCCCTTTGGCAATGACTTTGAACACCTGTTGGCGCAACGGGAGCGCGAGTGGCAGGGGTTCATGGAGCATGCCGTACCGAATCTCTGCGCCGATGATCGTCTGATTCATCATGCGGCGATTGCTGGCTTGTTCTGGGGCAAGAAGTATTACGGCTGGAGTGTGACGCGCTGGCTCGAAGGCGATCCCACCCAGCCTCCCCCTCCGGCAAACCGTTGGCAGACGGAGACTGCCCACTGGAGCCGGTTGCACGCCCACGACGTGATCTCGATGCCGGATTGCTGGGAGTATCCCTATTTCTGTCAGTGGGATCTGATGTTTCACTCGGTCGCCTTTGCGATCGTCGATCCCCAGACTGCCAAGCAGCAATGCATGCTGTTGCGCACGCCCCATTACACGGCGCCCAATGCGCAAACACCAGCGTATGAATGGGCGCTGTCGGATCCGAACCCGCCGATCGGAGCCTGGGCGGCGATGCGGATCTATCAGATTGAGCGCAAAAATCATGATCGGGCCGATCTTGCTTTTTTGCGTTCATCGCTGAGAAAGTTGATGCTGGAATACGGTTGGTGGGCTAACCGCAATGATCGTTCCGGCGACAATGTGTTCGAGGGTGGCTTCCTCGGCCTCGACAACATTGCGATCTTTGATCGACGCTTCCATCTGGCTGATGGCAGTCGCATTGAGCAGTGCGACGGTACAGCCTGGATGGCGTCATTGAGTCTCAATCTGTTGGCGATTGCCGTTGAGCTTTCGGCCGAGGAGCCTGAATACTCTGATCTGTGTGAGCGCTTTGTTTATGACTTTGTGCAGCTTGCCCTGACCCTCAACACCCCTGGGCAACGTGGATACGTTAACTGGGATGAGCAGGATGGTTTTTATTATGACGTCATCAAGCGTCCCGATGGCACAACTGATTATCTGAGAACGCGCTCGTTGACCGGTCTGATTCCGTTGTTGGCCGTTGCCAGCTTCGATGTGGAGACCGTCTCAAGGTTGCCGGTTCTGGACGTGCTCAAGAGCATGGGCTGGTTCGTGCACGAGCGCACCACCCCCACCTGGTTGGCCGCCAATCTGGGGCAATGGCGCAACGATCGCTTGCTCTTCACCTTGGTTCCTGAAGAGCGACTCCGCCGCATCTGCGAGCGATTGTTCGACGAAGAGGAGTTTCTTTCGCCTTACGGCCTGAGGGCCCTGTCGAAGGTTTACGACGCCAATCCTTACCAGTTCACCGAGGGTTCTGACCATGAGGTGCTGGCCTATTCGCCGGCAGACAGCCCTGTGGCGATGTTCGGTGGCAATTCCAACTGGCGCGGTCCTGTGTGGATGCCCACCAACTTTCTGTTGATTGAATCCCTGCAGAAGTTCGCCCACTACTACGGCGATAGCTTCAAGGTTGAATTCCCGACGCGGTCTGGCAACTGGCTGAACCTGTGGGAAGTGTCTCTGCAGCTTGAGCAGCGCCTGGTCAATGTCTTTCGGCGCGATGCTGACGGACGACGTCCGTTCAACGGTGACGTTGCGTTGTTTCAGAACGACCCCCACTGGCGCGATCTGATCCTGTTCAACGAATATTTTCACGGTGATCATGGTCGCGGCATTGGCGCATCGCACCAGACCGGCTGGACGGCGATGGTGGCCAAGATGATCAACCAGCTCAGCCGCTATCCGACGGGATAGCTCAGACCCCCCTATTGATTGCCAAGCGTCATGCAGGAACTCAGCGGCCCGTCCTGGACCTCCTCGCCCTTGCCCAAGGTTGGGCAGCTGCAGGTGAGCAACGGTGACCACTTTGATGTCGTGATCATCGGCAGTGGGGCCGGCGGGGGCACCCTGGCGCGGGTGCTGGCCCCCACGGGTCTGCGGATTTTGGTGATCGAGCGCGGGGACTGGCTACCCCAGGAGCCCGAGAACTGGGATGCTGAGGCGGTGTTCCAGCAGGGCCGCTACCTCTCCAAGGACACCTGGACCGACAAGCACGGCAAGCCATTCCAGCCCGGTAGTCATTACTTTGTCGGCGGCGCCACCAAGATGTACGGCGCCCACCATTTTCGCCTGCGCGCCCGCGATTTTGAAGAGGTTGCGCATGTGGACGGGATCTCGCCGGCCTGGCCCCTGCGTTACAGCGACTTCGAGCCCTGGTACCAAAAGGCCGAGGAGATGTATCACGTTCATGGCCTGCGGGGTGAGGATCCAACCGAGCCTCCGGCCAGTGCTCCTTACCCGCATGCGCCGATCTCGCATGAACCCAGAATCGCCAGGCTTGCCGATGATCTGCGCGCAGCGGGATTGCATCCGTTCCATGCACCCAGCGGGGTGATGCTGGATGAGGCCAATCTGCCCTTCAGCCGTTGCCGTCGCTGCAACAGTTGCGATGGGTTCCCCTGCCTCGTCCATGCCAAGAGCGATGCCGACGTGATCGGCGTCAGGCCCGCACTGGCTGCAGCGAATGTCTCCCTGTTGACACGGGCCGAGGTCAGGCGGCTCGAAACCGATCCCAGTGGCCGGACGGTTCAGGCCGTGCATTTGGTTCGTGATAGTGAGCCGTTGCGGGTCAGTGGCGATCTGGTCGTGGTCAGCTGCGGAGCCGCCAACACAGCACGCTTGTTGCTGATGTCCGCCAATGACAGGCATCCCCTTGGCCTCGCCAATGGCAGCGACCAGGTCGGTCGCAATTACATGTTCCACAACAGCAAGGCGGCTGTCGCCCTGTCCCATGAGCCCAACCCGACGGTGTTTCAGAAAACGATCTCCGTCAACGATTGGTATTTCGGTGATGCCGATTTTGACTATCCAATGGGCAACATTCAGATGACCGGCAAAACGCGGGGCGCGATCATGAAGGGTTATGCGCCATTGGAAACATTTTTGATGCCCAATTGGTCGATGGACAAGATCGCTGAACACTCCCTTGATTTTTGGGTCTCCACCGAAGATCTGCCGGATCCTGATAACCGGGTCACGATCACAGCCGATGGTGCCATCAATCTGGCGTACACCCCCAACAATCAGGCAGCGGCCGATCACCTCTGGAACAGGTTGCAGAATCTGTTGGATCGCCTCTATCTCAAGGAGCACCTGGTCGAGCGTCAGGTTTACATCAAGAACGCCATGGGCATTGCTGCTGTCGGTCACCAGGCTGGCACCTGCCGGTTTGGCACCGATCCGGCCAGCTCAGTTCTGGATGTGAACTGCAAAGCCCATGAGCTCGACAACCTTTATGTGGTCGACACCAGCTTCTTCCCCAGCATTGGTGCAGTGAATCCATCCCTGACGGCGATCGCCAACGCCATTCGGGTTGGCCATCACCTGCGCGAACGGCTCGGTCGCTGATGTCAATGCCCTAAGGGAGGTGTTCGCGTTTGGAACCGCTGGCCCTTGGACCCGACTGGCATGATCCCGTGCCGCTGGTCAGCCTCGATGAGGCCCTTGAGCGCAGCCTGCTGAGCAGTGGTCTGAGCCGTGAGCAGTTGATCACCCGACTGCTCGCCGATCTCGGCAATCCGGTGCTGCATCCGCTGGTGTGGGTGTTGCCCCGTCGTTGGCGTCTGGCGCCAGCGGTGTTGCCGCCCCGTCTGCAGGGCCTCAGTGCCCTGCTGCAACAGGGACTGATCAGTCCGGTGTTTTTGGCGGCCCTGGTTGATGATCTTGCCCATCTCTGGCCGCCGCGGGAGGGCGGCGCGCCCACGGCGGTGCAGCTGTGGCAGCGCCAGGCCATTGACTGGCTGGGTGTGACCCTGGAGCTCCCATCCCGGTTGTCCGATCTGCAGGCTGTTTCCGGTGGGGCCAGCGTTCCCGCCTTGACCGCTGCAGCACCGACGGCCACCAACACCCCAGGGCGTTGGGCGCACCTCAGCCAGGGCCTGCGTTGGAGCAATGTCGGCCTGGCTTACAGCCAGAGCCCAACTCAGCGTTGCGCCAACGCCCTGCTGGCGCAGGTGTTGAACCGGCTGGCCGCCAATGTCATCACCCGGGACCTCTTTGTCTTTGAGGGCTGCAGCGACGGAGGTTCGCTTCTGGCCTGGTTCGCTGACCAGGGCTGGACCGTGCGAGCGCGTCTGCGCAGCAGCATCGCCAGCTTCGGCTTTGGGGCTTGCCTGGTGGAGCCTGGCGACGTTCCCCGCCAGATCCCCCTGGCCCTGCCCCTGCGAACCGGTCTGCTCGACCGCGACGGCAACGAGGTGCTGTCGCTGCTGCCCCATACCGCCCTTGAGCTGGAACTCAGCTGCGGCCCCGAGCTCCTGCGCCTGCAGTGGTACCAGGGGACGGGAGGGCTATGCGGTTGGGATGGGCTCAATGATCTGCGGCGTCCCTGGCAAAACGACCACCAAACCGGCACGGTTCGCTACCTGGGCGAGCCTTTTGAAGACGCTCAGCTCCCTGCGCTGATGGGCTTGTGCCAGCTCATCGCCCATGTGCACAATCTCGAAGCCAGCGAAAGCCATCTGCGCCTCGGGGGCTACGGCAGTCTCGGCTTCTGCATCGACAGCACCGCCCTCCTGCAACAGGCTTTGTGCGGCCGCTGTGACCTGTTCCCCCTGGTGCTGCCAGGCCTGTGGCGCGAGCGGCTGTTGCGCCGTTGCAGCGCTTTGGAGGGTGCAGGCGCCATGAATGCCTCTGCCCTGCCGGCGCTCGAGGCCTACCGGCGGGCCCTGGTCACCCTGCCGCTGGACTTTTCCCATCATGGAACCAGCTCTGCTGATGCCTGGCGCCGGCTGCAGGCTTCGCTGCCCCTGTGCAGCCCATTTGCCCTGATTCAGCAGTTGCATCGTCTGCAGCCCGCCCCTGCCTCGAGCCAGGAGAGGGCTCAGAGGTAGCTGATCACGGCATCGATCACCGCGTCCCTGTGGCGATCTGAGAAGGGACCGCTCTGGCCGTTGTGCGACAGGCCGTCGATGCAGTGCCGTTGCACCTGCCCGCGGGCCACGGCGCGGTTCCAGTTCGACAGCGGCAGCAACGGCGAACGCCCGGGGTAGGCGATCCGTCCGAATGCCGCGACGGGGTCGCGGTCGCCGACCACCGTGGTGATCGTGCCCACCTGTTCGAGCAACTGGTTGCCGCTGAACACCCCGCAGAAGGTCATGATGCGCACCGGACATTGGCAGATGCGCCGCAGGTAATCAGCCATGCCCAGCGCCATCTCGCCGCCACCGCTGTACCCCAGCAGCACCAGTTCCTGGGGCCGGCCGCCATGGTCCTGGCCGGGGCGAAAACCCTGTTCTGCCAGCCGCTGGGCCACCTTGAGCGCCAGTTCGTAATTGAGGATCGGCCCGTAGCGCCGGTCCGAGGAGATGCCCACTTTGATGACGTTGTTGGCCTGCACCAGAACGGCAGAGATGAGGCTGATCAGGCCGTTGGGGTGGTGCTCCTGCAGGGCGAACAGGCGCCGCCAGAACCAGCTGCCGCCGATGTCGTCGGCCAGCCTGGCCGGGGTGACCGTGTAGGTCTCCAGCCCCTTGAACAGGCCCATGTGGGCGGGCAGACGCGATTCCAGCAAGGCCAGAAACGCCGCCACCCGGGGAGGGTGGTCGCGTTCACTCTGGTGAATGCCATCGAGGTAGACGATCGTGCAGCTCGCCTGCCCGACGCCGGCCGCTACCCCAGCCGGGTCAGCAAACAGGTCTGCGGGCTGCGGCAGTCCCCCCAGCCAGCCTCTCCAGAAGGCGAACTGGGAGCTCACCGAGATCACACCGCTGATCGGGATCAACAGGAGCCCCAGCACGCCCAGCGCCTGCAGCACCAGTGCCAGATCCCGCGGCGACAGGGCCGTCAGCAGCAAGGGCCCCGCATGCAGGCCGATCGCCACGGCGCTCAGTCCGCTCAGCAACAGCAGCCAGCCCACCAGTTGCCCCAGGCGCCGCAGACCTGCCAGCTGGATGCGGATTGCCTGCAGGGGGGCCATCAGCAGTCGGCGCTTGGGGCCAGTTCGCTCGCCAGTCGCCGGTACGCCCCCTGCCAGCCCTGGTGAAAGACGGCCATGACCATCAGTAAGGCCACCACAAACCCCGGTGTGGCCAGCAGCAGCGCCTGGCCATAGGGCACGTCGAACTGAACGTGCAACAGGGTGACCACGTTGAGGTGGATCATGGCCCAGATCACACTGGCGATCAGATCACTGATGTAAGGGGCTGCCACAAAGCAATAGAACAACCCGGGGATCAGGGCAGGGCCAAGCTTGGCCAGCAGCTCGCCTGGATCGAGTACGGCGCCGGCGAAGGCGCCGAGCAACAGCATGTTGATCAAACAGGCCAGCACCAGGGCCAGTGACAACACCAATCCATCCAGGATCAGCTGAATCAGGATCTGGCGGGGGGTGAGCCGGTTGGCCACCAGGGCGAACAGGTGGGAGATCGACATCGACAACCCCACCAGGGCCACCAGGCCGAGTCCGACATCGGCCTGCATCAGCCACTTGGCCAGATCGCCAAGAGCCTCATCGATCATGGGGCCTGGCGGCTGCTGAGACGGGGCCGGTTGATGATCCAGATCACGAAGATCGACAACACGGCGCAGTAGAAGCACCACACCGAGTTGAACGTCTTGCTGTAGGTGAACCAGGTCAGGAAGATCGAGACGAAGATCAGGATGCCGAACAGCTTCACGGCCTTGTCGCGCAGGGCCACCAGCGGCAGGATGATGAAGCCCCAGTAGACGAGCTCGCCGACCGGTTCGGTGTTGACGAAGTTGTGCCAGGCGCTGTGCAGGTTGCTGATGTCGTACAGCAGTCGGCCGGTGCTGTGCACCGAAGGTTGAACCGCTGGGGGGTTGAACAGCACCGGCAGGTAGAAGCCGATGCCCAGCACCGTCGCCACGATCGCCACCCATTTCAGGCGGTGCAGCAGAGCTTTGCTTTCGGTGCTGCGGGCGATGGACCAGGCGCTCCAGGGGATCCAGATCATCCAGAAGCAGTAGGCGAAGAACAGAAACGCGAGCGAGGCCAGGGTCGTCAGCGGTTCGACCTTGCCGTTGTCAATTCCAGTCCAGACCAGGCCTTCGCTGAATTGCTGCACGCCAAAGAAAAAGGGGGGTCAGGGCCAGCGGCACGTAGTCCTTCTGGTCCGTTCGCTTGGCGATGTGGGTCGCGTACAGACCCAGGGGCATCAGAACGGCCGAGGCTGTGAAGCTCGCCGAGGCTGAAAAGCACATCCTTGAAGTGGACAGGGAATACTTCGATTGTGTCCATTGACCTTGCCGCCGGCCACAGGGACTAGCCGGTTCGCAATCAACCGATGCTCAGGGTGGTGCCGCTTCAGGGTCCCAGCAGGATCTCGCTCAGGCGGGCCAGCGAGCGGGGTTCGTTCACCAGCCCTGGATGGGTTCGTGCCGGCAGAGCCTCAACGGATCCCACGGGCAGCACACCTCGCCAGCTGGGAATCACCATCAGATCGAACCGGCAATAGAAACTGCGGCAGTCCAGCGTGGCCAACCGCTCTGGGTGGTGTTGCAGGCTGCTCTGCAACCCCCGCACAAAGGGGCTGCCCAGCTTCATGTCGGCAATCCCGGCCAGCAGGGCCCGGGGCACCGGTTGGGCCGTCAATGTCCCCCGCTGGGGGCTGCCCACACACAGAAACCGGCGCGTGCGCTGGTGTCCCCCCAACTCCTGGATCCAGGCGCGGCCGATCAGGCCACCCATTGAAAAGCCCAGCAGGTCCAGGGTGGTGGCAGGCCCCAGGGCCTGGTTGATGTGCTGATCCAGCCGCGCTGCCAGCTCGATCAGGGGCACATGCCCCAGTCCGTGGTGCAGGTGCGGAATCACCAGGGGGTCCCTGCGGCCAGCGAGGGCATTCCCCAGCCTGTTGAACAGCCGTGGTGTGTCCCACAGGCCGTGGATCAACACCAGCGGCGGTTGGGCCATCAGCCCAGCATGGTGCGCAGCAGGTCGGCGATCAGCAGGTTGTCGAGGGACCACAGCCCCCCGCCGCAGGTGGCCAGCACGGCGCACATCACCACATACAGGGCCGCTTTTTCCCAGCTGGGCGGTTCACCCACGCCCATCGGACCGGCGTAATCACCCTGGGGAATCTGGTAGGGGTCTGGGGCGATGAACGGAAACCCCGCGCGGATCTCGAGCACCATGGCGTAGGCCATCGAGATGGCGATCGCCAGGGCGGCCAGGGGGGTGAGCAGGCCGGGGATCAGGGCGATGCCGGCGCCCCACATCGAGAAAGCGGACAGGAAGCAAAGCCAGATCGGGGTTTTCAGACCGTCGGACCAGGTCTTGAGGTTGCGCAGCTTCGGCCAGCCGTGGCGGATGAAGCAGATGCCGAGGAACAGGCGCATCAGCAGCAGGCTTGCTTCGGCCAGGGTCGAGGGGCCACTGGGCACGATCAATTCGACGATGGTGATCGGCATCGCTCGTTGCCGTTCTAGACGGCCACAACGGGCCCAACTTAAGGAGTCAGTGCCGTTCCTGCAGCAGATCGCTCAGGGCGTGATAAATCGGTTTGTGGATCCACACCTTGCCCGCATAGGCCCCGATCACCGAGGCCGTCAGCACCCCGGCCATGAGTTGCTGATCCCCGGCCATGTGCAGGGCAAACACCAGGCTCATCACGGGCAGCTGGGTCGCCCCTGCCAGGCCGCCCGCCATGCCGATCGCCACCCCCAGCGTGCCCAAATCCAGGGCTTGGGTCAGCAGGTCGCCTGTGACAGCGCCGATCGCAAAGGCAGGGTCGATCAGGCCGCCGGGGACGCCGGCCCCCAGCGCCAGACAGGGACCGATGATCCGCGCCCCCAGGTTGATCAGGCTGGCTTGATGGTTGCTGGGGTCGGCCAGCATCCAGGCCATCAATGCCTCGCCATCGCCGCCGCTGGCACCGCCTGTGATCAGGGCCAGAGCGCTGATCAATGCGCCCAGCACCAGACCGCCGCGCCAGGGACGCTGGCGGACCAGGGGGGTGATCCGCCGGGTGCTTTCGAACAAAAGGCGGGCAAACAAGCCACCCAGAATCCCGCCGCAGAGCCCCAGCACTGCCCCCAGCAGGATCTGGTTGTCCTCCATCGGGTTGAGGGTCACGATGCCCAAGGTGAACTGGTGTTGGCCATCGAGGTTGCTGATCTCGGCGGCCAGGGCACAGACCACCAGCCCGGGCCAGATCAGTTGGGGCCCAAAGCTGCCCAGCAGCTCTTCGGCCATGAACACCACGCCCATCAGAGGGGTGTTAAAGCCGCCGGCCAGGCCGGCACCGGCACTGATGGCCAGCAGATTGCGCGTGGTGATCGCCCCCAGCAGCCTGGGCCAGCGCCGCCGCAAAGACTGGGCGACGGCGGCACCCACCTGCACCACAGGGCCCTCGCGGCCCAGCGGAAACAGGGCCAGGCTGGCGATCGACCAGAGCGTCAGCCGCTGCACGGTGGCATCGGCGGCGAGCAGCTCGGGGCTGCGGTCCGGATCCTCCAGGCTGAGCATGGTCTGGGGGATGCCGGATCCGGCTCCCCGGCGCCAGGCCCGGGCCTGCAGGGCCAGCAGCAGCGGCGTCACCACCAGGGGTGCGCAGGCCTGGGCGATGTGCAGGGGCGTCCAGCCCACGCCGGTGAACGCCGGCAGGCGGTTCAGCAGCAGGTCCTGCCAATGGTCCACCAGGTTCAGGGGCCAGCAGGCCAGGCCCACCAGCACCCCCACCAGGGCCAGCTGCAGGATCAGCACCACCCCGGACCGCAACCGGCGCATCGGTGGCGTTGACGAAGGAACCATGGCGATCGGCTGCCGTGACGAGGGGCCTGAGCCATCATCGGTGCAGATGGCTGTGGCCATGGTGACGTCCCTGGCAACCACCTCTGACCTGACGCCGGGGCTGACGCCGGGCCGCTCGGCCCCGCTGGGGGCCAGCCGCAGCGGGGATGGCGTCAACTTCAGCCTGTATGCCCGCGATGCCACCGCCGTCGAGCTGTGTCTGTTCGACACGGTCGACGCGGCCGAGCCCTCGGCCTGTCTGCCGCTTAACGCTGAAGCCCACCGCAGCGGCCATTACTGGCACGGTTGGGTGCCGGGTCTGGTGCCCGGTCAGCACTACGGCTACCGGGTGCACGGCCCGGATGCCCCATCGAGCGGACTGCGCTGTGACCCCCGGCACCTGTTGCTGGATCCCTATGGCGAGGCCCTGGCGGTACCTCGCGGCTATGACCGAAGCCAGGGGCAACAGCGCGGCGAGCGGGGCTGGGCCAACGCGATCAAGACCGTGGTCGCCGATCTCGACGCCTACGACTGGCAAGGCGATCGGCCGCTCAACCGCCCGGCCAGGGAAGCGATCATCTACGAGCTGCATGTCAAAGGCTTTACCGCCCATCCCTCAGGAGGGCTGAACCCCGACACGGCAGGGACCTATGCGGGCCTGATCGAAAAGATTCCCTATCTCCAGGATCTGGGCATCACCGCGGTCGAACTGCTGCCGGTGTTTCAGTTCGACCCCCAGGATGCACCCGCGGGCCTGCCCAACTACTGGGGTTACCAGCCCATCTCCTTTCTGGTGCCCCACCACGGCTACAGCAGCGCCTGGCGCCAGGACGGTGACGCGCTGGCGGTGCTCGACGAGTTCCGCGACATGGTCAAGGCGCTGCACCGGGCCGGTATCGAGGTGATTCTTGATGTGGTGTTCAACCACACCGCCGAAGCCGGCGCCGATGGCCCCACCTTCAGCTACCGCGGTCTCGCCAATCGCGATTACTACCTGCTCGACCCCGCTGACCCCTCCCGCTATCTCGATGTCACGGGGTGCTTCAACACCTTCAACGGCAACAACCCGGTGGTGCGTCGGTTGATCCGGCACAGCCTGCGCCATTGGGTCCAGCACTTTCACATCGACGGTTTTCGCTTTGATCTGGCTTCGGTGCTGGCCCGTGATGAAAGCGGCAAGCCGGTGCCTCGGCCGCCGATCCTGTGGGACCTGGACACCGATCCTGTCCTGGCCGGCACCAAACTGATCGCCGAGGCCTGGGATGCCGCCGGCCTCTACCAGGTCGGATCGTTTGTCGGTGACCGCTGGCAAGAGTGGAATGGTCGTTTTCGCGATGACCTGCGCCGCTTTCTCAAGGGTGATGGCGCTCAGGTTGCGGCGGTCAGTCAACGGCTGATCGGCAGTCCTGACATCTACGGCCCCAAGCAGCGCGAGGCCGAAGCCAGCATCAATTTCATCACCTGCCACGACGGTTTCACCCTGGCCGATCTGGTCAGCTACAACCACAAGCACAACGAGGCCAACGGCGAGGACAACCGCGACGGCTCAGACGACAACGCCAGCTGGAATTGTGGTGTCGAGGGCCCCAGCAGTGATCCTGAGATTCAGGCACTGCGCCAACGGCAGATCCGCAATTTTCTGGCGTTGTTGATGCTCTCAGCCGGCACGCCGATGCTCGGCATGGGTGATGAGATCTGCCGCAGTCAGGCTGGCAACAACAATGCCTACTGCCAGGACAACCCGATCAGTTGGCTGGATTGGGGGCTGCTGGAGCAGCACCAGGACATTCATCGCTTTGTGCGTGAGCTGGTGACCTACCGCCAGCGCCGTGACGTTGTCGTGGATGATCGGGCGTTCAGCCTGGCGGATCTGTTGCACCGCAACCAGATCAGCTGGAACGGGGTCATTCCCGGCCAGCCCGATCGCAGTGACGACTCCCGCTCCCTGGCCCTGACCCTGACCAGCACCAGTCACCGCTTCCGCTGCGCGCTGATGGTCAATGCCTGGTGGGAACCCCTGACCTTTACCCTGCCGGAGGCTGATTTCGGCAGTCAGTGCTGGCACCGATGGATCGACACCACGTTGCCGTCGCCCGATGACATCGTGCCCTGGGATCAGGCAGAGCCTGTTGATCAGACCCAGGTCGAGCTGGGGCCCCGCTCAGTGGTGGTGCTGATTACGGGCCATCAGGGGCTGATCAGCAACAGCGATCCAGCCACCATGGCGGCGAACAGGATTAGCAGTTGAAGGCCTTCGTACCAGATGACTTCTCGGTTGTCGGTGATGCGGTCGATCATCACCACCGCAATCGCTAGCGAAGCAAGGGCCACCGGAGGCAGGCTCAGA
The DNA here is from genome assembly GCA_027486935.1 of Cyanobium sp. C1_MAG_00004. Lineage (GTDB taxonomy): Bacteria > Cyanobacteriota > Cyanobacteriia > PCC-6307 > Cyanobiaceae > RGUW01. Next base: position 11,461 of record JAIXOF010000134.1, on the reverse strand, counting down.
TGCAGGTAGCGCCCCATCGGGATGCCGATCAGCACCAGCAGCGGCAGCACAAACAGCAGCAGCTGCAGGCTGGATTCGACCGTGCTGGTCATCAGCAGTTGCATCTGGCGCCGTGAGGCGGCCTTGAGTCCCACCAGGGCTTCGGGCAGACAGCCGAACAGGGGCAACAGAAACAGACCCACGAACAGTTCACTCAGGTGGGATTGGCTAACGAGGCGTTCCAGGGTGCCCACCAGCCGGTCTGAAATTCCCGCCACCAGCACCGTCACCACACCAAGGGCGACCACCACCACGGCCAACGGCACCTCGGAGGCCGTGGGTTCGTCATCGGTGGCCGTTGGGGCCGTCGGCTGGCGGCTCCGCAGTGTGACCACAAAGGCCAGGCAGTAATAAGCCAGAGCCAGTAGGGCGACCAGGGTCGAATACAGGCTGAATCCGTCAGGGTGGCTGCTGCCCTGCAGATCGGCACCCATGACCTGCTGGTAGAAGACCGAAGGCAGAGCTAGCAGGATCGCGCTCATTGTCAGCTGCTGGGTGTGCAGATCCCGGTTGTGCGGGTTGATGCGTTGGGGCTGCTCCCCGCGGGTGGCCAGCACGATGCCGAGCCCCAGCACCGGCATGCAGTTGATCATCACCGAGCCGGCGATGCTGATCACCACCAGGGGGTAGAGACCGCTGTTGAGGGCATTGACCGCCACCAGCAGCTCGACGACGTTGCCAAAGATCACGCTGATCAGTCCGCCGAGCCTGGCGCCCAGGTGGCTCACCAGGGCTTCGACCAGCTGGCTCAGCACGATCGCCAGCGGCAGCAGGCCCAGGCCGCAGAGAAGAAACAGCAGCAGATGGCCCCCCAGCCCGCCGATCCGGTCATCGAGACCGGGCCACAGCATCAGAGCGGTGATCGGCAGCAGCACCCGCCAGCGCGGCGGCGGCAGCAGCAACGACGTCAGAGCCATCAGGCCTGCACCAGCTGCAGGCGGTGGCCATCGGGATCGGCCACCTGCAGAGCCCGGCTGAAGCCGAGAGCGTCGCCCTGGTCGCCCAGGTGCACCACCCCAGGGCTCAGCAGTCGCCCACCACAGGCCTCCAGCTGCGTGGCAATGGGGTCAAGATCGTCGACCTGCAGACGGATCTGCCAGTGGGCCAGGTCCGCCGGGTTCAGGTCGGCCGGCATCGGTCGGCCCCAGTTCGGCGGCTGGTACTCGAGGCATTCGATTCCCGGTCCCCGGGGGCAGCGGTGGCCGGTGATGCGCACCTGGGTCTGCTCCAGATTGTCGAGGTCATCCTGGGTGGGGCCGCTGTTGAGGCCATCGCCCCCCAGGCGCAGTCCCAGCAGATCGTCATAGAACCGGCAGCTCGGCGCCGTGTTGCTGATGCTGATGGCGCTGTGGTCGATGCCCAGCAGACCCGAGCCCTCGTGCCAGCGGGCATCGCCTTTGTCTGTTGGAAACTCGAGCAGTTCCAGGTTGTGCCCGTCGGGATCCCTGAACTTGAAGGCGCGGATGCCCGCGGCAGCCTTGTTCCAGGCCGGCAGGGTCTGGGGTCCCCGCGAGACCGCCCGGGCCAGACCGCTCTCGAGCGCGGGCTGCAGGCGCTCCAGAGCGCCATCAAGGTTGCTGGTGACCAGGCACAGATGCTGAAACCAGAGGTCGCAGCTGCGTGAATCGGCTGGTATCGCCCGCCCCTGGAGTTGGGCGCCTGAGCCATCGGCCTTGGGCACCTCGAGGATCTCGAGCGTCTCCTGACCCAGCTGCAGCCGCGTCAAGCGGAAGCGCCCCTGGGGCAGACCCAGCAGCTGGCCGTAGGCGCCCCCATCGATCTGCAGGGTTTCCCTTGCTTCAAATCCGAGCGATTGGCCGTAAAAGTCGACGGCCCGGGCAGCGTCTGTGCTGGTGAAGCCGAACTGCAACACCCGGGGCCCTCTCGCGGCGGCGCCACTCATGGTGCCAGTTCGGTCAGGGCGGCTGCCGCTGCCTCGGCGATGGCCAGGTCGGTGCTCGGCGTCATGCCGGAGACGCCGACTGCCCCGAGGCAGTGTCCGTTGTGGATCAGCGGGATGCCACCGGCCATGGCCACCGCGGGCTGGCCGAAGATGCCGGCCAGCTGGGCCAGGGCCGGACGTTCGCCGTTGATCGCCTGCTCCTGCGGGGCGGTGGGCTTGCCGTTGAGGGCGGCCATGCGGGCCTTGGCGATGGCCGTTTCGGCACTGGCCGCGCTGGCGCCGTCGCGGCGATCCAGCGTCAGCAGGTGCCCGCCGGCATCGACCACGGCGATGCTGACCCTCGCTGCACCGCTGGTGTCGCCATGGGCGTTGGCAGCGCCGTGGGCGGCCGCGACGATCTGGCGTCCATCGCCCAGGTCGAGTTGATGGGTCGCTTGCATCAGCCTGGCCAGACGATCTGCATCAGCCACAGGTGCCCCGCAAGGCTCACCCCGGCGGCGGCCGCCTGCAGCTCGGGTTCGCTGAGCCGCAGGGTGGCTTCGGCCTGGTGACGCACCAGATCGACCCCGGTGAAGGCAAATCCCCGTTCGGCCCCCAGGGCAGCGATGGCGTCCAGGTTGGCGCAGTCCTGCATCTGCTTCAGCAGGGCTGGATCCGCCTTGACCTGTTGGAGAAAGGTTTCGAGTGAAGGGTTGGCCATGGTGGTTCAGGGGATAGCGGCGCCGCGGGTGTTGGTGAACAGGCTGTAAATGGCGTGGGAGGCGCAGATGAACAGACGGCTGTGGTGTCGGTCGCCGAAGCAGAGGTTGGAGACCCGCCCCGGCACGCGCACCTTGCCGATCAGCGTGCCATCAGGAGCGATGCAATGCACCCCGTCGGCGGCGCTGCACCACAGGTTGCCCTCCTGATCCACCCGAAAACCATCGGCCCAGCCTGGATTGATCTGGTGAAAGGGCTCGCCGCCACTGAGGCTGCAGCCGTCGTCTGCGACGACGAAGCGGCGAATCAGCTGACGCGGCTCGCTCGCGCCGGGGGCACCGGTTTCGGCCACATAGAGGACCCGTTCATCGGGTGAGAAGGCCAGGCCATTGGGACCGTCAAAGTCGCTGGCCACCGCCACTGCCGTGCCGCTGTCCGGATCGAGCCGGTAGAGGGCCGGGGGTTGTTCGGAGTTCTGCCGGCCTCCTTCGTAGTCGTTCATCAGCCCGTAGAGGGGGTCGCTGAACCAGATCGAGCCATCGCGCTTAACGACCACATCGTTGGGCGCATTGAGCCGGTGCCCACGGGCATGGCTCACCAGGGTGGTGACCGATCCGTCGAACTCCAGTCGCGTCAGCCTGCGGCTGCTGTGGTGGCAGCTGATCAGGCGACCCTGCTGGTCCCGGGTCTGGCCATTGGCGTAATCGGATGGCTGACGGAACACCGACACGCCGTGCTGTTCACTCCAGCGCAGGGTGCGGTTGTTGGGGATGTCGTTGAACAGGAGGCAGTTGTGATCGCCGAACCACACCGGTCCTTCGACCCAGCGAAAGCCATCGGCCAACAATTCCAGCTCGGCGTTGAACAGCACCAGCTGCTCAAAGCGTGGATCCAGGCTGTCGGTGCAGGCTGAGGGATGCTTCATCGCGCGCCTTTCAGCCGAAGAACCCTGGCCTGGCCTGGCGCCAGCGGTCATCGTTGCGCTGGATGATCAGCTGCACACAGGGCTCGTCGCCCACCTGGGCCGAGAGGTGGCCGAGGCGGCCGCCTGGGCCTGCCTGGCAACCCTGGTCACCCCCGAACGAGTACTCACCGGCCTGAATCACCACCTTATGGCCGTCCATGCTTTCGACCGACCAGGCACCCCGCAGCACATAGATCCACTTGGGAATGTGATTCTCGTGCCAGTCGGCCGTCCAGCCCACCGGCAGGTAGGTGACAAAGGCATTGCCCTGATCGAACAGCTCCCGGGAGAACTGGGGTGAGTCGCCCGGACCGAGTTGGCCCAGCGTGAACTGCTCGATCGTGCACTGGACCTGGCGGCTGACGCCGTCGTCATCACACCAGAGGTGCCAATACTTTTCTGGTGCGGGAGCCTGGCTGAAGGGGTCGGCCATGGTCATCGCTTGATCGCGATCGCCGAGATCTCGAGCTGGATCCCCAGCACCAGGGCTGACACCTCCACCACCGCCCGCGAGGGGTAGGCGTTGGCATCGGGAAAGGACTCCTGCCAGACCGCATCAAAGGTGTCGAGGGTGTTGATGTCGGTCAGATAGACGGTGGCGCTGACCACGTCCTGGGCACTGAACCCGGCTTCGTCGAGCACGGCCATCATGTTGCGCATCACCTGACGCGACTCGAGGGTGATGTCGCCATTGCCCACCACCAGGTTGGTGGCTGGGTCCACCGGCAGCTGCCCGGTGATGAACAGCATGTCGCCCACCTGGAATCCCTGGCTGTAGGAGGCCACGGGCTTGGGAAACCGGTCGCTGTGGATGGCTCTGCGGATCCGCGGCTCGCTCATGACGGGTCGGGGCATTGGTCTTTTGCACCGTAGGCAGAGCTGCCGGCCTGTGAGCTCACTGTTACGGAGCGCTGTCGGAGCGCTGTTGGAGCACTGTCCTGGGGTGTTTCAGATGGCAGCAGGTTGTTGCAGTTGCCCTTAGCTTCGGTGCCACTCCCCCATGAACGGACGGGTTCGAACCATGACCACCAATCCCTATGCCCAGGAGACCCTCTCCACGCTGCTGGCGGGCAAGGTGGCCATCGTCACGGGCGGCAACAGCGGCATCGGTAAGTCGATCGTCGAATGCCTGGCCCAGCTGGGCGCCAAGGTGGTGATCGACTACCGCTCCCATCCTGAGGCCACCGAAGAGATCGAAAAGGAGATCGGCAGCTATGGCGGCTGCAGCTTCGGTGTTCAGGCTGACGTCTCCAAGCTGGACGACTTGCAGCGTCTGGTCGATACCGCTATCAGCCGTTACGGCCGTCTCGACGTGATGGTCAACAACGCCGGCATTGAGACCCGCACCTCGATTCTGGATACAACCCCTGACGACTACGACAAGGTTCTGGACGTCAACCTGCGGGGTGTGTTCTTTGCAACCCAGTTTGCGGCCAAGCAGATGATTGCCCAGGGTGGCGGCGGGCGCATCATCAACATCTCCTCGGTCCACGAGGACTGGCCCATGCCCAACAACACCCCCTATTGCTGCGCCAAGGGCGGTGTGCGCATGATGACCCGCACGGCTGCTCTGGAGCTGGCCCCCCACGGCATCACTGTGGTCAACGTGGGGCCGGGTGCGGTCGCCACGCCGATCAACGACTCCACCATGAACAACCCAGAGCTGCTGGCCAAGCTCAATGCGGCCATCCCTCTGGGTCGCATGGCCCAGCCCGAAGAGATTGCTCGCGTGGTCGGCTTTCTGGCCAGCGATGCAGCCAGCTACATCACGGCCACGACGATCTTTGCCGATGGCGGCATCATGCAGAGCAGCCCCGGTCTTTGAACAACGGCATGGCCACCACCGACGAGCTGATTCCCCTGTCGCGCCTTGAGGCCGAGCTCGGCATCGGCCGGGTTGATCTGCTGTTGCTGATCCGGCGGCTCGGTCTTGAGCCGATCCGTCGGGGCATGCGTACCTTTCTGAGCTCAGTCGATGCGGCCACCCTGGTGAATCGTGCCGGTGGAGACCCAGCAGAGACGGTGGCGGCCGAGCTGGTGCTGGATGAACCTTCTGTGCATCATCTGCCGGTTCCCACCGATGGCAACTGGTACAAAGCCGATCTCTATGCGGACCTGCGCCTGTTCCGGGAACGACTCGAGATCCTGGAGCGCCTGGTCCGGACCGGCATCGAGGTCGACAGTCGTGAGCTGGCTGAGCTGCTGCAGCTCAAACGTCTCCCTCCAGTGGTGGGTGACGGTCAGCTTCCCTACTTTGAGCGCCAGGGTCTGCGTTTCTGGCGCATCAACCGGCCGGGCCAGCGTCTGAGCTGGAAAGTCACCAGCGATGACGCAGTCATTGCCGCCTGAAGTTCAGCATCTAGCATTGAAATCCCCGCATCTGGTGCGCCATGCATCTGTTGCTGACTCCTTTGCTGTTGCTGATTCCAGGCGGTTGGCTCGGCGTCCTGGCTGCAGGTTCTGAATCGCCGCTGCCGCAGGCTTTGCCCGTTGGTGAAGGTGCTGGCGTTGCTGAAGCAGTCGGCCTGGATGCTCTTGGCAGCCTGCCTGTTCAGTTGGCAGCCATTGGCGCGATCCTGGTGTTCAGCATCGTCATTGACCGCTACGCCCTGCGCATCGGTATCCCTGGAGCGTTGGCTTTGTTTGGGGCCGGCGTGGCGATTCAGCCGATGTCCAATACGGCTTTTGATCACGAAGGTTTTGAAGATCTTCATATTATCACTCTTTGCTTGCTTCTTTTTTATAGCGGCGTGAAGATATGTCGTCGCTATTTTAAGCGCCAGGAATTTGTTGTTCCCAGTGTGCTGATCTCTGTCTTTGGCGTGTTCATCGTCATCGCCGTTGGCTCGGCTGTGATGTACTACGCCCTCAGTGCGATTAATGCCGATTATATCACCAGTGAGCAGCCATTGTTGATTGCGTTGGCCCTGGCCTATTGCATCGCTCCGTTGGATTGGGGTGCTTTCACTTTCATTGTCAAGCGCGTTGATCGTTTCAGTGAACGGGTCATGGGAGTGCTCGAATTTGAAACGGCGATCAGTGCTGCCATGACCCTTGTCATCGGTCAGGCTTTATTCGAGTTCTTCACGAACAAGGGCACCACCACGATGGCATCCAGGGCCGTCGATATTTTTGTCGGCAGCATTTCGCAGGGCATCGTCATCGGAGCCGTTCTTGGCTATTTGCTTACGGTCACGATCAAGCGGTTTGCTGTCGAGCGCTCCCAGTCGATCGATCTGGCGATCGGTTTCGTGATGATCGGTTATGGCTTCAATGCCTGGATTGGCCAAGGGGGGTTGGTCTGCAGCCTGGTCATGGGATTTGTGGTCAGCATTCTCCTCTCGGGCGAGGAGAGTCGGGATGAGAAAGAAATTCTTTCGGTCCAGCTCGAGTCAATCAATATCGCTTCCGAGTCTTTGATTTTTTTCATGGCAGGTTTGGCTGTTGATCTCAGTGTTGGCTTCCTGCCAGCCCTGTTCGCGGCTGTGATTCTGCTGACAGTGGTTTGGCTGTTAAGGCCTTTGACGGTGTATCTGTTTTTCAGGGGTTCTGATTTCTTGAGCAATCGCGAGCGCCAATTTCTTTCACTGTGGGCGCCCAAGGGTGCGATTTCGATGGCACTGGCGATCACTATCCCAGATTTAATTGAGGCAAGTGGTATCCCCTTTCAGCGTGTGATCCACCCCGTCTCTGAAACCTTCATTGTCGATGTGGTTTGTTTCACCGTGGTGCTCAGCATGCTGATCAAGAGCCTCATTTTGCCACCGCTGCACCGCGGCTTGTTGAATGCCCAGGCCCAGGAGCAACCAGCTGCCTAGGAGCCCGCAGGGCCAACAGGTTGTTGAGCTCGGCCATCAGCAGTGGAATATCGCTCAACAGCACCGTTTGCAGAGGTGCAATTAGGCCAGCAGCGGTGGCCAGCGATGCGATCAGTTGGCTGCCTCCCAACAGAGTGAAATTCTGGTTACACACCCGCTCCATGCGGCGGCTGATCAGGATCAAGCGCGGCAGCCAGAGGGCATCGGCACCCAGCGACAGGTCGCAGAGGTTGGCCAGGTAGCGGCTGTCGTCATCGACATCGAGGCCGATCGAAACGTCTGCCTGGGCCAGGGCTGGCAGATCATGCAGCACATAGCCGACGTAGCCCACCGCTTCGCCACGTTGCTGAAAGCTGCGGACCAGTTCAAGTCGATCAAGAGCGCTGCAGGATCCGTAGCGGTGCTGCGCGTCGATGCCAAGGGCAACGGCCATCTCATCGAGCCGTTCCACCTCTTCGCCCGCGATCAGATGGATTTCGACGCCCAGGTCCTGCAGGCTCTGGCAGGTGTCCTGCCAATGCTGGTCCGGTTCGCTCAGCAGCTCCACCGTTCCCAGTCGAACGTCGTCCTTCCAGATTTCCAGCGGGTTCAGATGGGTGTGGCAGCGTTCGCCGGGGACCATGGCCTGTTGGCGCAGCTGCCAGCAGCGGCCGTCTTGGGCGGTGATCGTCCATCCTTCGCTCAGGTGTCTGATCTCAACGTGTTGGACAGCGACAGGGTCAGCAACCTTCTGCAGTTGCTGTGACCAGAGTGCAGCGCCATCGTTGCCGCAGATCCAGTGTTGGATCCCCGCCAGCAGTTGCACGAGCGAACCGGGTGGAGTGGTGGTCGGGTTGGCGATCTGCTCCCGCACCTGGATGCCGCCGATGCGGTCCAGGCAGCTGCGGCTGATGATCAGATGGCGGATCTTGCCGATCTCCTCGATCGCAGCAGGCTTGCGAATGCGCAGCTTGTGCAGATTCAGATCGGCAATCGTTGTCAGTTGTGAGGCCAGTTTCTGCTCCTCCCAGTCACTGAGAGGGTTGAACTGAAACGAAGCCAGGGCGGCTTCAGTCGAGCCGATCGAAATCAAAGCCCCCCCCAGGCCCAGCAACAGCGGTGGCATCACCTGTTTGTACCGCTTCAGCCAACGTTCGGCCCCCTTGGGCTCGTGCTGCGCCCTGGCCGAGTGCTCCCTGAGCAATCTGTAGGCAGGATCGGTGTGGATGCAGTGTTCGATCCGCGCTTCGGCCACACCGCTGATGACCAGGGCTCCAGGCTCGAGCAGGTCACCCTGCAGCAGACGCTGGGGACGCCAGTCGCCATCGACCAGACGGTTGACGACGATCAGTTCGCCATTCAACAGACGCGCTGACAGTAGGCAGTGTTCGCGCCGGTCGATTCGGATGGCGATGCCCACGGCCACATCCTTGAGCAGCCAAGGCCTGGGTGACCCGTCGGTGTCGATCGCATTGAGGCTGACCCGCTCACCCAGGCGTTGCAACAGGTGGTCAGCATCCAGATCAAGCGCGTCACGCTCGACGGCGCTCTGGGCGATTTCAACCGCATCCCCGAAGGCCAGATCGAGCAGAGCTTCAGCGGTCAGGCCCTGGCTGACCAACACGCCTGAAAAACCCAGTTCCAGACTCTGGACGGTCAGGCGTCGACGCTGCAGTTGCTGCAGGACTTCACGGGCCAGTGGCAACAGCAGGATTGAGCTCAGGCCCACCATCACCAGCGTTGGCACGGCCAACGCGCTTTCGAGGCTGATCAGGGCCAGGCAGGCCGCCCCATGGGCCAGCGTCCGTTTGACCCGTGGCCCTGCGTACGGAGCCGGTGGCAGCGCTGTCAGGTCACCGTCGGCGATGGCCAGGGTCAGAGCCTGCTCGAGCAAAGGCTGCAGTTCCCGTCGTCGGTGCTTGGGGTAGGCGACGCAGAGACTTCCGGCCAGCGGGTTGATCCTGAACTGCAGAAGCCAGTGGCAGCTCGTCAGCACCAGGGTGCAGTGGTGGCGCAACAGCGGCGAAGCCACCAGTTGCTCGCTTCGAATTCTGAGGCGACCGGGAAGATCACTGGCCACGCTCCAGGTCAGGTCAGTGGCGGCTGCTGCAGCGGCTGCAGACGATGCCATTGATCAAACTGGCGTGACAGGGTCCATCATCGCAGCGTCGAAGGCGTTCTGGACCTGCGGCAGGCGTCTGACATCCGCTCGCCTGGACCGGCACCGTCCCAAGCAAAGTCAGAATGCGCCTGCCCGGCCAAGTTTCCCCATGCAACTGCGGCGAGTCCCACGCCTGTTGGCAGCCCTGCTGCTGGCCGCGCTGGCGGTTGAACCGGCCCGGGCGCTCGAAACCATCCGCATCAAGTTGCCCATGATGCAGGAGACCTTCAGCCTGAAGGTCTCCGACCTGCGTGACCCCCGCGCCATGGCAGCCGGCAGCAGCGACCTGGCCGAGCTGGACCGTGCCACCAACGGTGCGATCGGCCGCGAGTTGGCGTCGTTCATGGACAGTGCCCTGCCGCTGCAGTTGGCCTCACTGGCGCGGGTGGCCCAGGGCAGTTCCCTGGTGGATCAGGCCTTGCTGTTGATCGCAGCCTTTGGCGATGTCGATGGGCTGTCAGCGCCGCCGACCGTTGGCCGCGATGAACTGGAGCAGGCGCTGCGGCAGACCGCGGCCCACCAAGGGCGACTCAGCCTGGCCGATGTGCTGGCGGCGGTGCCGGGCAAGACCGCGACGGTTGATCTGAGTCGGTTTCTTGCGGCCCTGAGGCGATTGCAGCGTCAACAGGCTGAGGCCCTGCCACTGCTGGCCTCAACAGCCCCCGCCAGGGATGACCAGCTCAGCATTCCCGGCCCGCGGCCCTATCGCCGCCGCACCCAGACCCTGGCGGTCAGCCATCGCACCGTTCCTTTGCCGGTCGTGGTGATCGAGCCCAGCTCGGGGGCGAATGGCCAACTGGTAGTGATCTCCCACGGGTTGTGGGACAGTCCGCTCAGCTTCGAGGCCTGGGCCAACCATTTGGCCAGCCATGGCTACACGGTGCTGCTGCCTGAGCACCCCGGCAGTGATGCTGCCCAGCAACACGCCATGCTGTCGGGCAAAACGCCACCACCCGGGCCCGACGAGCTGAAGCTGCGGCCCCGCGACATCTCGGCCCTGATCGATGCCGCTGCCGACGGTCGCCTTGGTCTGCCCCCAGGGGTCGACACCTCACGGGTGCTGGCTGTCGGCCATTCCTGGGGCGCCACAACCGTGCTGCAGCTCGCCGGGGTCACACCCAGCTCGGAGCGTTTGCGGGAGACCTGCAACAACCTCGAGGATTCCTCCCACAACCTGAGCTGGGTGCTGCAGTGCAGTTTTCTGACTGCTGCAGACCAGGCTGGCCTGGCCGATCGGCGCGTTCAGTCGGTTGTGGCCGTTAGTCCTCCGATGCGGCTGCTGTTTGCCCCCGGTGCCGCCCGTGCCATGCATGGCACCGTGCTGCTGGTCAGCGGCACCAGAGACTGGGTGGTGCCCGTCGGTCCCGAAGCCATCGACCCCATGCGCAAGCTGGCCGCCAACACCGGCATCGGCCGCAATCGTCTGGTGCTGGTCGAAGGCGGAGACCATTTCAACCTGCGCGCCCCTGCGGCTAGCGCTGATTCGCCTCTCAATGCCCTGATCCTGGCCTGGTTTGCCTCGGGGGGGGCGCTGCCAACCGATGGCTGGGGTCACAAGGCCATGCCTCTGCGTGACGTGACCGCACCCCTGATCCAGCCGTTGGTCAGCCGTTGACGAAGGGGTGTCGCAGTCTCAGGGCCAGCTCCACCAGCCCGTAGGCCAGCACCAGCAAAACGCCGCCGGGGGCCAGGGGCACCATCAACCCCAGGCCGCCCAACAGAATCAGCAGGCTGGCCAGTCCCACCAGCAGCAGGCTCAACCCTGCTGAGAGTCCATTGATCAGGCCATGGCCCACAGACCCCAGCATCGAGGGGTGGTGGCGTCGGGTTCTGATCGCGATCACATCGGCAGCGGCTGGGGTGGCGCCGCATTCGCTCAGGGCGGTGACCAACCGTTG
>JAIXOF010000207.1 GCA_027486935.1 Cyanobium sp. C1_MAG_00004 | reverse complement strand
TCGCCACCTGCCATCAGGTCAATGCCTTGGCCGCCATCGAGAAAATCGTTGCCCAGGCCACCGTCGAGGTGATCCGCATTAACGCCACGCCCATAGAGCGAATCATGGCCGCCGCCGCCAATGAGGTGGCTGGCGGCAAAGCCGCCATAGATCACGTTGTCGAGGCTGTTGCCGGTGCCAGTGGCTTCAGCTGTGGTGCGGAGATCCAGGTTCTCGACGTGGTCGGGCAGGGTGAGCGAGACGCTGGAAAGAATGGAGTCCTTGCCTTCGTTGGCGAATTCGCTCACCAGATCGGCACTGCTATCCACGATGTAGATGTCATCGCCCAGACCGCCTGTCATCAGGTCGGTGCCATCACCGCCATCGAGGTAATCGTTACCGGCCGCGCCGAGCAGTTCATCGGCACCGGCCATGCCAAACAGGGCATCGTTGTTGCTGCCACCGCTCAGTTGGTCGGCCTGGGCCGAACCGGTGAGACGCACAACAGGGTCCAGGGCATCGGCGGCTTCGGCCCAGGCCAGTCGGCCATTGGCCAAGCTGACCTGGATGGCGTCGTTATCGTTGGCGATCCGTGCCCGCTCGCTGGCGCTGGGCCGCTGGCCGAGCAACAGCCGGCTAAACAGCTCACCTTCATCGCCAGGGGTGTCAGCGCTGTTGAAGCGGGCATCGAGATGGTGGCCCACCTCTTCGGCAAGCACGGCCAGCAATTCAGGCTCTGCAGCGGTGCTCAGCCAGTTCTGGTTGATCAGGATGCTGCCGGTGTCGGCCACATAGGCACCGCGGGCGCCTGCCATGGCAGAGCCGGGCACCAGGGTGATGGCGGGGAAATCACGGAATTGGCCAGCTGCCCAGGCCTGCTGCAGCTCCCAGAAGCTCTCAGGCACTGACAACAGGCCAAAGGCTTCTGCCGCCACACGGCCCAGCTCACCGCTGGCCGCCGCCTGGCTGAGGTTGGATTGGAGCCTGAGGGCGGCAGCGCTGAGGGAAAAGTCCATGGCGGCCACGGCCTAGGAGCGGCCATTGCGATCTCAATAGTAATCCTTACCGCACAACATTGGGAAGGAGAGCCTCTACAAGCCCGGTATACTTCTGTCTATACATATCGATGAATCTGCGTTTGACCGAGACGGTCGTTGGTGCATTACGCATCAACAACCGAACTCGATGCCGTGGAGTGGACGGTGTTTTTGCTGTCAAGCAGCAGGTTGTCGGAGGTGGTGATCTCAAAGCCAGAAATGCCGGTGGCGCTCTGGCTGGCGATCGCGGAGGCCATGCCCCCCACCGAGGCCGCATCGGCAAAACCGTTGTCGGAAATGATCGAGGTCACCGATTGGGCGTTGGCGATACTGTCGCCACTGTTGGCGCCAAACAGGCCGAACACGGTGGAGGTCAGACCCGACATAGCCCGGCCAAAAATCGAGCTGCTGGACGCGCTGGTGTTGTTGTTGAGGCTGGAGGCGATGGTGCTGCTGGTGTCGGCAAAGTCGAAGCTGGTGTTGTTGACACCGACCATTGCGGAGAAAGCATCGGCGGTAGCCTCCCTGGTGACCGATTCGGCATTGACGCCATTGAGGCCAGTGGCTGTCACGTTGATCAGGCCGATGCCACCACTGGTGAAGGCGCTGTCATCGAGGCCGGTGGTAGCCATCCAGCCCACGGCTTCTGCCGTGCCATTGGTGGTGATGGCAGAAGCGGTGTTGGTGAGGTTGAGGGTGAACACGGCGTCCACGGCTGAATCACCGATGGCGAGCAGGTCGGTGGCACCAATGCCATCGTTGCTGGCTACAGAGAAGACATTGCCGGTGGTGGTGAAGGCATCAGCTCCCACCTGGGAGGCATCCTTGATCACCAGGTCAAGGCTGCTGCCAGCGGTGAGGTCGGTGTTGTCGAGGCCCACACCGTAACCCACGGCCACCGCGTTGGCATCGTCAGCCACCGATTGGGCATCGGCGGTGCTTTTGCCACCAAAGGTGATTGTCATGCTGAGGGCATCACCGGCGGTGAAGCCGCTGTCATCGACGCCAAGGGAGAGACCGGCGCTGTACGACGACACGCCATCGCCCACGCTGATGGAATTGGCGGCGCTGTTGGCAACGACGCCGTAGACCGTTGCAAGGTCAGCCCCGGAGCTCACCGTGGTGTCTTGCACCCCCATCAGGCTGACATCGGAGACAGCGGCTGTTTCTTGGCTGGTTTGGTCCCAGGACACTTCCTCAACATTCTTAATTGACATGTTGAGGTAGGCGGAATCCAGGATTTCTCCCTCTGGCCTGGCTGTGTAGTTAACGAATTCCCCAAAGCCGCCGGTTCGTGCAAAATCTACTGCCTGATTTAAATCAAAACCCGGCAAATTAATGGTGTCGAAGCCACCTTCACCATCAATGCTGAAGTGGTTGGATGGATTAATTGATGCTACTGGGGTGGAACGGTTTGCTTCACCATTGACTTGGGTTCCATCTGGGAGAACAACAGACACGTTTCCGTTCGTGTCGGTGGGATAATCACCACTTGTGGTGAAGCCAAGGAGTTGCCTGCTGAATGCCTGACCTTCATCGTTTGGTGTGTCATTGGCTCCATTGACCCTAGTGTCGAGAAAGTGGCCGAATTCCTCGACAAGAACAGCTTTGACATCATTTGCACTTGCGGTGGCAAGCCATTCCTCATTGACGACAATGGTATCTGCAGATGCAACATAGGCACCAAGGGCGCCACCCATGTCTTTACCGGAAACAAGGCTGATAGTAGGCAGATCGCTGAAGTCGTTAGCGCCTAGCTTGGTTGCCATGTCCTGAATAGCACCAAGATTTGAACTCGACCCTTGGTTCAATACCGACGATGCCGCAGTCGCAAATGTTCCATTGCTGGCTGTATCTTGCAGTGTAGTCTTGAGAGTTGCAATTGCAGAAGCTAGTTGGACATTGGCACCAATGGGAAGGGATTCGGTGCCCAGGCTGATCACATCATTGCCGCCGCCTGCATCTATAGAGCCTGTCAGCGCACTTTGCCCTTCGAAAATCATCGTATCAGAGCCGTTACCGCCACTGATAGCGACATTTTCGGTCTTGGCACCCACTGCTTTAAGGGTGTTGTCGCCTTCTCCAAGATCGATAGTTCCTTTAATTTCCCCCGAATTTATTTCTACGTAGTCATTCCCGCCCAATGCTGTTACGTTTCCAGTGATTACTGCGTTGTCTCCCAGAATCAACCGATTGTCACCTGCACCCAATGCGATAGGCCCATTGAATTCGGCTCCACTAGAAAGATTGACGTTATCGTTGCCGTCATCCATGTTGAGTGTGCCAGCGGCCGTGCCCGTGATGGTGGCTGAATCGTTGCCAGCATCTGCATTGATGGTGCCAGCGGCTCCGTTGTTAAGAGTAATGGAATCGTTTCCATCACCCATGCTGAGTGTGCCTGCGTTAGCTGTGATGGTGGCGGTATCTACGCCATCACCCATGTTGATGGTTTCGAAGCTAGAGAAGGAAGAGGCATCAAGGGTGCCTGCATTCGCAGCGTTGATATTGAGTGTGCTATTGATGTTGCCAGCTTGAGCAAAGAGGTTGTCAGCACCAGAGCCACCAATGATGGTTGTGGTTGCTGATGTGCTGTTAAGGTTGACGGTGTCGTCGCCAGCATCTGCATTGATGGTGCCAGCGGCTCCGTTGTTGAAAGTAATGGAATCGTTTCCATCACCCATGCTGAG
>JAIXOF010000115.1 GCA_027486935.1 Cyanobium sp. C1_MAG_00004 | reverse complement strand
TCCTGTGATACGATTTTGGACTGCCGGCGGGAGCTGGCAGGGCTTACGAACTGAAAGGCGAGAGCCGACGGTGTTGTAAGTTTCAGAGGTCGCCGCGAGGCGATGCCGCGAGAGCCCCGAGAGGGGAGAACCAGTGAGGGAACTTACTGGGGAGATCTGGCGGAAGCACCTGGACAACTGAAACGTTTAGGAACTGACGCTTTCACTGGCGTTTCAAGTTCGGCGAAGTCTAAGCGAAAGCTGAAGGCATCGTGGGATGAGGAACGCGTAAGAGCAGTGAAGGTGTGAGGTCCCGTCAAGAAAGTAGCGGCGAAAGCTGCAAGTGCTGCTTGAGGGACTGGGTGGTGACGTGACCTTTTTCACGAGGGGCTGCGTTGCTGAATGCCTGGTTTTTTGGGTGGTGCGACCGGATCTGAGATTCGGGAGAGACTGGAAGGAAGAGATTTCTGAAAGCACTCTTTGAACCCTTCGGAAGAAGGAGGCTCCAACTGCGGTTTACGGATCGCGGGTGACGAGCAAGCCAAGCTGAGGCAGGTGAAAGCCTGAGTGTTGAAGCGAGTGAGAGCCGTGAGAGCGGTGATTGTGAGTGGAGATGCAACCAAGAGGGTTTGGACTACAACGGAGAGTTTGATCCTGGCTCAGGATGAACGCTGGCGGCGTGCTTAACACATGCAAGTCGAACGAACCTTCGGGTTAGTGGCGGACGGGTGAGTAACGCGTGAGAATCTGCCCTCAGGAGGGGGATAACGGCTGGAAACGGCCGCTAATACCCCATATGCCGAGAGGTGAAATGAATTTCGCCTGAGGATGAGCTCGCGTCTGATTAGCTAGTTGGTGGGGTAAGAGCCTACCAAGGCTTCGATCAGTAGCTGGTCTGAGAGGATGATCAGCCACACTGGGACTGAGACACGGCCCAGACTCCTACGGGAGGCAGCAGTGGGGAATTTTCCGCAATGGGCGAAAGCCTGACGGAGCAACGCCGCGTGAGGGATGAAGGCCTCTGGGCTGTAAACCTCTTTTCTCAAGGAAGAAGATCTGACGGTACTTGAGGAATAAGCCACGGCTAATTCCGTGCCAGCAGCCGCGGTAATACGGGAGTGGCAAGCGTTATCCGGAATTATTGGGCGTAAAGCGTCCGCAGGCGGCCTCGTAAGTCTGTCGTTAAAGCGTGGAGCTTAACTCCATTTCAGCGATGGAAACTGCGAGGCTAGAGTGTGGTAGGGGCAGAGGGAATTCCCGGTGTAGCGGTGAAATGCGTAGATATCGGGAAGAACACCAGTGGCGAAGGCGCTCTGCTGGGCCATAACTGACGCTCATGGACGAAAGCCAGGGGAGCGAAAGGGATTAGATACCCCTGTAGTCCTGGCCGTAAACGATGAACACTAGGTGTCGGGGGAATCGACCCCCTCGGTGTCGTAGCCAACGCGTTAAGTGTTCCGCCTGGGGAGTACGCACGCAAGTGTGAAACTCAAAGGAATTGACGGGGGCCCGCACAAGCGGTGGAGTATGTGGTTTAATTCGATGCAACGCGAAGAACCTTACCAGGGTTTGACATCCTGCGAATCCCTTGGAAACGAGGGAGTGCCTTCGGGAGCGCAGTGACAGGTGGTGCATGGCTGTCGTCAGCTCGTGTCGTGAGATGTTGGGTTAAGTCCCGCAACGAGCGCAACCCACGTCTTTAGTTGCCAGCATTTAGTTGGGCACTCTAGAGAGACCGCCGGTGATAAACCGGAGGAAGGTGTGGATGACGTCAAGTCATCATGCCCCTTACATCCTGGGCTACACACGTACTACAATGCTACGGACAAAGGGCAGCAAACTCGCGAGAGCTAGCAAATCCCATAAACCGTGGCTCAGTTCAGATCGTAGGCTGCAACTCGCCTACGTGAAGGAGGAATCGCTAGTAATCGCAGGTCAGCATACTGCGGTGAATACGTTCCCGGGCCTTGTACACACCGCCCGTCACACCATGGAAGTTGGCCACGCCCGAAGTCGTTACTCCAACCCTTGTGGAGGAGGACGCCGAAGGTGGGGCTGATGACTGGGGTGAAGTCGTAACAAGGTAGCCGTACCGGAAGGTGCGGCTGGATCACCTCCTAACAGGGAGACAAACAATGACACTGATGTTTGATCCAAATTGTGATCAAGCCGGTGTCCTGTCATCTCGATGGTCGATCGGTACCTCAGGATTGTGAGTCAAAGGGCAGGAATCAGCTGAAAGGTTGATGACTGAATTGTTTGACGAGCATTCATCAGTTCCTAAACGTTGTCTAGGTCACCCCGAGAGGGAAGAGCTCCTGGGCCATTAGCTCAGGTGGTTAGAGCGCACCCCTGATAAGGGTGAGGTCCCTGGTTCAAGTCCAGGATGGCCCATTCGTGTTTGGGGGTTTAGCTCAGTTGGTAGAGCGCCTGCTTTGCAAGCAGGATGTCAGCGGTTCGAGTCCGCTAACCTCCATATCAACGTAGCTTCCTCAGACAGGACAAGTTCAGAAAGGAGCTTGACTGTTGTGGTGACTTTAGATGAACAGGTGAAAGCTGAGAGTTCAGCCTCCAGCCATTCCCAGGGTATGGGTTGGGTGGATGCTGAATTCAGTGCTGTCGAGTGGATGCTGAGGCGAAAGCCGAGGTGATGCTCTGACGAGCCGAATTCAGCCAAAGAACCTTGACAACTGCATAGGTGAAGTCTGGAAAGAAAGCATCTCATGGATGTCTGATTCTGGAGCTTTAGGGATTTAGTAAAGCTGGAAACAGTTTTGCTGGTCTTTTGAGTGAAGGATGAGGAGTTCTATGAATAGAGAGCCGAGACCAGCATCCGTCTTACCCCTCGCCGAGAGGAGGTGAGTCAGACACGACACTTCTTGAGGATAGTCAACGGGTTACGGCTTGTTGAAGATCGTCAAGAAGGTTGTGGAATAGGCCTCAACAGCCTAAACGGACTGCTGGTAAATATGGTCAAGCTACAAAGGGCTCACGGTGGATACCTTGGCACACAGAGGCGATGAAGGACGTGGTTACCTGCGATAAGTCTCGGGGAGCTGGAAACACGCTTTGATCCGGGAATTTCCGAATGGGGCAACCCCTAGAACGGCCGCCTGAATCCATAGGGCGGTGCGAGCCAACCCAGCGAACTGAAACATCTTAGTAGCTGGAGGAAAGGAAAGTAAAAACGACTCCCTAAGTAGCGGCGAGCGAACGGGGAAGAGCCTAAACCGATGGATTCGTCCATCGGGGTTGTGGGACAGCAATGTGTATCAGGGATGTTAGGAGAAGCGCTTGAAAGGCGCGCCAGAGAGGGTGAAAGCCCCGTATTCGAAAACTGAACTGAGCTAGCTGTATCCCGAGTAGCACGGAGCACGTGAAATTCCGTGTGAATCCGCGAGGACCACCTCGTAAGGCTAAGTACTCCTGTGTGACCGATAGCGCAACAGTACCGCGAGGGAAAGGTGAAAAGAACCCCGGGAGGGGAGTGAAATAGAACATGAAACCGTGAGCTTACAAGCAGTGGGAGCCCGACTGATCGGGTGACCGCGTGCCTGTTGAAGAATGAGCCGGCGACTTATAGGCACTGGCAGGTTAAACCGGGAATGGTGGAGCCATAGCGAAAGCGAGTCTGAATAGGGCGAAAGTCAGTGTTTATAGACCCGAACCCGGGTGATCTAACCATGGCCAGGATGAAGCTTGGGTGATACCAAGTGGAGGTCCGAACCGACTGATGTTGAAAAATCAGCGGATGAGCTGTGGTTAGGGGTGAAATGCCAATCGAACCCGGAGCTAGCTGGTTCTCCCCGAAATACGTTGAGGCGT
The DNA here is from genome assembly GCA_027486935.1 of Cyanobium sp. C1_MAG_00004. Lineage (GTDB taxonomy): Bacteria > Cyanobacteriota > Cyanobacteriia > PCC-6307 > Cyanobiaceae > RGUW01. The sequence goes on along the minus strand of JAIXOF010000115.1, from coordinate 1,180 downwards.
AGCGTCTAGTGCTCCAGCAGGGGGGTAAAGCCACCGTTTCGGTGCGGGCTGCGAGAGCGGTACCAAATCGAGACGAACTCTGAATACCCTGTGTGTAACTAGGCAGTCAGACTGTGGGGGATAAGCTCCATGGTCGAAAGGGAAACAGCCCAGACCGCCAGCTAAGGTCCCCAAATCAACGCTAAGTGATAAAGGAGGTGGGATTGCCCAGACAACCAGGAGGTTTGCCTAGAAGCAGCCATCCTCAAAGGAGTGCGTAATAGCTCACTGGTCGAGCGATCCTGCGCCGAAAATGAACGGGGCTAAGCGTTGTACCGAAGCTGCGGATTTAACTTGTTAAATGGTAGGGGAGCGTTCCATGTGGGGCGAAGCGTTAGCGTAAGCGGGCGTGGACTGCATGGAAGTGAGAATGTCGGCTTGAGTAGCGAAAACATGGGTGAGAATCCCATGCCCCGAAACCCTAAGGGTTCCTCCGGCAGGCTCGTCCGCGGAGGGTTAGTCAGGACCTAAGGCGAGGCCGAAAGGCGTAGTCGATGGACAACAGGTCAACATTCCTGTACCGGTCATGTTTTGGGAAGGGGGACGGAGAAGGCTAGCCCAGCCAGATGTTGGTTACTGGTCCAAGCGTTCGAGGCGTTGAGAGCTGGAGAAAACAGCTTGAGCTGAGGCGTGAGTGCGAGCTTCTACGGAAGCGAAGTGGGTGACGTCAAGCTTCCAAGAAAAGCCCTATACCCGTTAAGGCATGGCTGCCTGTACCCGAAACCGACACAGGTGGGGTGGTAGAGAATACCGAGGGGCGCGAGGTAACTCTCTCTAAGGAACTCGGCAAAATGGCCCCGTAACTTCGGGAGAAGGGGTGCCACCGCAAGGTGGTCGCAGTGAAGAGGCCCAGGCGACTGTTTACCAAAAACACAGGTCTCCGCTAAGTCGCAAGACGATGTATGGGGGCTGACGCCTGCCCAGTGCCGGAAGGTTAAGGAAGCTGGTCAGCGCAAGCGAAGCTGGCGACTGAAGCCCCGGTGAACGGCGGCCGTAACTATAACGGTCCTAAGGTAGCGAAATTCCTTGTCGGGTAAGTTCCGACCCGCACGAAAGGCGTAACGATCTGGGCGCTGTCTCGGAGAGAGGCTCGGCGAAATAGAATTGTCTGTGAAGATGCGGACTACGTGCACCCGGACAG
>JAIXOF010000132.1 GCA_027486935.1 Cyanobium sp. C1_MAG_00004 | reverse complement strand
TTGTCGCTGTGGTGGACCACCCAACCCTGTTCGGCCAGGCCCATGGCCCCATGGCTGGGGCTGCTCGAAAGACCATTGCCAAACTGACCGGCGATGACGATGCACCACCGCTCAGGATCGAGCACAGGCCCCACCGTCCAGGCAAGATCGGCTGGCCGTGCGCCATAGGACGTCGGCATCAGGATCAGGTTGGAGCCATCGGCATTGAGGGTGCCGAATTGCCTGTAGACGATGCGCCCCTGGGGGATCGTCTTGCCGCAGGCCAGGGTGACATTACCCAGTTCAAAAACGCGATCAACCGCGGGATCCAAGGGGCTCGTGCTCATGCCGGCTGACCGAGCTCGGCGAGACGAGGCAAAAGTTGGGCGTGCACTGCGAGGTAACCACTATCGAGATGCTGCAACCTGGGTCCGATCCAGCGGTGGGCTGCCGGCAAGGCATGAAACGGCATCGAAGGGTACAGGTGGTGTTCAGCGTGGAAGGGCATGTTCCACATCAGCCAGCGCACCGGCGCGATCGTGAGGGTGGTACGGGTGTTGGCCAGACCATCGGAGCTGTAGGCACAACCGGTGTGTTCTGCCAACAACAGCAGCCGCAGAAACGGTTGCCCAACGGCTAAGGGGAGCAGCCAGTTCCAGAACAGAAGCCCGTTGCCGTCCAGCAACGAGACCGCAGCCAGCAAGACGTAAACCAGGAACTGAAGGCGCACGGAGCGGCGCACCTGAGGACGGACGTCCGCGTTCAGGTAGGGATAGGTCGAGAGGTCGCCGCACAACAGGCGCCCATAGCCACGCAACTTGCCGGTCCACCAGTTCCAGCCGCTGATCTCGAGCAGATAGGCAACGAGGGACGTGGGCACCGGATCCTCCAGTTCAGGGTCGAGCCCGGGTTGGTGGGTGTAACGGTGGTGCCATTGGTGATAGCGGCGATAAAACGTCGCGTTGTAAAAGCTCAACAGACCCATCAGCCAGGCCGCCGCGTCATTGAGCGGCTTGCTGCGAAAGGCGGTGCGGTGACAGCACTCGTGTAAACCAGCAAAGCAAGTGGCCAGGCCAATGCCGCTGACCCACAACCCCACCAGACGCAGCGGCAGGGGCAAGGTCTCGAACCGCCAGATCACGCCAGCGCCAACAATGAGGCCCAGCTGCGACATCAGCCGCAGCCAGCCAGGGCCATCGCGAAGGGTGTTGAGCTGCGCCAGTTGCTGACGCGGAATGGGAGCTGAGGGTGCAGTCGTCATGGGCACATCCCAACAGACGATCTGCAGGACATCGGTAGGGAATGTGACCGTTCGCGAGGGTTTTGGACTGCATGGTGCCCAGTCGAGCAAAAGACAGGCGTGAGCAGGGGTTTGCCGCCTAAAATCGGTTACCACAGGTGGTCGGTCATGGTGAGCAGTGAACCCCAACGTGAGGCGTTAATCGCCTCGTTGCGTCAGCGTTACGCCAACGCCGTGCGCGATGACGACGCCCAGGCCAAGCAGGCCCTGTTCAAGGAGGCGGTGTACCTGGGCATTCAGCCCGAACTGTTCACCAACCCCCAACCCGGCTGAACCCTTGTTGCTGTTTCAGAGCCTGTGGGGTTTCTCAGGCACCCTCGAGCAGGCCGTTGCCAGGGCCAAAACGCTCGGATTTGATGGTCTCGAGTGCAATCTGCACCACCCGGCCCTGGCTTCTGGGACGCCCCAGGCTGTCCGGGAGCAACTGACTCACGACGGTCTGGAGCTGATCGTTGAGCTGGTGACCGGCGGCGATTACGTGCCGGATCTGGCCTGCTCATGGCAGCAGCATCTCGCTGAACTGGACCGGCAGCTCAGCCAGGCCGAGGCCCTGCAGCCGACCCGGATCAGCGTCATCACCGGCAGCGACAGCTGGGATGACGACGTGCAGGATCGCTTTCTGAACGCGGTGATTGAGCGCATCGGCGACTGCGAGATTGCGGTCAGCCTGGAGACCCACCGCAGCCGCAGCCTGTTCAACCCCTGGGGCATTGCCAAGCTGGTGGCAAAGCACCCCGATCTGCGGCTGACGGCCGACATCAGCCACTGGTGTGCCGTCAGCGAGCGGTTGATGACGCCCGACCTGGTGCCGATTGCAGCGATCGCCGATCGGGTCGATCACATCCACGCGCGGGTGGGGCATCCCCAGGGCCCATCCGTGGGTCATCCGTTTGCCCCTGAATGGGCTTGCGCCCTCGAGGCCCATCGCCGGTGCTGGCAGCTGTTTGTGGAGCGGCAGCGGGCCCGGGGCCATGGTGTGACCACAATGACCCCCGAATTCGGCCCCGATGGCTATCTGCCGTCCCTGCCGTTTACCGGCATGCCGGTCGCAGATCTGGAGACCATCAACAGCGCGATGGCCCAGTGGCTTCGCCAGGGAGCTCTCGAGAACTGACGTCTCAGCCCTCGGGCATTGCTTCAAGGTCCATCAGCTGGGCGTAGAAGGTCTGCTGCTGCAGGATGCGCTGTTCCAGGCGATGGGGTGGCCCCGGCACAAGTGCGCTGGCATAGCCCACCTGGGCGGCTTCGACCAGACGACGGTCTTCGGCCAAAAAGGTCTGGATCTCGTCCATCCAGGCCTGGGCAGCGGGCTGCAGGGCCGAATCGCCCAACAGCCACACCTCCATGCGGCAGTGATCCAGATCGAGGGGCGGGAACTGGATTAAGGCCAGGCGACCATCGGGCCACAGCAAAAGATGGGTCCAGGGCGCCAGACCAAAGGTCAAAAACTCCCCGGCCTCGCCATAGGGGGTGGCCAGCAGACTGCCGTGGTCGCTCAGGGCATGGCGATACAGGCGGACCGGACCTTGCTCCCGGTGCAAGGTCGTCGGATGGGCAATGGCGACGTGGTAATCATCCAGGGTGTTGTCATGGGCGATCTTCCAGTTGCAGTTGAGGGTGTGGCCCTGGCGCAACAGCAGATCGCGGGGACGGTTAAACAGAGCATTGGCCTCCTGGAGCACCAGATCGAGCTGCTGCTCCAACGGCAGCGGATCGGGCCCGATCGCGACCCAGATCAAGCCGCCCAGTTCGCGGCACGGCAACGCAATCAGCGGCCAGTCGGACCGTTGGAACGGCTCGACAAAATCGCTTTCGCGGGCAGCGGCCAGTAATTGCCCCTGAAGGTCGTAGGTCCAACCGTGGTAGGGGCAGACCAGTCGCCGGCACGTCGTGGCCTGTGCAGACGGTGGTTGCAGGACCACGCCGCGGTGGGGACAGCGGTTGAGAAAACAGCGGAGTGTCCCCTGGAACCGGGTCAACACCAACGGGGCGCCCAACAGTTCAAAGGCCTGGGCTTGCCCGTCGACAAGGGCGGTGGTGGCGGTGAGGGGATGCCAGAGCCGTGGGTCGTACCGCTGGCGCTCCCGTTGGGCAATGGCGGGCTCGGTGTACAACCAGGCCGGCAAGAACGTGCTGTTCATCCGATCGCTCAACGACGGCCGGCGGGCTCAAGGCTGCGCAGCGACTGCGCCAGGTTCTCACGCAGTTCCAGAAACAGAGGTGAGAGACGCAGCTGGGCCATGTCCCGTCGATCCAGTTCGACCGTGACACTGCGCACGATCCGCCCGGGCGAGGGGGCCATGATGTGCACCTGGCCTGCCAGCAGCAAGGCCTCTTCGAGGTCGTGGGTAATCAGAAGGGCGGTCAGTCCTGTCTGGCGCCACAGACCATGAAGGAACTCCTGCATCGACTCGCGAATCTGGATGTCGAGCGCGCCAAAGGGCTCGTCGAGTAACAACACCTTGGGCTCGGCAGCCAAGGCACGGGCAATGGCGATGCGCTGCTGCATGCCACCCGAGAGCTCTCGGGGGAACAACCGTCCTGCATCTGCCAGACCGACAACCTCGAGAAAATAGGCCGTGCGTTCGCGGATGTCCTGGCGGGAACGCTGCTGCAGCTCCATGCCAAAGGCCACGTTCTGCGCAGCCGTCAACCAGGGGTAGAGGCTGTATTTCTGAAAGACCATGCCACGGTCAAAACCTGGACCGCGCACGGCCTGTCCATCAAGGGTGATGGTGCCGCTGCTGGGCCGGTCCAGACCGGCAATCAACCGCATCACCGTCGACTTGCCGGAGCCAGAGCTCCCCACCAAAGCGAGGAACTGACCACCTTGCAGATCAAAACTAACTTGATCGAGCACCAGTTTGGCCTGGGGGCCATGGCCAAAGGATTTGCAGACGTTGGAGACCTGAAGTTGAATTGGCATGGCGTTCAGTTAGCCCAGGAACAGGCGCGACGCATCAGAAAACGGAAGCCCAGATCAATCGCCAGGCCGATCAGTCCGATCACGATCAGACCGACAAAAATCTCATCGGTGCGCAAAAAGCGCTGGGACAGGCTGATGCGCTTCCCCAGGCCCTCACTGGCTGCGACCAGCTCGGCGACGATGACCAGGTTCCAGGCCGATGCCATGTTGATGCGATAGGTGTCGAGCACCTGGGGGGCGATGTAGGGAGCCACCACCCGGGTCAGGATTGGCAGACCGCGACCCCCGAGAGTTCGGGCGGTCTCGACCAGTTCATGGGGCACGAACTTGACGGCATCCATGATCATCAAGGTATTGAAGAAAAAGGTGCCGATGAAAATCAGCAGCACCTTCGGCAATTCCTCAAGACCGAAATAAATGATCAGCAGCGGAATGAAGGCCGGCGCCGGCATGTAGCGAATCAAGGCCATCAACGGCTCCAGCAACCGGCAGATGATCACGTTGGTGCCCATGACAATGCCGATGGGCAGGGCTAGGCCGGCCGACATAGCAAAGCCGATGAACACCCGCTGAATGCTGGCAATCGCATCCTTAAGCAGAAGGCCACTAGACCACTGGTTTTGACCTGCCGCCCAGACGGCCTGCGGTGAGGGCAAAAAGAGTTTGTCGACGACACCGCTGTTGCTGATTAAGAACCAGAGCAGGACCACCACGGCCACCCCAAGGACCCCGAGGGTCCAGGGGTGACGCAAAGAGCGATGCAGCCGAGCTGGGGCCAACTGCACGGGATCACTCCTTGACGTTGTTGACGAAGCTGGCATTCAGCAGATTGCTGATGTCAGGCTTGGTCTTGGCCAGACCGACCTCTACCAAAAAGGCACTGATCTGCTCTGCCGCATAGGGCAATGAGGTCATGGTCGAACCAGGCTTAAAGTTTTGGCGGTTCTCGGCCAAGGTCTGGATCGTGGTACCAGCGTCGTAGGCCTTGAATTCGGCCTCACTAACACCAGAACGTTGCACCAGAATCGGCAGCGTCTTCGCGGGGTCGTCCTTGATCAGCTTGAGGGTGGCAAACCAGGCATCAATCACCTGCTGAATGGCCTGGGGATTCTTTTTGATGAAATCTGTGCGGCAGACCAACAGATCACTGATCGCACCAGGATGCTCTTTGGAGGTGGTCAGCGCCTTGCTACCGGGACGCTTGAGGGCCTGGGTGGTGAAAGGTGCATAAACCCCGGCAGCATCAACCTTACCGGCGGCAAAAGCGGCAGCAGCAGCCCCCGTTTCTAACGGCACAAAGGTGATGTCAGAACCTTTGAGTCCGGCATCCTTGAGCACCTTGAGAAGCAGGTAATGATCGACCGTACCTTCCTCGGCGGCGACTTTCTTGCCCTTGAGTCCGGCGACACCAGCAATCCCTTCGGATGCGATGATCTGGTCGTTGCCTGTCGAATAGTCGTTCTGCAGAACCACCTGAAGATCAGCACCACCAGCGATTGAACTGATGGTGTCATTGAGGGTCTGGCTGTTGCAATCAAGCTGCCCAGCATTCAGCGCATTGATGCTATCGAGGTAGCCGTCAAACCATTGCAGTTTGGCTGCCACACCCTCCTTGCCAAATAGACCTTTGGCCTCGGTGACAGCCCAGG
>JAIXOF010000184.1 GCA_027486935.1 Cyanobium sp. C1_MAG_00004 | reverse complement strand
TTCTCCATCCCTGAGGAGGCGACGACGATCGCCGATCGCATCCTGCAGAAGCGTCACCACGACTGGATTGAGGCGTTCCTTGTACAGCACCCAGAGGTGCGCTCAGCTGAACAACACGACACAGGCTCCTCACGAGCGCTTGGTTGATGACTCGATTCGTGCCACTCCGGCTTGGATACGGGCAGGCCGGAGTGGGCGCAAAGAGAGGGGCATCAATGCCTGATTCGGATTTTATCGGCCTGGTCTTGGCCCAAATAAATCCATCTGCCAGTGCCGCGCAGATTCGTCCTCGAATTCTGCTTTAAAAAGATATTGATGAACCTTGTCTTTGTCTACTTGCAGCTCGTTGCCTGCGTTTACAGTCGTCACCTCCTCAATAGGAACATCATAGTCACTCTCTTGGTCCCAGGTGGTCGACTCCGGCTTCCTAATGCTTAATGAGAGTTTGTAAAATATTGCATGCACAGATCCCTCTTGATTTTTAGGTGTTGGGTCAATTGACCAGTAGACGGTTATTCCATCTGATGTCATCAAGTATTCCTCGACTGGCGCTGGCATGGCAGATTGAAAAAACTGCACGACCGTTCTAGGCACATGCCAGGGAGCGGTGGGATCTTGGATTTGACATTCGAAGCACTTTGCCACATTCCAAGACCTATTTCTTATCTATGAAGGCAAACCCTGTCTAAGTTCATTACTGCATCTCAAGCCTCGCAAGGAGCTGAGATCCTCGACCTTGTCGCCCAGTGCCACAAGGAGTGCTCTTAAGGCCCTGGCGCCCAAGCGCATCCCCTGCTAGTACAGGTATACGCCTGTCATGGATGTCATGGAGCCGGTCCCGCTCCCCCGTTTGCAGCCTTCCCGCAAGGAGGAGATCGAGGACTGGCCCTATCTCGATGAAGTCACCCTGCTCAAGACCCGCAGCCGCAAGGTCTGCATGACTTGCCATTGGTTCCGCCACCACGCCGGGGTGAACTGCATCCCGGTGCTCACCTGCCAGCTGCACCAGGGCCTGATCACCCACGGCGAGCACCTCACCAGCCGCTGCCAGGGCTGGACCGATGACATGACACGGCAACAGGGCTGGGCTCCCGAGGTGGCCTGAGCAAAACCGAGGACGATGCACGTTGCTGACCAGGAGCAGCGCCCTCCGCTCTCGCCGCGTGAGGGCTGGATCAGCGACGGCCGCCAGGTGCTGCACTTCCAGCCGCTCCGGTATGACCGCTGGAGCCAGGCGTTGGAAGTGACGCTGGGGGAGGTGATCCCTGGCCAGCCGGTGCCCTTGCTGAAACGGCGCAAGGAGCTGACGCGAGAGCAGGCGATCAAGCTCTGGAACCAGAAACGGCAACTGGGTTGGCGGGCCTGCCCACCGCAGTGGAGCCCGCCACAACCGCGACGGGCCTGACGCCAATCACCGCTGCCGGTTCAGCCCGTCAGCATGGGGGTAATCGAGATCGCCCCGTGCTTCTCAATCCCTTCTGCCCGTTCAGCCCAGCCAAGGTGCTGGCCCTCAAAGCCACCGTGCTGCTGCTGCTCACCTTGCTGATCAAGGCCAGGGTGCAGATCGTGGCGGGTTCGGCCATTGGGATAGTGCTGTTACTGCTGCAGACGCTGGTGTTTCTCGCCATCAGTGGTGGGCTGGTACTGGCAGCTGGCGGGGCTGCGCTCTACGCCCTGCAGCAGCGCCGGTCGGCGGCGGCCTGAGGCCGATCGATGGCCGTAGAAGTCGCCCTGGCGATGCTGCATCGTGATGGCCGCTGGCTGGTCCAGTTGCGCGATGAGATCCCCTCCATCGTGGCCCCCGGCTGTTGGGGGCTCTTTGGCGGGCACCTCGATCCGGGCGAGACGCCGGAGCAGGCACTCAGGCGCGAGCTGCTGGAGGAGATCAGTTGGCAGCCCCCAGCCATGGAGCTGGTGATGGTGCATCACATTCACCGCCGCACAGCCCATGTGTTTCGGGCTGAGCTCTCGGTGCCGGTTGAGCAGTTGCAGCTGCTCGAGGGCCAGGACATGGCCCTGGTGAGCAGCGATGACCTGCTGGCGGGATCGATCTGGAGCAAGCATCTGGACTGCCACAGACCTCTGGCTGATGGCTTGTTGCCGGTGATGCAGCACGTCTTGAGCAGACAGGCGTGAGCACAACAGGCCCGCAGCGTTTGCCCAGTGCAGGGAGGGCGTTCATGGCGCCCTGTTCAGCCCATCGCGACCAATTCAAATTCGACGGCCAGGCGCACGACTTCTTGAATCCGTTCGGTGATCTCGGGGCACGTTGCTGGGCTTCCTCGGCATTGCGGCTTGTTTTGACATAGCGGCAAACCCCCTCCCAGCTGGCGACAAGCGCCAGTCGCTTGTTGGCCTCTGCGTCAGCACCTGTTGCTTCCAGAACCTTGGGCACCAGGTCGTGATCCCAGATCACGGAACCCCAGTTGTCACCGCCGAGCAGACCCTCCCGCATCAGGCACAGGATCTCAATGACCTCTCCTGTGCAGGGGTCTGAGCATTCGTTGAGCACGGCGATCAGGGTGTGTCCGTGATCGTTCAGCCAGGCGCGCGTTGCTGGATCTTGGGCCAATGCCTCTGCAAAAGCCTTGACCAGCGGTGGCATTCCCTCGGCCTGGTGATTCACGGCAGAGCTCCTGGCCCATGGGCTATTTGGATGGCTTGCTGAAGAGCGGCGATGTAGCGCTGGGCGCGCCATTTGACGTTGCAGCGGAGTGGGCCGAGTCGGGCAGAGCGGCGGAAGCGAAGACCCATGGTTCAGCGGTTCTTGACGCAGTATCTGCCCGAGCTGAACCAGCCCAATGGACAGGAGCTCCCGGTCTTCTGAATCGCCTCGCGGGTGCTGTTTGGGCTGCTTAGGCAGTAATTGCCCGAGGAATAAAAGCCCAGTGGGCAACTGCTGCCGCCCATCTTCTCGATGGCCCCGCGGGTGTTGCCGCTTTGGCTGGGAATGCAGTAGCTGCCAGAGCTGTAATAACCAAGCGGGCACCCTCCCACTTTCGGCAGGGGTCGCACGGGCTGCTGGCCCAGGGCCGGCAAGGAGAGCAGGAGCAGGGCTGCTGTCTGGACCAGGGTGTTGTGATAAAGCACGGTCATCGAGGCTGCGCCTACTCCAATCAGCATTGCGCCGGCGCATCATCCAACAGCCATTGTTCGTGCGAACAACAGAAGTAGCGTTTTTGGCTCAAAGCTGACGGCGGTCCAAGGCATCAGCCAGCCGGGTGACCGCTGATGCCAGCTGCGCCTGGGTGTCAGGTGGTGCCACTGCTTCTTCCTTGCGCCGCAGGGTTTCGATCGAGCGAACGATCAGAAACACCACAAAAGAGATCACCAGGAAATTGATTAGCGCCACCAGAACAGCGCCTGCGGGCCAGTTGGCGATGGCATCGACATTGGCCGCCTTGAGCGCTGGCTGCAGCAGCGAACCCATCACCAGGCTCACCACCGCATCCACCACTTTCCCGAAGGCGCCGCCGATCACCACGGCCACAGCCAGATCGATCACATTGCCGCGGTTGATGAAGGCTCGGAAGTCAGCCAGAAAGGTGCGTGCCGCTCGCATGAGGTGACCAGCCGGGGAAGGAGTTGAAGTCGGTGCCCATGATGGCTGCACCCAGAGGAGCTGATGGCCCGAGCAGACGTGTTGCTCCTGCAGGCGGCCCTGGCCGGAATCCTGATGCTGGCGCCGTTGCAGGCTCAGGCACAGTCCGCCACGGTGGTGTCGATCGGCGACGGCGACACCATCCGCGTGCGCCAGGGCGCCAGGGCCATCACGGTGCGGCTGGCTTGCATTGATGCCCCCGAAACGGCCCAGCGCCCCTACGGCCAGCAGGCCCGCAGCTATTTGCAGCAGCGACTGCCGATCGGCCGCCCGGTGACGCTCAATGTCAAAACCACGGATCGCTACGGACGCACCGTGGCCGAGGTGGTCTCAGACATCAACATCAATCTGGCGTTGGTGAAAGACGGCCAGGCGTTTGCCTATCGGCAGTACCTGGGCGGATGTGACGCCAAGGAGTACATGGATGCCGAATACCGCGCCAGCCGCCGTCGCTACGGGGTCTGGCAGGTGCCGGGAGGCATTACCCGCCCCTGGGACTTCCGCCGTGGTCGCCGTTCAGCAGCGATTCCCGATGGAACCACTCCCGGCGGTCGCCGGTATCGCTGCAACGAGATCGGCTCCTATCCCCAAGCGCAGCACTTGCTGGCCCAGGGTCACAGCTACCTCGACGGGGATGGCGATGGACAAGCCTGTGAAGCGTTGCGCTGACTGGATTCTGGTGGTACGGGAACAGGCACTCCAGCGGGCCACCGCCACTCCAAAAGGGGCGTACTTTGAACTTGAGGGGAGGCCCGGGAGCCAACCCGGCCCTTGCCCTCCCAAAGAGTCCGGCCAGGGATCACCCGAGCCGGTGCGCACAGCGGAGGTGCGCCAACGATGCGACACACAACAGGTGAACTCGATGACGCTGCGCGAGCGTCATCCCGTAGCCGCAAAGAGCAATACGCCAGTGCTGTTTCCCGCGTGTTGACACCCCGGGCTGCATAACCCGGGCCGGGATCGCGACCGAGAAGGTCAAGCCCCGAGCATCTCTTCTCCCAGACGTGATCTCCTTTCCTTTCCTGCCAGGCTCCAGACAGGTCATGCGTGAACAACAGACACCCGACCGGCAGTCCTTGGTGTGAGGAGGTGACCGCCGCAACCGGTGTTAAGGCGCCCCCCACGGGGCGCCTTCCTGTTAGCGAGACAATCACGTGGTCACACCTGCGCTGCTCTGACCTCCTCCCGATCGCCCATGCAGATCAGCCCTTATACAGCCGCCGACTGGCCGGCGCTGTGGGCGCTGCTGCAGCCGGTGTT
>JAIXOF010000002.1 GCA_027486935.1 Cyanobium sp. C1_MAG_00004 | reverse complement strand
GGCCACCGCCGGCTCGGTTTCCGCTTCGAGCTCCGCCACGCGCCCCGCCTTCTCCATTTCGGCCTCCAACGCCACCCTGTCTCCCCCATCCGACCGTTTCTTCTCCTCCTTTCCCGTCTCATCCATCGGCGTGTCCTCAGCCGCTTCGTGGTACCGTCAGCCCGGAACGGCGCGGCGCGCCTTGCGATTCCGGCTTCGCGACCTGCGCGATCCGCAGACGCCCCTCCACGCGTCCACGCGCGCAGCAGCGCAACGGTTCTACGAGGTTTCCGCGGCGGCCGCTGACCGCGGTCCACACCACGCCGCGCTCGCGGACTACTGCGCCGAGCGCTGGCTCTCCATCATCGACCCTTCGCCGGCTCACGCCGACAGCGCCGCGGCCGACGCACCCACGGCGGCCGCGGCGGCCGCAGGCGCAGGCGCCGGCACAGCCGGCCTCTCCGCCCCGCGGAAGGCGGCCGCCGCAGCGCTCTCGCACCCGATCCCGACGTCTGCCGCGACGCTTGCCGCTGCCCTCGGCCCACACGGCGGGCTCGCTGCCGGCCTTGCCCCCGCAGCCCAGCGCGAGGCGAACCGCCAGCTCGCCCGTCTCCTCGCCACGCCAGAGTCAGGCCAGGAGCCCCTCCGCCCTCGGGCGTCGGCCAACGACCCCCGCGCCATGCTGATCGCGTCCCCGTACTTCTCGGGCCCGGACCGGAAGCACTCCCGCGTCGACTGGGCGGCCGAAGACCGCTGGAAGGTCTCCGTGAAATGGCCGTCGCGCGCCCCGCCCCGCGGCGGCGCCGCGCCGTCCGTTGGCTGGGCACCCCAGGCCTGGCTGCGCGGCCTCGACGGCGCGCCAGCCGAGGCCGCAACCTTCGACCCCGTCGCCATGCGAGAGCTCCTTCGCGAGGTTCGCTCCGCGCCGCCCGACCCGTCCGATCTCACCGACGCCGAGATTGACCAGATCTGCGCGCTCACGTGGGGGGCTCCGCTCCCTTTCGTCGCCCAGAAGCGCCCCGCCCACGCGCACGACGCGCTCGGCGCCCCGCGCCCCCGGGATTCCCGCCAGTACCCGCTCTCCGCCGAGGCCCGCGCCCGCATTACGGAGGCAATCGGCGCCCTCGTCCTCTCGGCCAAGGCGATCGCCGTGCCCGCAGGCATCACCCCCGTGTACTTCACCGCCATGTTCGAGGCGGTACGGTACCGCTTCGCGCCGCCCGAGGACGCACTCATCGCCCTCTACCGGGACGCGACTTCGGACTTTATCGCCGGCGCCACCCTGTCCGTCGGCGCCAGCATCGTCGAGAGCGCGGTGCGGTCCTCGCCCGGAACTACCGCGATCACGCGGATCGCCCTCGCCGAAGCGGTTTTGCCTCAGTGCACGGACACTAAGCTCCGCCTCGTCTTCGACGGCTCGCAGCACACCAACACCCACCTCGCCGCATGGCGTTTCTCCTACGTCTCCGTCGCCGAGATCCTCGCCACCGTCAAGCCCGGCAGCTGGATCTTCAGCCTCGACATCAGCTCGGCCTTCCACCTCGTCCGCCTGCACGAGAAGGACTACCAGTACATGTGCTCCCGCTGGCCCGCCGACGGCAACTTCGACTCCGACCCCGGCACCTGGGTCGCCTTCGCCTTCACCCGCCTCGCCTTTGGTCTCGCTCACGCCCCGGCGCTCTTCTCGACCATCTCCGGCGCCCTCACGCACGCGATGCAGAAGCGCGCGGCCGCGTACGCCCAGAAGGGCAGCGTCCACTTCTCGGCCTACGTCGACGACATCTTCGGCGTGACGGACACCGAGGCCCAGGCTCGGGCGGCAGAAGCGGACGCGGAGGCCGTCCTCGTCCGCGTCGGCACCGCCAAGAACAAGAAGTCGAGGCAGCGGACCCAGAGGAAGGCTGCCATCCTCGGGCTCGAGGCCGACACTCTCGACATGACCATCACCCTTCCGCTCGACAAGCGCTACTCCATCTCGGTGATGCTGGCGACGGCTATCGCCGCCGCCGACGCCCGCCGCACGCTCCCCGCCAAGTTCGTCGAGAAGCTCGTCGGTAAGCTGGCATACGTGCAGCTCGTCGTCCCCGGCGGCCGCATCAACTGTCTCCCCATCTACTACGCCCTCGGTCACGCCACCGAGGACGGCGTCGACCTGTCCTTCATGGCCGATGCCTTGCGCTGGTGGCACGGCCGACTCTGCGACCGCTCCCTCTCTTGCCAGCGGATCAACGTCTACCCCGCCCTCGCGTCGACCCCCAACACGGTGACGATCCAGTCGGACGCTTCGGGCGACATTGGCGCAGGGCTCTTCGTCGGCAGCCAGTCGGACCCCTCCATCGCGCTGTGGGAGCGCTGGGATCCCCCGACCGCAGCCCCCGAGGGCCCGCCGACCGCAGCCGCGGCCGCCGCCGGCGGCGCAAGCCCCGCCCCGGCCCCGGCCTCTCCCACCATCCAGGCCAAGGAGCTCCACCCGCTCCTCTCCTTCCTCCGCGAGTACTCATACCTACTCCGCGGCCTGCTCGTCAGCTACGGCACGGACAACGTCGCCAACGCCTTCGCCCTCAACAAGGGCAACTCGGCAGACGCGTCAGCCATCCCGCTCCTCCGCGACATCCTCTCGATCTGCCACGAGAGCGACGTTCTCCTCATCGCTCGCTGGGTCCCGCGGGAACTCAACGTCCTCTGCGACTCCCTATCCAAGTCGCTATCCGCGTCGGAGGCAGGGGGCCACGTCCCCACGCTCACCCGGGTCTAGAAGGCCACCCTCGTCAACTACTACGTCAACCGCACCCTCCACCTCCAACCGTCCCGACCACGCCCCTCTTCCTTCGAT
>JAIXOF010000215.1 GCA_027486935.1 Cyanobium sp. C1_MAG_00004 | reverse complement strand
TCCTGGTCCCAGCCTTCGAACAGATCGAGCCTGACCTTGCGGGGATCGAAATCGAGGGCGTAAGCCTCGCTGTCATCCAGCTGGCGGAACGGCTTGCCATCGCCGCGCACCACCAGGTCACTGGCGGCCGGACTTCTGGCTTCTGGCAGCGGCGGGGCGATCATCACCAGAAAGGCGAACAGGCCTGCCGGCAAGGCGACCGTCAGGCTGCGCTTGCGGCGCCACAGGGGTCTGGCCAGTGGGTCAAGGGCTGTTGATTCCACGCAACGATGGCCCCGTCAGCGATCAGCCAGAGCGCTTCACCCTGGGCGGCGGGGTGGCCGCCCGTCAAGCAACCAAACGACGGCAAGGCCAACCGGTTCTGCCGGGGGTCCAGGCTGAAACAGGGTGTGCGCACCCGGTTGTTGCCCCGCCCCAGACTGGCCACGGGGTGGAGATGGCCGCAAAGGTTCAGCTGACCGGGTCGCGGATCCGGTTCATGGCTCAGCCACCAGGGCCCCAGGGATTGGGGGGGCTCCTGCTCGAGCCTGCCGATCACGCAGCCCTGGTCGTGGTTGCCGCCGATCAGCCGCAGGGGGCAGCCCAGCAGCTGGGGCAGGGCCTCCAGCTTCTGCAGCAGGGCGGGCGTCAGGCCCATCCGGCTGTGAATCAGGTCCCCCAGCACGATCACCTGCGCCGGCGCCCAGCGCTGAGCCAGCTCGAGCAGGGCGTTGAGGGTCGCCAGATCCCCGTCCGAGGGCAGGGGAATGCCGGCGCGCTGGAAGGTTTCGGCCTTGCCTAAATGCAGGTCCGCCACCAGCAGGGTGCGTCGCATCGGATCCCAGATGGCCTTGGCCGCCAGCAACTGCAGCGCCCCATCTCCCCAGTGAAGAGGCAGCTGGCTGGTCTGGGGTGGGGGACTGCTGCTGCTCACCCCGCTCCCATCGCCCGTTGATAGGCCGGCCGCGCGCCGGTGGCGGCGATCGTGGCCTGCACGTTGGGGTAAGGGCTCAGGTCGATCTGGGGAAAGAAGATCGGCAGGTAGGCCAGGTAGGCGTTGACGGCGCAGTCGGCCACGCTCCAGCCCGGATCCCCCCAGGGGCCGGCCAGCAGCGAGCGGCCGCCGTCCAGCAGGCCGTCCAGCACCTCCATCAGCCGGGGAAACTCCCGTTCCCGGTTGCTGGGCACAAACAGGGCCACAGCCAGCGTGGCGTTGGCAAACAGCACCCATTGGGTGGCCAGGGATCGTTGGGCGGCAGCCGTGGCCGGATCGCTGCTGAACTCCTGGCCGTGGTTCTCGGCCAGATGCAGCAGCAGGGCCCCGCTTTCAAACAGCTGCAACGGCTCACCGCCGGGGGCCCTGAAGCCGTCGTCGACCAGGGCCGGCACCTTGCCAAAGGGGTTGATCGCGGTGAAGGCCTCCTGCCGGTGCTCCTGGGCTTGCATGTCGAGCTGGACCCAGGTGTAGGGAATCCCCTTTTCCTCCATGTACCAACGGGGCATGGAGGCGCGGCTGCGGGCGCCGCCGTAGAGGGTGAGGGCCATGGCCTAGCCGGTGGTGTTCTGTTTGATGCCGCCGCAATCCTGCCAGCGGTTCAGCAGGTCCTGCAGGCTTGAACGCATTTGCGCGAGGGTTTGAATCTGGTCCTCCAGGCTCGTGACTTTGCGGACCAGGCTGTTTTTGAGATCATTGCAATGGCAGAAGCCTGATCGTCTGCTTTGCAACAGGGAGCGGATTTGATTGAGGGGTGCGTCAAGAACTTTCAGGGTCTTGATCAGGCTCAGATCATCAAAAACCTGTTGGTCAAACAAGCGATAGCCACCCTCGCTTCTGACGCTTTCAACGATTAAGCCTTCGTCGCAATAAAAGCGGATGGTTTTGATCGACAGACCGCTTTGTGACGAGACCTCGCCGATGCGCAGCAAAGGGGATTGACCATCAACAGATTGTGGGTTTGTCGGTTTGGCTGTCATGACGGGTCAACCTGTGGCTGAGTCGGCTCCAATGGGGATCAGATCCGCTGAGCTGATCTAGAATTGATTGGATTCATCAGTTCCTCAATCCTATTTCGGCCATGCAACCCAAGCTTTTGCCCACCGGCGCCCGCTTGCTGCAGCTGTGTTGCTGTGTCCTTGTGGCCCCGTTGGCTGTTGCCGGCGTCACAACCGCCCATGCCGCTGGGAGCGGCGCCATGGTCGATCGCCCCCTTGTGGATACTGCCCTGGCCTGTGGTGGGGGCGGCGGCAACGGCGCAGAACGCAAGCCCGCTCGCCCTGGGACCAAACACAACAGCCAGGGTTGACAACAAGGAGCAGGGGGCCAGGGCTTCAGCTCGACCTCCTGCTCCGGTGTCTGCTCTTGACCGCCGCTGCTGATCAGAAGCGGAAGGTGGTCTTGACTAGGGCCCCGATCTGATCAAACGTGGCTCCAGCAGGCGTGCGTGCGCCCAGGGGCCGGCTCAGGTAGATCAGTGCCGGGGTGACGCTGATCTTGTCGCTCACCTGGAACTTGTACCACCACTCCCAGACGTAGTTGCCATCGTTGCCATTGATGCCACCGGTCATGGTGGTGGCAAACACCGGCTGGGCGACTGCCATGCCGAAATCATTGCCTTTGGCGAACACATCCGTCCATTGCAGGCCCACCATCCAGGATTGGCTGGTGCTGACCCTTGCCCCTGCAGCTTGAGCCACGCTGTAGCTGGTGCTGTTGTAGCCCCAGCCGACGCTGACCGAGGGGGCCCAGCCGCTGTTCCACGGCTGCCAGTAGGCACTCAGGCCAAAGGCGTTGGTGAGCGCGCTGGTGGTGTGATCCAGTGAGCTGTGAACGGTGGGTGTGGTTCCGGGCACAAAGGCGTTGTAAGGCTGTAGGTAGGTCCAGATGGCCGCCAGACCCCATTGCTCCTGTTGGTAGGCAAGCTGCACAGAGCCTGTGGCTCCCGAGGCTTGGTTGCCGATGCCACCAGAGGGGCCAGCAGTACTGGTCTGTGATCGAGGAGTGCTGGGATTGCCGATCATGCCGTTGAAGGCCACGTAATTGGCGCTGACGCTCCAATTGTTGTTCTGCCACCACAGGCCCGCACCCGGCCCAAGGTTCTTGCTGTAGGCGGCGGGGGCACCGTTGACCGTCATCACGTTGAGCACGGTGTCGGAGGGGTAGACGCTGGGCCAGAGGGCCAGCATGTCCTCCTGGCCGACGCGCGGCCCCACGGTCGCGGTCCAGCCAGAGCCGAGGGGCAGTTGATAGAAGAGTTTGTAGAGGCCTACAAGATTGGCCCCTGAGGGCTGCTCAAAAGCGATCTGCAGTTCTGACAGGTTCCCTTGCGTATGGGGTTCGCCACCAAAACGACTGCTTCCAAAGTTGCCCGCCCGCAGGTTGGTGCGCAACAGGTCCCTGCCATTGAAGCTGGTGTCAAAGTTCAGCTGCAGGTCGTAATTGAAGCTGATCGCGTTGTAGAGGGGGCTGGGTGTAGTCGTGTTGTTGGGGGTGACGGTGTTCGCGGCGGTGTTGATCGCTGAGCCGCTGTAACTGTTGCCGCCGACCACCATCGTCGCCTGGCCGCTGAATTTGGTGGTGGTGCTGAACTGTTGAGCCTCCAGCACACCCACCCGCTTTTCCAGGCCGTCCACCCGGCCGCGCAGCACCGTCAGTTCCTGCTTGAACTCATCCATCAGGCGCTTGAGTTCGTCGGTCTGCTCGGTGACGCGATCGAGGCAGGCGTTCAGCAGGGCCGCCGCTTCAAAGCGGGTCATGGCCTGGCTGCCCTTGAAGGTGCCGTTGGGGTAACCGGCGACGCAGCCGTACTTGTCGACCAGGTTGCTCAGGGCCTGGTACGCCCAGTCAGTGGGCTGCACATCGGAGAACTGGTTGACGCTGGTCACCTGGTTCTTCGATTCCCAGGTGCGAAAGCGATCC
>JAIXOF010000096.1 GCA_027486935.1 Cyanobium sp. C1_MAG_00004 | reverse complement strand
CTCCTCGGTGATCTCTCTGCGCTCGATCTCGACGATGCCGCAGTTCGAAGAGACGAACCCGCGAACGCCGTACAGCTCAAAGTCTTGAATGAGGTTGTAAAGGGTGTCGATGAGTTCCTTGTCACTGCACGCATTCAACCGGATGCGGCAGTTCACCGCGTTCTTAGGCTCCAGGAATTCCGGCATTACAGCAGCCCCTCGCGCTCCCACTCAAGGAAGGTCTGTTCTGCCACCTCGAAGTGCATCCCGTCCTCGATGTTGAACTCTGCGCCCCAATACCAGCCCTCACGGTGGAAGTGCTTGTAGAGGGTGAGCAGCCCGTGCTGGACCATGCCGTCGCCACGCTGGTCGAGCTTGCCGTCGATGGTTAGGTCTATCGCGAGTCCCCACGAGTGGTTGGACCACGTGGACGTGGACCCACGAACGAGCCGAGCGCACAGCATGCCCGCCGAGCCGAGGGCTTCGTACAGCTCAGGGTCCGACGCCTTAACATGCAAGAAGACCCGCCGAAGCGAATCGACCGCCGCACGGTGACCGGTCACCCGGAACGGTCCAACGTCCTCGGTGACGATCTTCTTACGAAGGTTCGGGTTCAGTTTGGGAACGGCTATGCAGTTCGTGCCCGCCCTCTCTTTCGACGGGACACCGAGCACCCTCGCGCAGGTGCTCGCCTTAAGGTTGGACAGCCCTGTGTTGATGCCGCTAGCAGGCGGCTTTGGCACCAGCCTCGTGTAACTCTTCATCGCTCTCAGCTACGAGCCGAGCCACCACCTGAAGGTGTCTGCGGTACGCCATCACCAGCGCGCCGCTCTCGCCGATCTTCGCGCCCACGGCTCTGATCTGGACCCCTGCGGTCACCGCCTTCATGATTCGCTCCCCGAGCAGGCAGTAGTCATCGACCAGGCTCGCGCCAAGTCCGTCCACAAACAGGGGCACCTGCGCGATCGGCTTGCCCTGTGGATCCGGAATGCCGAACTCGCCTAAGACGTCATAGAGGGCTTTGCGCCCGATGCACCGCTCAGCCCTTCGCTGGTTCAGGTAGAGCCGGAAGACGCCCGTCACTGCCTCTGGAGCGTTCTTGTAGATGATCTGGCGGCACAGCTCCTTGTGGATCAGGAGCCACGCCAGGGACGTGTCTACGCTCGCTTCCTGCTCACGCACGACGAAGGCGCTCGGCACGTGTTCGCCGCACCGCTCCTCGATATGGCTCAGGTGAACCTTGCGAGTGTGCTCCACCTTGCGGGTGCGATCGATGAGGGCACGGTCGACCAGTTGCTTCGTGAACCCCCAGATGGATGCACTGCCCTCGCGATAGTTCTCGACCGCGTACCGAAGCTTGTCGATCACGACCGAGGCGACCTCGGCCTCGTCGATCTTCCACCGCGCCGCCAGGTCTGCGATACGTGGCTCGTGCAGATCCAGGAGCGGACCCCACGCCTCCAGCCTGCCCCTGCGGATCTTCTCGACGAGCGAGTGCTCGTACTGCCTTAGT
The DNA here is from genome assembly GCA_027486935.1 of Cyanobium sp. C1_MAG_00004. Classification (GTDB taxonomy): domain Bacteria; phylum Cyanobacteriota; class Cyanobacteriia; order PCC-6307; family Cyanobiaceae; genus RGUW01. The sequence continues at coordinate 1,140 of JAIXOF010000096.1, read as the reverse complement.
TCTTCGGTCATGCTCCTAACAGCCTCCTTGCCTCTTGTTCCAGTTCCTCATCGCTCCAACCGCTGAACAGCGGGTCAGCGTCTGCCTGCACGTTTCGAGCTTCCGCTTCCATCCGTGCCTTCGTCTCTCGGTCTTCGAGCGTGTCCTTGCGGTCGCGCACGTACGTGTCGTCCTTGTCGGCGAGGTTCATCACCCACACCAGACAAGCCTGGTCACCCTTGAGCGCCGCCTGAACGATCACCTTGGCGAGCGCGTCCTCGTTGGTCAGCTCTTCGCCGCCCTCGACCACACCAGAGCCGTCTCGTAGCTCTTTACGGACCCTGTCCATGAGCTGAGACCACTTAGAGTTGGGCTTGCGGGGACGCCCGCCACCGTTGCGGAGCTTGCCCCCGTTCCTGCCCTCTCGCCAGAGTGTTCGTTCTTCGCTCATTTACGGAAAATCACGGAAAAATCCCGTGAGGTCATGCCGACCGGAATGCGGTCTGCGAAGGGATGAAGTAGGCACGAGCGGTGACGTTCGACTCACCGTCACGGTTCTTGCCTACGATCAGCTCGACCTCTTGTGGTTCATCCGGATTCACCTTCTGACCATTGTAGTATGAGTCTCTGTGAATAAGGACCACGGAGTCGGATGCTTCCTCAAGTCCACCGCTCCCTTTCAGGTCGGCGACGGTCGGTCTCTTCGAGTCCCTGCTGGTCACGTCCCGGTTGAGCTGTGCAAGGCCAAGCCCAGCGATATCGTGCTCCATGCAGAACGCTTTGAAGGAGTTCGCTGCGTTCGAGATTTCGGATGCCTGGTACGCCGTCCCCTGGGCCATGAGCTGGAGATAGTCGATCATCACCACGTCGATGTGCCCGAGCTGCGCTTCGGCTTGGAGGAGCTGAACCTCGAGCTCTGCCCACTTCCTGGATGGCTTGTCGATAAAGTAGACCGTCTTGCCGTAAATGTTCTCCGCTCCGTCCATGAGCTGCTGGTGAACGTCGAGGTCGGCGATGCGCAGGAATGCGTCCCTGCTCGAGAGCGCCTTCACCCCGATCCCGGTGTTGGCAGCCAGTAGGCGTCTTACCAGTTGGGCAGGTGGCATTTCGTACGAGACGATGACCACGTTCTTGCGAGTCTCGGCGATGTTCGAGCAGATG
>JAIXOF010000057.1 GCA_027486935.1 Cyanobium sp. C1_MAG_00004 | reverse complement strand
CTCAGGCCCAACTCCCTTGCTCTGGGCGCCCATGTCGCCAATGCGGGCTATGTGGTGGCCGAGCACTGCCGGCGCCAGGGGATCGGCAGCCGCCTGTGCCAGCACTCGTTGCAGGCGGCTCGCCGGCTCGGCTTTCGGCTGATGCAGTTCAACCTGGTGGTGAGCACCAACACCGCCGGCATCCGCTGCTGGCAGCGCAACGGCTTTCAGGTGGTCGGCACTCTGCCTGGGGCGTTTCGCCACCAGCGGCTGGGCTACGTGGATGCCTTGGTGATGGTGCAGGCGCTGGTGGAGGAGCCGAGCCCTTGAAGGTGGTGCCGCTGCGCCTGCAGCCCGGCGGGCGATGACCTGCGCCTGGCTCTGGAGGTCTGGATAGGTGAGCAGCAGGAGCAGGCCGGCTGCCGCAGTGGCGCTTCTGCCGTGAGCTGGATCCAGCCACCGGCCACGCCGAGCTGCGGATCAGTCCTCAGGCTCCGCCTTGAGGGGCGGCAGCCGCCGCTCCACCTGCAGGAACACCAGCCAGGCCACCCCGGCACTGATGCCGCCGGTCCAGTCGTTGCGTAGCAGCTCCACGATCGACACCGTGCTGGCGCCGATGCGCAGGCCGCGCAGCAGACAACGGCCCAGCTTCTCCAGCGTGTCGCGGTTCACCGTCATGCCAAAGGCATTGGTGCTGGTCTGGTAGATCCCTCCGCCGGTGGTGGCGCGGGCCAGAGCATTGAGCTGGCGGCGCATCGCCTTGCTCATCACCAGCACCTTGCTGCCGCCGTGGGCATTAACCGAATCGATCAGCTCATCGAGGTGGTCAAAGCTCAGCGGTGCGCCGGCACTTGTCTTGCCGGTGTTGTTGAACGCCATCGGGTTGCCCGGCGGCAGGCGTTTGCTCAAGCCGTCAAAGGCGCGAGGGTTGCTGGCGGTATCGCCATTGATCAAGGTGGCTTCCAGGGTGAGGCGCATCGAGCGCACCTTCATCTCGATCTGGCTGGCACGGGCCTCCGGGCCCATTAGGTCCACGATCGAGCGGTCCACATCGACGTCACCGCCAAACAGGTGCACCGCCTCGGCGCGCTGGTCGACAACGCCATAGCTCTGGCTGTAGCCCTCGTTGACGGCGCGAAAGCCCACCGAGGGCAGTTCCTGTTCTGCTGAATAGAACAGGCCGCTGCCGGCGATGTTCATGAACGGCAGCCGGGCGAGCAACTCGCCTTCTGAGAAGGTGCGCAGCACCGCAAGGTGCTCGAGCCGGTTCTCGTACTTGGCTGCCTCGATCAGGGTGAGGCCCATGGCACAGGGGCCGCAGCCCCAGAGAGGTCAGGGGCTATTGCCGAGTTGCCATGAGTAGCCTCAAAGAGCAGTGCTGCAGGGTTTGCGCATGGGCACAACCACGCTTCAGGAGCTGCTGGCCCTGCCTGGTCCTGAGCGGCTCGAACTGGCCATGTCGCTTTGGCAGAGCTTGGATGCTGCTGATCAGATCACGTTGAAAGTGCGGCCCCGCGGCGCGTCGGGCGGCGACTTTGCGACGTTTTCGCTCAGGGTCGCCGATGCCAAGGTGCTGGCGGCAAACGAACGGCACGCCCAGCTGTTGGGGAATGACCCCACTGCATGGGACCGCTTCCTAATGCAACTCAAATCAGACCAGGCAGGATTGGCAGCAGCGCTGTTGAGCAGTCCGCAGGCTCCTGCAGTGCTGCGCCAAAGCCTCCAATGCAACGAGCGTTGACATGAATGAAGACCAACAAGAAAGCGCCATGCCCATTGAGTTCTCGGTACGCCTGAGCCTGAAACCCGAGAGCGTTGCCTGGATTGATCGCTTCCGCAAAGAATTCGGTCTCAACAGCGACGATGCCACGATTAGCCGAATTCTCGATGAACTTCTCTGTCGTGACGATAGTGCGATGACAGACCCATGATGCCGCTGCAACGTCACCTGTTCAGGATGCTCCGTGGCTGCGCAGTGGTCATGGTCCCGTTTCTAAGTGCACCGGTCATCGCCGCCGACAACGAACTGCTGTTGCGAGCGAGTCAGGAACGCTTTGCCAGCGGTGATCGGATCTGGTGGTTGGAATGGCGTCAGGGCAAACGTCTGATGCAACGCTGGGCAACAGCCAGCGGCGCCAGCCATAGCCAACAGATGGATCGTCGCTGGAGTCCAGGCAATGGAGCGCCCCTGCCTGCTGGCACCTATGCCCTGGGGCGGCCAGAGCCATGGGGACGTGATCTCTGGATCGGGCTGGAGCCGCGGTTCTCAACCCGCCGCAGTGGCCTGGGCATCCACCACTGCTTTCCAGGCGTGGGATGCATCTGCCTGCCGCAACGCCCTCAGCTGGATGAGGTTGCTGCCTTGATCAAAAAGCACGGCATCCGCCGGCTTGTCGTGGTGCAGTGATCTGCCGCCTCAAGCCATTGCCAACGCAGGTTGCGGTTGTCCAAGGCGTTGAAACAAATACCCCATGCCACGGGCGGTAAGGATCAGCTCGGGATTCTCAGGGTCATCCTCGAGCTTGGCCCGCAAGCGCGAGACATGAACATCGACCACCCGCCGGTCGTTGGCACGCTCCGGCGTGTACCCCCAAATCGTCTCCAGCAACTCAGAGCGGCCAACGGGCTCTCCGTTGCGGCTGACCAGGAGTTCCAGCAAGTTGAACTCCATGCCGGTCAGGCGAATGCGCTCCTCACCCCGATGTGCCTGACGCCGGGTGAAATCAAACTGCAGATCGCCGACACTGACCACGTTGGCGTACTGGCTTGCCACGCGGTTAAGGCTGTCACCCTGGCGACTGAGGCGACGCAACAGACAACGAATTCGAGCCTCGAGTTCCTTGGGACTGAAGGGTTTGACCATGTAATCGTCGGCGCCCAGTTCCAGACCGGTTATCCGATCGCTCAGTTCACCCAAGGCTGTCAACAGGATGACCGGCACCCCAGAGACGGCGCGGATGCGTTCAAGCACTGCAAAGCCGTCAAGCTCGGGCATCATCACGTCGAGCACGACAGCGTCGGGATCTGCGCTGCGAAAGCGCTCCAGTGCCTCGATGCCGTTGGTGGCTGTGGTCACCGCAAAGCCCTGCATCGCCAGGCGTTTCTCCAGCACGTTCAAGGTGCTGGGGTCGTCGTCAACAACGAGGATCCGGAAAGATTGATCAGGAGTGGTGACGGTGACCATGGACCCAGCGGAGGAAACGACCCGTCAACGGCACCGCCGTGCGGGTTAAGACCTTATGTGCGAGGAAAGCCACACAGCCCTGCCAATCCAGAGCCGATACGTGTTACGAAAAGCCAAAGGTCTGTTGGGTGGCCAGCTTGACGGCCAAAGTCATTGCCATCACTTGTTTTTTCCAGGCTGCCGCTTAAATCAAAAGAGACTCTGAAGATTGTGTTGTGGTCGCTGTCAGTCCTGGCGCCGGCCGTTAGTGGTGGCTCGCCAGATGGGATCACCCCCTCGCGCTGCGCCCCGTGGTGACAAATCCAGCCCGGTAGAGCTCACTGGCACTCATCGCCTGCGGGTTGATCACCTCGCCAAAGCCGCCGCCTGTTGGCGAGGTGGCCAGCCCAGGGGTGCCGCACTGACGGCGGCCACCCGGTTGGCAGCGGCCTCTTCCATCTGGCGCTCGCGCAGCTCGAGTTCTTGCTCGAGGTGCTGCTTCTGGCGTTCGGCCTCCTGCAGGCGGGCGTATTCCTCGGGGTTGATCTCGGAAAAACGGGTCAGCTGCTGCCGCAGGCCGCGCAGCTCTCGATCAGGGTGAGGCCCATGGCACAGGGGCCGCAGCCCCAGAGAGGTCAGGGGCTATTGCCGAGTTGCCATGAGTAGCCTCAAAGAGCAGTGCTGCAGGGTTTGCGCATGGGCACCACCACGCTTCAGGAGCTGCTGGCCCTGCCTGGTCCTGAGCGGCTTGAACTGGCCATGTCGCTTTGGCAGAGCTTGGATGCTGCTGAGCAGGACGAGGCTCTTCCGGTTGATGCAGCCTTCTGTGCTGAGCTTGAGCAGCGCTGGGCCAGGCATCAACAGAATCCTGAGAACGCGCTCGACTGGGAGGTTGTGCGCCAGGATCTCGATCTGGCATGACCCTGCCGGTCAAATTTCTGCCAGAAGCCAGGCAGGAGGCCATTGATTGCCGCGCCTGGTACGAACGACGGCAACCTGGAATTGGGAGCTCAATTCGCTCAGTCCTTGGCTGAATCCATTGAGCGACTGCAAAGGCAGCCCCTGAGATATCCGGTTGTCCAAGCTCACGTGCGGCGAATCATCCTCCAGCGATTCCCCTACGCCGTTGACTTCCGCATGGAGTCAACGGAAATCATTGTTCTCGCCGTGCACGGAAGACAGGACCCACGCCGCTGGCAAAGACGCCTTTGATCAGCAGCGGGTCACGATCAACAGGCACTGGACAGCCAGCTCAATCCGGCCATGCTGGCTGTATGGACCTTGGTGCGGCCTACGGGATGCCCCAGGTGGAGGTTTTCCACTGCCGGGGCTTTGCCGATGCCCAATCCATCGTGCTGGCTGTGCGCGAGCAACGAACGGTCGTGCTGCAGCTCGATCAACTGCAACCAGTGGAAGCGCAGCGGGTGGTTGATTTCGTCTCAGGCGCCATCCATGCCCTGGAGGGTCAGTCCGAGCGACTGGGCGAAACGACGTTTCTGTTTGCACCCGCTGATGTGCGGTTGAGCAGCACATAAGGATCGAAGGCTGATCCCAAAGACACCCCGCTGTTTTGCAGCCAGCAGCGATGGCCGGGTCTTGTCTGTGGATACAGGTTCCTCCCCACGTCCGCCATGTATGTCATCCAAGCGCTCCATTCCGACGGTTGGCGCGAGCAAGGCCGCTGTGCTGTCGAGTACTGGGCCTACCTGGAGGCCCAGACCCGCTGCTGCTCTGACGGCCGCCATTACCG
>JAIXOF010000208.1 GCA_027486935.1 Cyanobium sp. C1_MAG_00004 | reverse complement strand
GGCATCGGCATTGGCATCGGCGGCCAGGCGCGGCCTGTAGCCCGAGGCCTCCAGCCGGGGGGCCAGCGCTTCGGCCTCGGGGCCGATCAGCAGCACGGTCGACGCTCCCATCAGCCCGGTTTGGCCACGTGGGGCAGCCCCCAACCCAGTTTGTTGCGCAGGACCTGAAAGAACTCGTGGTCGGCCAGGCGCACGAACCGCACCGGATGGTCGCTGCGGCGGATCAGCACCCGGTCTTCGGGCCAGATGTAACAACCGGCGCTGCCGTCGACGACCATCATCAGGCGTTCGGGGGTCGCTGGAAACACTGTCACCGGTTCGCGGTCGCTGAACACCAGGGCGCGCGATGCCAGCGAATGGGGGGCGATCGGGGTCAGCTGCAACACAGCGCAGTCAGGCGTGATCACCGGGCCGCCGGCGCTCAGGGCATAGGCCGTCGAGCCGGTGGGGGTCGCCAGGATCACCCCGTCGGCGGCGATGTCGACCGGGGCGTGGCGGCCGATCGCGATTTCGAAGTGGCACATGCTCGTCAGCGGCTCGCGGTGCAGGGCCATCTCGTTGAGGCAGAGCACCTCCCAACGGCGCTGCTCGCCGCGAAGCACGCTGACGATCAGCATCGTGCGTTCCTCGATGCTCCAGTCGCCGGCCAGCAGCTGGTCGATCACCGCATCGAGCTGGTCCAGGTAGGCCTCGGCCAGAAACCCCAGATGGCCGGTGTTGATCGTCAGGATCGGCACCCCGATCGGTGCGGTCATGCGGGCGGCCGACAGCACCGTGCCATCGCCCCCCAGCACGATCGCCAGACCCAGGTCGGCGGCAAAGGTGCCGGGCACGCAGGCCCGATAGCCCTGGGTGCGCAGGTGCTGGTCAGGGTTGGCAAAACCCACCATGCCGCCTGAGCTGCTGACCCGCACCACCCCATGACCGGCAGCGGCAAAGCGTGCCTCGATCGCGTCGGCCGTGGCCATGGCCAGGTCCTTGCCGTCGTTGACGATCAGTCCGACGCGGGGCACCGACCGGCAGCAGAGAGCAAGACGAGTTTATGGGGGGCAGCTCAGACCTGATCGCTGAAGCTCAGAACTGTTCGAGGAAGCGCAGGTCGCTGGTGAACAGGCGGCGGATGTCATCGATGCCGTGGCGCACCATGCAGAACCGCTCGACCCCCAGGCCGGCGGCAAAGCCGCTCCAGCGCTCGGGATCCAGACCCAGTCCCTCGAGCACCGCCGGATCGACCATGCCGCAGCCCATCACCTCGAGCCAGCGGCCCCGCCACTGCACGTCGACTTCGGCGCTGGGTTCGGTGAACGGGAAGTAACTGGCCCGAAAGCGCACCGGCAGATCGCCAAAGAAAGCCTTGAGAAAGGCCATCACCGTGCCGCGCAGGTGGGTGAAGTCGAGGCCCTCGTCGATCGCCAGCACCTCCACCTGGTGGAACATCGGTGAGTGGGTGGCATCGACCGCATCCCGCCGGTAGACCCGGCCCGGGGCGACGATGCGCACCGGCGGCGGGTTGCTTTCCAGGTGGCGGATCTGCACCGGCGAGGTGTGGGTGCGCAGCAGCCGGCCGTCCTGCAGGTAGAAGGTGTCCTGCATGTCCCGCGCCGGGTGGTGGGGCGGGATGTTCAACGCCGTGAAGTTGTAGTGATCGGTCTCGATCTCCGGGCCCTCGGCGACGCGATAACCGAGCCCGGCAAAGATGTCGACGATCTCTTCGGTGGTGCTGATCAGGGGATGGCGGTGCCCCGGCAGCGTGTAGCTGCTGGCCGCGGTGACATCGATGGTTTCGCGGGCGATCTTGGCGGCCATGGCCGCCGCCTGCACGGTCGCCAGGCGCTCGGCCAGCAGCCCCTGAACCTGCTCCTTGAGCACGTTGGCCCGTTGGCCCACCAATGGGCGCTCTTCGGCCGAGAGCTTGCCCATCGCCCCCAGCACCCCTGACAGCTGGCCCTTTTTGCCGAGCAGGGCGATCCGCAGCTCCTCGAGCTCGGCGGCGCTGGCCGCGGCTTCAATGCTGCGGGCCGCGTCGGCCTCGAGGCTTTCGAGCTGCGCGCTCAGCTCGGTCAGGGTGATCGGGGCGCCCACAGAAAGCCGCTGGTTGGTGGCTGGACTGTAGGCAGCGGTTCACCCGTAGCCTGCTGCAGACGGCGCCGTGCTGATGTCTCCCCTCAGGATCCTGATCAGCAATGACGATGGGGTCTTTGCCGATGGCATCCGCACCCTGGCCGCAGAGGCCGTGTCCAGGGGCCACCAGGTCACGGTGGTCTGCCCCGATCAGGAGCGCTCGGCCACCGGCCATGGCCTGACCCTGCAGACGCCGATCCGGGCCGAGCGGGCCGATGCGTTGTTTGCCGATGGGGTCCAGGCCTGGGCCTGCAGCGGCACCCCCAGCGACTGCGTCAAGTTGGCGTTGTTTGCCCTGCTCGACACGTGGCCTGACCTGGTGCTCTCGGGCATCAACCACGGCCCCAACCTGGGCACCGACACCTTGTATTCGGGCACCGTCAGCGCAGCGATGGAGGGCACGATCGAGGGCCTGCCCGCCCTGGCGGTCAGCAGCGCTGACTTTGGTTGGCGCCAGTTCGAGCCGGCGGCGGCGATCGCCCTGGATGTGGCCGAGCGGATGCTGCAGCAGGGCTGGCCCGCCAGCACCCTGCTCAATCTCAACGTGCCGCCTTTGCCGGCCGACCAGATCGGGGAGCTGCGCTGGTGCCGCAAGGCGGTACGCCGCTACACCGACCAGTTCGTCAAGCGGGTCGATCCCCGCGGCCGCACCTACTACTGGCTGGCGGGCGAGGTGGCCAATGACCTGGCGGCCGAGGTGGCCGGACCGGCCGATTGGCCCACCGATGTCGCCCATGTGGCCGCCGGTGGCGTCTCCCTGACGCCCCTGCAGCCCGAGCTGTTCTGGCGCGGGGATAGCGGCGCGTTGCCCAAGCTTTGATCGACGACGCCCGCGCGGGCGGGTGGATTCAGGCCTGCCTGTAGATCCTCTGCAGCAGCCACAGGCTGATCCACAGGCCGATCAGATGGGCAAACAGGACCTGGGTGTTGCCCAACACCGAAAGCATCTCGATCGAGGTGATCGGCAGGCCCACCACACGCCCGGCGGTGCCAGGTGCCCCCTGGATCTGGGCCCCAAAGAAGCCTGGCACCTGCTGGGAGGCCTGCACGAACAGGCTGCCGGCCAGTGACTGATAGCCGACCACGGCCAAGGTGACCCCCACAAGATCCGCCACCAGACCGCGCTTGACCAGGCGGGCTGTTTCGCCCTTGCTGGGGCGCGCCGTTGAGTTGAGGGCACGGCCGCAGCGCACGATCAGCCAGCTTTGCCAGAGGCACCACAGCAGCAGCAAAAAGGACAGCGTGGTCAGGGAGATGCCGGGGCCAAGCCCCAGGGCCCGCGATGAATTGGCCGCAAGCCTGCCGCCGATGTTGTTGAACATCAGCACGCCCACCACCACGACCCCCAGCGCCACCTGCACCCAGAAGCGCACCCAGCCCAGGCGCCGCAGGGCTGCCGAAATCAGCTGTAGGTCAAGGCGATCGGCCATGGGACGCGGGGGCGGTGGTCGAGGGTGACGCGGGGGGCTGGACGGGCCCCGCCGGCTTTGCCCCAAAGTTGCCATGGGAAGATCGACCTGTCCCACCGGTTCGGTGGGTTTCGTTGCTTTGCCCCGGCGCTGCTCTGCATTGATTCTGCTGCGATCCCCGGCTGAAGCTCTTGGGCCCACCGCCATCGCCCTCGGCAGTTTCGATGGCCTGCATCAGGGGCATCGGGCTGTGATTGCCAAGGTCACGGCGGCCATCGCCAGTACCGGCAGCGGCCAGGCTCCCCCGTTGGTGCCGACGGTGGTCAGCTTCTGGCCCCACCCGCGCGAGGTGCTGCACGGCGAGCCGCGGCTGCGCCTCGATCTGCCGGCCGAAAAGCTGGAGCTGCTCGAGCCCCTGGGCATCGCCCAGCTGGTGCTGGTGCCGTTTGACCGAGCCCTGGCGGCCCTAAGCCCGGAGGCCTTTGTCGACCAGGTGCTGGTCCAGCAGCTGGGGGCCCGGTTTGTGGCCGTCGGTGAGAACTTTCGCTTCGGGGCCGGGCGCTGCGGTTCGGCCGGTGACCTGCAGCAGCTCGCGGCCCTGCAGGGCGTGGCGGTGACCGTGGTGCCGATGCTTCACGACGCCAATGGGCGCCACAGCAGCAGCCGCATCCGCCAGGCTCTTGCGGCGGGTGAGTTGCAACGGGCGGCAGAGCTGTTGCAACGTCCCTATCGCTTTTGCGGCCGGGTGGTGCCGGGCCGGGGCCTGGGCCGCGGCCTGGGCTGGCCGACCGCGAACCTGCAGGTCGACGGCCGCAAGTTTTTGCCCCGCGAAGGGGTCTATGCAGCCTGGGCCTGGCACCAGGGGGCTCCTGGTGCCTTGCCCATGGCGGCGGTGATGAATCTGGGTCCCCAGCCGACCATCGATCCGGCGTCCCCATCGGCGGTCGAGGTGCACCTGCTCGATCGGGAGCTGGACCTGGTCGGTGCCGAGCTGGTGGTGGAGCCGCTGGCCTTTCTGCGGGACCAGCAGCGTTTTGCCGACCTGCCGGCCCTCAGCGCCCAGATCAGCCGCGATGCCGAGCGGGCCCGTCAGCTAACCAACCGGGTAGGCGTTGGTCAGCCCCCAGCTGATCAGGGCGGCGATGCCCCCAAGCAGCAGAATCCCTGAGATCAACACCAGCATCGGGTTGTCGCTGTCGGGGCTGATCGGGGCCATCGCAACCCACCTCTCCATTCATGTCCCCTACCCCTAGCAGTGCCGCGGTCGAACGTCTTCTGGACGCCAACCTCGATCGCGCCCGGGAGGGCTTGCGGGTGCTCGAGGACTGGGCCCGTTTTGCCCTGGACCGGGCCGATCTGGTGGCCCGCTGCAAGGACATGCGCCAGCGCCTGGGGCTGCGCCATGCCGATCGCTACAAGCTGGCCCGCCACACCGCCAGCGACCCGGCCGCCGGCATGGCCCATCCCGCCCAGCGGCAACGCCTCGATCCCGCCCAGGTGATCGGTGCCAACGCCTCGCGCGTGGCCGAAGCGCTGCGGGTGCTGGAAGAGTTCGGCCGCGGCGACAACCCTGAGCTGGCTGCCGAGGCCGCGGCTATCCGTTACCGGCTCTATGACCTCGAGGTCGAGCTGCTGCAGGCCGTCGATCTGGCCGGCTCGGGCGGCGACGGCCGGCGCCGGCAGCTCGCCCAGTGCCATCTGTACCTGATCAGTTCGCCGGTGTCCGGCCTCGAGGCGGTGGTCGAGGCCGCGCTGCAGGGAGGGGTGCGTCTGCTGCAGTACCGGGCCAAGGCCGACGCCCGCGGCGTTGATGGCGCCCTGCTCGACGATCAGGCCCGCCTGCAGCAGGCCCGTGCCCTGCGGGATCTGACCGCCCGCCACGGGGCGCTGTTCATCGTCAATGACCGCATCGATCTGGCCCTGGCGGTCGAAGCCGATGGGGTGCATCTGGGCCAGGGGGATCTGCCGCCGGCCCTGGCCCGCCGCCTGCTGGGCCCCGAGCGCCTGATCGGCCGCAGCACCCACTGCCTGTCCCAGTTGCAGCAGGCCGTCGCCGATGGTTGTGACTATGTGGGCGTTGGCCCCGTGCACGCCACCCCCACCAAGCCGGGGCGTGAGCCGGTGGGCCTTGACTATGTGCATCAGGCCGCGGCAGCCAGTCCGATTCCGTTCTTTGCGATCGGTGGCATCGACGCCGGCAATCTGGGTGCCGTCAGGGCGGCCGGGGCAACCCGGGTGGCGGTGGTGCGGGCGATCACCGAGGCCGCCGACCCCCGCCGCGCCGCGGCCGACCTGCTGGCAGCCCTTCAAACTGAATCGTGATGGGCGACACGACCACCATTGAGGTCACCGTCAACGGTGAGCCACGGCGTTGCCCGGCCGGCCTGATGTTGCCGGCGGCGCTCGAGGCCCTGGGTTACAGGCCCCAGCTGGTGGTGGTTGAGTTCAACGGTGTGATCCTGGCGCGCAGCGTCTGGCCCCAGCAGCCAGTGGTGGAAACCGATGTGCTCGAAGTCGTCACCATCGTGGGGGGCGGTTCCTAGATTTCAGCCTTGATGCAGCAGCCGATCTTGGGCTCAAAGCTCGTTGGTGCGCCGGCCCGGCGTTCCTGGTTCAGTCGCCTGGCCCCGTCGCTGGCCCTGCCCCTGGTGCTCGTGCTGATGCTGACCGCCGTGCCGTCGCCGTCCCTGGCGGCCAGCGGTGGACGCATCGGCGGCGGCAGCTTTCGCTCGGCCCCCTCGATGCCCCGCAGCTACGGCGGCGGCGGCGGCAGCTACCGGGGTGGCTATGGCGGCGGCTATGGCGGTGGCGGGATCGGCTTTCCGTTCCTGATCCCGCTGTTCGGTTTCGGGGGTGGCGGTCTGTTCGGCTTCCTGATCCTGATGGCGGTGGTCGGTGTCATCGCCAACGCCCTGCGGGGCGGTGGTGGTGGTGGTCAGGCCCTGCCCGCGGGCATGCGCGGCGGCGATCTGGCCTATGGCCCCCCGGCCGATGGGCCGGTGACCATCGCCCAGCTGCAGGTGGGCCTGCTGGCTTCGGCCCGCGAGCTGCAGGATGATCTGCGCCGCATGGCCGCCTCGGCCGACACCGGCAGCAGCAGCGGTCTGCAGCAGGTGCTGCAGGACACCACCCTGGCCCTGCTGCGCCACCCTGACCTGTGGGTCTACGCCGGCAGCGAACAGGGCGAAGTCCCCTTCGCCAGCGCCGAATCCACCTTCAACCGCCTGTCGATGGGCGAGCGCAGCAAGCTCGAGCGCGAGGTCACCAGCAATGTGGCTGGCCGCCGCCAGCAGGACACCACCGTGCAGGCCGGCGACAGCGATGCCACCAGCGATTTCATTGCCATCACCCTGCTGGTGGCCAGCCGCCGCAGGCTCCGGTTGCCAGCGGTCGGCAGCAGCGATCAGCTGAACCAGGCGTTGCAGCAGCTTGGGTCCGTCGCTGCCGATGACCTGCTGGCGCTTGAGGTGATCTGGCAGCCCGATGGGGTTGGCGAGGTGCTCAGCACCGCCGAGCTGCTGACGGCTTACCCCCAGCTGCAACATCTCTGAGGTTGCCCCCTTGCCGCCGGCCTGAGCTGTTCTCAGACTGGCGTGCAACACGGCACCGTGTCGATGGCCTCCCGCCCGATCAGCTGGGTCAACACACCGGTGTTGCAGCAGGCGATCGACCGTTACGAACGGGGCCTGCTGCCCCGTTCCATGGAGCTGTGGCTGCAGCAGCTGCTCGACCTCGAGCAGCCGGTCAAAGGGCCCCTGCG
>JAIXOF010000147.1 GCA_027486935.1 Cyanobium sp. C1_MAG_00004 | reverse complement strand
TCCATGCCCCGCAGACCGCACATGTAGACGTGGGTCTTGGGGTTCCCGATCCAGGAGAAGATCTCGTCAGCGTTCTCGCTGACGCGGTCCTGGATGTACATGCGGCCGCCCTTGGCGTTCTGCTGCTCGCGGCTGATCGCCTTGGTGTAGCGGAAGTTGTCGGAGAACTCGCGCTGGTAGTGCTCGAAGTCGGCGTCGTACAGCAGGTTGGCGGTGGTGGGTGCCCCCATGAACAGCCAGGCCTTGCCCTTGAAGTGCCAGCCGTTCTTGTCGCGCTCTGACGGCTCGAACATGCGGCGCAGGTAGGTGCGCATCGGCGCGATGCCCGTGCCGGTGGCCAGCATGATCACGTTGGCGTCCTCGTCATCAGGAAGCAGCATCTCCTTGCCGACCGGACCGGTGATCTTCACCTTGGCGCCGGGCTCGATGTCACACAGGAAGGTGGAGCACACGCCGTTGACGGTCTCGCCGTCCTTGTCGTACTGCAACTGACGGACGCACAGCGACACGGTGTTGCCGGCCAGGTTGTCGCCATGGCGGGTGCTGGCGATCGAGTACAGACGCAGCTTGTGGGGCTTGCCATTGGCGTCCTCACCATCGGGAATGATGCCGATGCTCTGGCCTTCGACGTAGTGCAGCTGCGGGTCACCACCGCTCAGATCGAAGGTGATGTGATTCACCCGGCCGATCGCCCCCTCGGCCAGCAGGCTGTAGTTCTCGGTCACCGTGCCGACGAAGGGATCCTTGGGCTTGTAGAGATTGACTGGAACGGAAGCGTGGGAGGCAGACACAGCAGCTTTGGACGAGGGGACAACGTTGGCCGTTTCCGGCTGGACAGGCGCAGGCGTCGACTCAACCTGTCCATCGGCGGGGGTGACGGCAAGGATGCGACCGCCCTGGAGGGCAATGGTCTGCATCAGGGACTGGAGTCCCGCGAAAGGCACGAGCAGGGTGCGCTGGCCACGACGCTGGCGACCGACGCCAAGACCAGCCACCGTCACATGAAACATGCGGCCGTCGCTCTCGACGATGCGAGCAGTGGAGACGCGCATGCTGACCTTCCGCAAAAAGCGGCCCGATCATAGTGAACGTCTGCAGCAACGCCGTTCACGCAGGACTGGCGACTGCCGCTAAGTTTGTGGCCCAGAGCACCTTCTCCGGTGCCTGATTGCCTCCCCAGATCCGCCGGCCCTGGTGCAGCTGCTCGAATCCCCGCTCCAAGCTGTTGCCCGTCCCGTGTCCCACGCGTCAGGCAGCTGCTCACTCGACACGATCCAGCAAGAGATGGAGCGGTTGCCCCACGGCACCCGGCGACTGGCGGTGCGACTGCGCATGGACCTCGACCCCGCCTGGTTGTGGGCCGTGCTGACCGACTATCCCAATCTGAGCCAGTTCATCCCCAACCTCAAGAGCTCCCGCCTGCTGTGGCGTCGAGCCAACGTGGTCGGGCTCGAACAGGAGGGCTGTCAGATGTTCATGGGCCTGCGTTTCAAGGCCCGCGTTCAGCTCGAGCTGACCGAGCTGCTCGAGCAGCAACGGCTCGCGTTCGTGATGGTCAAAGGGGACTTCCGTCGCTTTGAAGGCGCCTGGCAGATCGGCCACGACGAGCGCGGCAGCACCCTGCTCTACGAGCTGACGGTGCAGGGTTGTGCCGGCATGCCCATCGCCCTGATCGAACAGCGGCTGCGCGAGGACCTGGCGGCCAATCTGCGCGCCGTGCAACAGGAGGCCCTGCGCCGGGCCAGCTGAAGAGCGGAAGCAAGCTGCGATAGGAGGCAGGCTGCGAAAGGAAGAAGTTTTCGGAAGGAAGAAGGCTACGAAAGGAAGCAATCCGCCTTCGAACGACCAGGACTAGGCCGCTTCAACAAGCGCCTTGTCGATCAGCCCGTGGACTGAACTTGTAATACCCCCAAGGGGATTCGAACCCCTGTCGCCTCCGTGAAAGGGAGGTGTCCTAGGCCTCTAGACGATGGGGGCGAGGCCACAGCGGCCAGGGCTGATCGCGCCTGCGCTGATGGAGTGACCGTACGGGTCAGGGGGACCCTTCGTCAAGACGACCCCGTCCCAGCGTTGCCGGACCGCTCTGCCCTTGCCAGACGGGCACGGTGACATGGAAACAGGCGCCCTCACCCGGTTCGGAGACGACCCAGATGCGTCCCCCGTGCACCTCGGCGATGCGGCGGCAGACCGACAGGCCCACCCCGAAGCCTGCCGTGGTGTCCGAGGTCTGGGGCAGACGCACCCTGTCCAGAAAAATGCGCTGCTGCTCAGCCGCGGGGATCCCCGGACCGCTGTCGCAGATGCTGACCTGAACCCACTGACTGGTGCGATGCAGCAGGGTCAGGGAGACCTGGCCGCCTTCGGGGGTGTATTTGAGAGCGTTCTCGAGCAGGTTGAGCAGAACCTGGCGCATGCGGCGCTGGTCGGCAAACACCTCGGGCAGATCGGCCGGGATGTCGGTCACCAGCTTCAGCTGCCGGCCCACCCACAGCTTTTCGAGCTCGAGGATGGCCTCGGCCGCCACCTTGCCCAGGGCCAGCCGCTGGGGGTTGAACAGGGCCTCCCAGCGGGTGGTACCCACTTCGAGCAGGTCCTTGGACAGATGTTCGATGTCGTCCAGCCGGCGGGTGAGCACATCGCGAAAGCGCGGCTCGTCGATCTGACCCAGGGTGTGGCTCTGCAGGGCCAGTTTGGCTGCGGTCAGGGGGGTGCGCAGTTCATGGGCGACCATGCGCAGCAACCGCTCCTGCACCCCCAGGCGCTCGATCAGGGTCTCGTTCTCCTGACGCAGGACCAGCAGCTGATCCTCGAGCTGCAGCTCCCGCTGGGTGCGGCTGCCATCGACCTCGGCAGGCCGCAGGGTCATGCCCAGACCGGTGACCACCTGCATCTGCTGCCAGCGGGGCAGCCAGCTGCGCAGCCGTTGGGTGATGCCATTGCCGGCAAACACCTGGCGCGGCAGCGGGTGCAGCTTGACCAGGGCCGGCGTGGCCACCAGGCGATGCAGTTCAAGCAGCTCCGGTTGCTTGGAGGGATCGGCGATCTCGAGGGTGACTTCGAGGCCACAGTCGTCCGAATTCAGCCAGCCGACAAGTTGGCGCAGATCGGGGCTGGCCAAATGGTGATTGGCAGCCACCAGCAGCAGTTTCAGCTCCTGACGATCGGAGCCCGGGGGTTCGCCCCGCATCGCCTGAGGTGGGGCAGAACCGGTCACGGCACCACCTTATGAAGATTTGCCGGTGGTGGGCCTTGGCTGACACAACTTGGTGGTCAAGGCCCTGTGGGATGGCTAGACCAGGCAGACAGGCTGCGGCAGCACATCACCATGGCCTTTCCCCAGGACCTGAGCGAGCGCACGCCACCGGTCAGCCGCATTCGTCTCGACAGCAGCCTCAGACGGTGGTTCTCACGCAACCTGGGCCTGTGGCGTTCGCAGCGGCTGTATTTCTTTGCCGATGGCGAAGCGCTGCGGGTCGACATGATGCTGCGCATCGAAAGCTTCAGTGAGCCGATTGAAGGTGAGGCTGCGTATCGGTTCACCTGGTGGCCCGAGAACGAGTTTGATTTCTTTGAGAAAAAGCCGCGCTACGTGCCCAACGGCACCATGGAGGCCTTTCTCTGCGGCCACCAACTGCGGCGCAGCCGCGGCTACCTGTGCGGCAGCCCCACCAAAAGCCAGATCCGCCAGGTGGACGAACACGAGCTCGTGTTCGAGTCCCACTACCAGGAGTGGGACATCCTCGAGCACATCCGCCTGGTGGACCAGGACCGCTACCGGGCCCGCTCGATCTACAGCTGGAAGGACGGTGTGCTCGAGCTGGCCGAAACCCACCACGAAATCAGGGTCGAAGAGGCGGGGGTGCCACTGGCGGCCTGATGCAGCAGCATGGGGTGACCCGAGCCCCGTCGTCTTGACCCTGCTGCGTCGCCTGAGCCCCCTGCTGGTGGCCCCCCTGCTCACCCTGCCCCTGCTGATGGCTCCGGGTGCCGCGCTGGCAGCACCGGCGACCGAAGCCGAGATGAACCTCTACACCCGCATTGCCGCGGTCAACGTCTGCATTGCCCGGGCCGCCGGGGTCGAGTTCGACAAGGCCGTCGGCATCGCCGGCGAAACGATCGCCCAGCTGCTGCAGGGTCAGCATGGTGGCGTGATCCAGCAGGTCGGCAGCAAGCCCCTCAGCCTGGAGGACCTGCGCAAGGGATCGATCAATTCGGCGGTGCTGGGTGCTGTCGAGATCTGCCCCAAGGAGGTGCCGGCCGACATTCTCAAGAAGGTCCAGGACGCCATCAAGAGCAGCGGCGGCAAGACCGCACCCGCACCGGCTGCGACCACACCCAAGCCCTGAGCCCTGCCCGAACCACCGATGTCGACCGTGCGCCTCGCCGATTACCGCCCGGCGCCCTATCTGCTCAGCCGCACCGACCTGACGGTGCGGCTGTTTGCTGACCACGCCGTGGTCCAAGCCGAACTGGCCTTTGCGGCCAATCCGGCAGGGGCCGCGGGAGCCCCACTGGAACTGGCCGGCGTTGACCTGCAGCTGGAACGGTTGGCGATCGATGGCCGCCCCCTGTCCCCCCAGGACTACGAGCCAGGCGATGGGACGCTGCAGATCAAGGCACCGCCGCGGGCGCCGTTTGTGCTGAGCAGCCAGGTCCGGATCGAGCCCCATACCAACACCACCCTCGAAGGTCTGTATGTGAGCGGGGGGCTGTTCACCACCCAGTGCGAGGCCGAAGGGTTTCGCCGCATCACCTTTCATCCCGACAGACCCGACCTGCTGAGCCGCTTTCGCGTGCGGATCGAAGCGGACCGGGCCGACTGTCCGGTGCTGCTCTGCAACGGCAACTGCCTCGAGACCGGCGAGCTCGAGGCAGGCCGCCATTACGCCATCTGGGACGACCCCTTTCCCAAACCCTCCTATCTGTTCGCCCTGGTGGCCGGTCGCCTCGAAGAACGCCGCGAAACCATCACCACCGCCAGCGGCCGGGCGGTGCAGCTGCGCATCCATGTCGAGCCTGGCGATTTGCCTTTCACCGGGCATGCGATGGACTCGCTCAAACGCTCGATGGCCTGGGATGAGCAGCGCTATGGGCTCGAATACGACCTGGACGAGTACAACATCGTTGCCGTGCGCCATTTCAACATGGGCGCAATGGAGAACAAAAGCCTCAACATCTTCAATTCCAAACTGGTGCTGGCTGACAGCGAAACAGCCACCGATGCTGAGTTAGAACGCATCGAAAGCGTGATCGCTCATGAATATTTTCACAACTGGACCGGCAACCGCATCACCTGTCGTGACTGGTTTCAGCTGTCGCTCAAAGAGGGGCTGACTGTTTTTCGCGATCAGAGCTTCAGCGCTGATCTGCACGGCAGCGCTCTGAATCGCATCGACAATGTGGCGATGCTGCGCAACAGCCAGTTCCGCGAAGACGCCGGACCGACGGCCCACCCCGTGCAACCGGATTCTTACCAGGCGATCGACAACTTCTACACAACGACGATCTATGAGAAGGGCGCTGAACTGATTCGCATGCTCCAAACCCTGTTAGGGGAGGAGACGTTCATGCGGGGCATGGCGTTGTACGTGAGCCGTCATGACGGTTCAGCCGCCACCTGCGACGACTTTGTTCAGGCGATGCAGGACGCCAACGATGCACCAGGCATCGATTTTGCCCAGTTCAGGCGTTGGTACCACCAAGCCGGGACGCCCATCCTGCAGATCCAGCGCCATTGGGACGGTGATCAGGGTGTGCTCGAGCTGCACATCCGCCAGCACACCCCCCCCACCCCCGGCCAAGTTGAAAAGCAGCCGCTGGTGATTCCTCTGGTTCTCGGGCTGGTGGGTCAGGGCGGCGAACCTCTGGAGGCGCACCTCGGGGTTGGCCCCGACGCCAAGCCGGTGACATGGGCGCTGCCCGTGGACTGGGGGCAGCAAAGCCGGTTGCTGGTCATTGATCAGCCCAGCACCCAGTTGCGCTTCAGCGGGCTGCCCAGGCAACACCACCCGCCGGCCCTGTCATTGCTGCGGCGATTCTCGGCACCGGTCAAGCTCGAGATGGGTCGCCCCGTCGCCGAGCTGGTGCACCTGCTGGCCCATGACAGCGACCCGGTGGCGCGCTGGGATGCCGGTCAGTTGCTGCTGCGCCGGGCCCTGCTGGCCCGCAGCCAGGGCCACACCGACAACCAGCTGGAAGAGGAGCTGGTGGATGCCTTTGGGCGGATTCTGGCCGATCCAGCCCTATCGCAGGCCAGCCGCGCCGCATTGCTGGCCCTGCCCGGAGCGGGCGAACTGGAGGATGCCGCCAGCGATCTGGGGGTGCACCCCGACCCACCGGCCCTGTTTGCCGCCGGTCAGGCCCTGCGCGCCCGCCTGGGCGAAGCCCTGGCCCAGCCCCTGCTGCAACACCTGGAGGACTGCCGCGGCCAGTGGTTCGAAGCCTGGCCCCACGGGCAGGGTGACCGGCGCCTGAGCGGACTGATCTGGAGCTGGCGCGCCGCCGCCGGCGACAGTGGGGTGATCGACCAGGCCCGGGCCGCGGTCGATGGACAGTCGATGACCTTGGCGCGGCTTGGCCTGGCGGCCCTGCACCCCCACGACCTGCCCGCCCGTCAGCAGGCGATGGGTGCGTTCTACGACCGCTGGCAGCACAAACCGGTGATCCTTGACACCTGGTTCGGCCTGCAGGCAGCAGCCCCATTCGGCGACGGGCTGGCACGGGTCGCGCAGCTGCTCGCCCATCCCCGTTACGACCCCAACGCCCCCAATTCGGTGCGGGCGGTGCTGGGGGGACTGGCCGGCAATGCGCCGGTCTTTCATGCCGCTGACGGCAGTGGATACCGGTTTATGGCCGAACAGATCGCGGCACTGGATCAGCGCAACCCGATCACCGCCTCGAGGCTGGCCAAGGTGTTGAGCCGATGGCGCAGCTACGGCTCCGAACGCTCGGCCCAGATGCGCAGCGCGCTCGAGCAGTTGGCAACGGCCCAGCTGTCCACCAACACCCGCGAGGTGGTGGCGCAATGCCTGGCTGATTAACGGGGCAGCCGCTTATCGGTGCAACCGCTTATCGGTGCAGCCGCCCGAAGGCCGCCTGCCGTGCCGGGCCGCCTTCGGGTCCGGCGTGCAGGCCCCAGAGACCTTCCCAATAGAAGTAAATGACACCGTGACCGCGTTCAAAGCTGAGCCGCACCTTGTCGCTCAGCACATCGATGGCGGGGGTGCGGCCACCAAAGCCGGCCAGGATGCCGATCTCGACCGGCAGGCCCCAGCCCTGGGCCTTGACCAGGGCCGGTTGGTTGAGGTCCTTGGCAAAACCAGCCAACGAATAGGCGTAGTTCTGAATCACCAGATCGTCGATCAGTTCACCCAGGGCCCACAGCTCCCAGTCCTGCAGCCAGAGGTTGTAGGCCGAACGGAAAGGGCCCGGTGACAGGCTGATCACCGTGGGCCGCGGCAGGGCGCGCCGCAGCTCGCGCAACAGGGCTGTCAGCTGCTGACGCCGCCAGCGCATCCACGCGCGATCGGTGAAGTCCTCTGGGGGTTCAAGGCCCGTCTGAGCGCGGTAGAGCTCACGGGTGTAGGCGTCGTAGCCGAACTGCACGGGCCAAGCGAAATGGTCATCCAGCTGAATGCCGTCGAGACCGCACCGCCCCACGATCTCGCGCACCAGGCCGATGAACCGCTGCCGCACCCCGGGGTGGGCGGGGTTGAGCCAGGCCATCGGCTTGCCGTGCAGCACCATCGTGGTGCTGCCGTCCCGTTGCTGCAGGACCCACTCGGGGTTGTCGCGCACCACCTGGGCACCGGCCGGCTCCATCAACCCGTATTCGAACCAGGGGATCACCTGCAGCCCCCGTCGATGGGCGGCATCGGCCATCCGGCAGATCGGGTCGAGCCCTGGATTGGCCTGGGCCAGGGCCGGCTCCATCGGCGCATAGCGGGAGCGGTGAAAGGTGGTGCCCCGGCTCCAGACGTTGGGATACAGGGTGTTGAAGCCGGCAGCAGCCAGCTCGGCCACGGCCCGTTCAATCCGCCCGGCGTCGTAATACAGGGGACTGGGGCTGTTGGTCAGCCAGACACCGATCCGCCGGAATGGCATCCGGGGTGTGACCCGGGCCGGCCGCGGGCCGGCCACTGGCGACTCCGCTGGCAATGGCGGCGGAGGCATCAATGCCAGGGCCTGGGTCTGGACCTGGGTTTGGGTTTGGGTTTGGGCCAGCGACTGCAGCGGACCGAGGCCCAGACAAGGCAGTCCCGCCAGCAGCAGGCAGGCGGCCAGGGAACGGGCGAACACGCTCAGCGGAACATCGAGCTCACCGAGCTCTCGTCATGGATGCGCCAGATGGCTTCGCCCAGCATGTTGGCCACCGACAACACCTGCAACTGGGGAAAACGACGGTCGTCCGCCAAGGGAATGCTGTTGGTGACAATTACCTCCTCAAACAGACCGGGTGTCGACAGCCGCTCGATCGCCGGCGGCGAGAACACCGCATGGGTGGCGCAGGCGAGCACCCGCTTGGCGCCCCGCTCCCGCAGCAGGCGGGCCCCGGCGCAGATGGTGCCACCGGTGTCGATCATGTCGTCGATCAGCACGGCAGTCTTGCCGGAGACATCACCGATGACCGTCAGGCTTTCGGCGACGTTGTGACCGCTGCGGCGCTTGTCGATGATCGCCAGGGGGGCATCGTGCATCTGCTTGGCGAAGCTGCGGGCCCGCGCCACACCGCCGACATCGGGTGAGACGACGACCACTTCACCCAGGTCACGGGTGCACAGATAATCGACTAGCACCGGCGAGCCGTAGATGTGGTCGCAGGGGATGTCGAAATAGCCCTGGATCTGGTTGGAGTGCAGGTCCATCGCCAGCACCCGGTCCACACCCGACTTGGTCAGCAGGTTGGCGACCAGCTTGGCGGTGATCGATTCGCGGCCGGCGGTCTTGCGGTCAGCGCGGGCGTAACCGTAGTAAGGGACCACTGCGGTGATCTGCCGGGCCGAGGCGCGCCGGCAGGCATCGACCATGATCAGCAGCTCCATCAGGTGATCGTTCACCGGCGCACAGGTGGGCTGGATCAAAAAGACATCACAGCCGCGGATCGATTCCTGGATCTGGATGTAGAGCTCGCCATCGGCGAAGCGCTTGATCACCCGTGGACCATCGGGAACGCCCAGATAGGCCGCGATCTCGCGGGCCAGATCGGGATTGGATGTACCGCTGAACAACCGCAGCCGGCGGGGGTCGTGGTTGGCCTGCTGGGGCTGCTGCGCCTGTGGCATGGGCCGATCAGCGGTCATGAATTGGGTCATGCAGGCTCGGCCCAAAGAGCTCATGACCGATCGTAGAAGCGTGCCGTCCCAAGGAACAGAATCGCCATGCACCAGACCGCCGATCCTGGTCCCGCCCTGGTGCTGCTGGCCTGCGGCACCCCGCCCCAGGTCACTGCCCTGCAGGCGTCAGGCGGACCAGCGGTGGCCCAGGCGCTGCAGCGTCATCTGGCCGGCGCCCTGCCGGGGGAGCCAGGTCCCCAGGCCCACAACGCCCTGGCTGAGCTTTCGCCAAGCACCCTGGTGCCGCTGCCGCAGGATCCCGGCCGGACATCGGCCGATGGCAGCCACTGGGCCGAGCTGCTCGGCGCCTGGCGGCAACCCTGCCTGTTGCTGATCAGCGCCGACCAACTGGACAGCGGCGTGGCTGCAGCAGCCACCGCCCTGCTGCAGCAATGGCAGGTACCCCTGCTGGGACTGGTGCAATGGCAGGGATCCTGGGATCAGCAAGCCCGGCTGGCCGATCGACTGCCCTGGTTGGGCTGCCTAGGGGGGCCTGAAGCCCAACCGGCGGCGGTGGCCCTGGCCGCGGCTCGCCAGGCTCGCCGGCTGCAGGCCCAGCTGCTGTGAGCCTCAGGGGGCCAACTGCCTCAGACCCTTGTGCTGGGGCTGGGACGGCTCGAGTGGCAGGGCTTTGAAGTCCATGGCCTCGCCCTGGCTGAGGCCGGCTGCCAGCAGGCTCAGCAGCTCGGCCTCACTGAGGTCCGTCTGCGTTGCAGCCAACATCTGGCGGGCCAGGGGCGCCAGCTGGGGCAGCCGGCCGGGCTGGGCCAGGTCCCGCTGCAGAGCCCGCACCAGCAGCTCGTGCTGCTGACGGCGACCCTCTTCGCCGGTCACAGGATCGCGAAAGCGCACAAATTGCTCGACCTGCTGGCCATTGAGCCGTTGCAGCCCTGCCTGCAGATCGATGCGCAGGTTCTGGCGGCGATCGCTGTAGCGCATCGCCCTGAGCGGACTCAGATCGACGGCACCCAGGGCAGCAATCAGCTGCCGCAGGGCCCCCCGCGGGATCACCGCATAGCGGTCGGGCTGACCGCTGGGCAGACCTGCGAGCTCTCGCACCGCATCGGCCACCAGCGCTACACCGCCCTGGCGATACAAGCTGCCGAGCGCCTGGGGGCGCTGCTGACCCGGCAGCTGCACCGCCGCCTCGATCGGCAGTTCAAGCACCTCCAGGGGACCCTGGGGTTGCACCCGCAGCAGCAGCAGGGCATCGCTGTTGGCTGGCCCCGGCGGCGCCGCCCCGTTGCTGCGATCCCCTGCACGATCGGCGTCACTGCCGATCACCAGCACGGTCACCGGCCGGGTCGGCGGTTGGGCCAGATCGGCAACGCGGCCGAGGGCCTCAGGCTCCTGGCTGCGATCCGACCGGGGCCACAGCAACCCCAGGCCCGCCACGCCCAGAACCACCCCCAGACCGGCCACGGCCAGGCGGATGGCGGCGCGGCGGCGACGCACAGAGGCTGGAGCGGGGCGCGGCGCCATCGGCGGGCCGGAATGCAGGCGTCGGGCCACTCTGGCCCAGGACCCGTGCGGGGACCGATAACTTGGTGCCTTCGAATGCGGCGGCGGCTGCCTTGTCAGGCTCGAACCCCTCACTGCTGCCCCATGAGCGGGCCCGCCCCCTGACCAAGGGCAGCACCTACCCCGCCAAGGAGCTGTGCAGTCAGTGCGGGCTGTGTGACAGCCGCTGGGTGGCTTATGTGCGCAATGCCTGCGCCTTTCTGAACCAGCAGTTCGACGGCATGGAGGCGCGGGTGCATGGCCGCAGCCGTGATCTGAACAACGAAGACGAGCTCTATTTCGGCGTGCAGCAGCGCATGCTCACGGCCCGCCTCAAGGCCCCGCTGGCGGGGGCCCAGTGGACCGGGATCGTCAGCCGGCTGGGGGTGCGGGCACTCGAGACCGGCCTGGTGGATGCGGTGCTGTGCGTGCAGCAGAGCGAGCACGACCGCTTCACGCCGGTGCCGGTGCTGGCCCGCACCCCCGAGCAGGTGCTGGCGGCCCGGGTCAACAAACCCACCCTCTCTCCCAACCTCGAGGTGCTCGAGCAGCTGCCGGGCAGCGGCATCAAGCGGCTGCTGGCGATCGGCGTGGGCTGCCAGATCCAGGCCCTGCGCGCCGTCGAAGCCACCCTGCCGCTGGAGCAGCTGTACGTGCTGGGGCTGCCCTGCGTCGACAACGTCAGCCGTGACGGCCTGCAGACCTTTCTCGAGAGCACGGTCAGTTCACCGGAGACGGTGGTGCACTACGAGTTCATGCAGGATTTCAGGATTCACTTCAGGCACAGCGATGGGCGTGAAGAGACGGTGCCGTTCTTCGGGCTCGATACCCCCAAGCTCAAGGACGTGTTCGCCCCGAGCTGCCTGAGCTGCTTCGACTACACCAACGCCGGAGCCGACCTGGTGGTGGGTTACATGGGGGCCACCTTTGGCCGCCAGTGGATCACCGTGCGCAATGACCGCGGCGCCCAGCTGCTGGCCCTGGTGGAGGACGAACTCGACACCGCCCCGGTCAGCAGCAAGGGCGACCGCAGGGCGGCGGTGCAGCAGGGCATCGACGCCTACGACAAGGCGGTCAGGCTGCCGATGTGGCTGGCCCGGCTGGTGGGCTGTGTGGTCAATGCCGTCGGACCAAAGGGTCTGGAATACGGCCGCTTTTCGATCGATTCCCACTTCACCCGCAATGCGCTCTGGCTCAGACGCCACCACCCCAAGATCGCCGAACGCCAGATTCCAGAGTTCGCCCGCCGGATCGTGGCGCGCTACCGATTGCCGGCGCTATGAGTGAGGCATGAGACAAGCTGGCGTTCTGCTGCACGTGACCGCCCTGCCGGGTCAGCAGCAGAGCGGCTGCTTCGGACAGGAGGCCTGCGACTGGATTGATCTGCTGAGCCGGCATGGGGTCGGGGTCTGGCAGGTGCTGCCCCTGGCCCCGCCCGACGGCACGGGCTCGCCCTACAGCTCGCCCAGCGGCTCGGCCCTGAACCCCCAGCTGCTGGACCATGTCCGCCTCGAGGCCGAAGGCTGGTCGGAGACCAATCCCGACCACAGGCAGGCCTTCGAGCGCTGGCGGCAACGCCAACAGCACTGGTTGCAGGACCATTGCCGTTTCGTCGTGCTCAAGCGGTTGCACGGCGACCAGCCGTGGTGGCAGTGGCCGGCCGATCTGGCCCAGCGGCGCCCCCGGGCTCTGCAGCAGTTCGACCGGCAGAAGGCCGATGCCCTGCGCGCTGAAGCCCTGCTCCAGTGGCATCTGCAACGCCAGTGGCAGGCCCTGCGCCGCCATGCCCAGCAGGCCAACGTGCAGATCGTCGGTGATCTGCCCTTCTATGTGGCCCACGACAGCGCCGACGTCTGGAGCCGCCCCGGTCTGTTCGCGATCCGGCGCAGCGGCCGCCTGCTGCAGCAGAGCGGGGTGCCGCCCGATTACTTCTCGGCCACCGGTCAGCTGTGGGGCACGCCGGTGTACCGATGGAGCCGGCACTGGCTAAGCGGCTTTGGCTGGTGGATCCGCCGGCTGCTGCGCCAGCTCGAGCTGTTTGACCTGCTGAGACTCGATCACTTCAGGGCCCTGCAGGCCTTTTGGAGCGTTCCCGGGAACGCGCCCACGGCCGAGACCGGCCGCTGGCGCCTGTCACCGGGCTGGCCGCTGCTGGGCTTGCTGTGGCTAGCCTGCCTGCGCCGCCGGTTGCTGCGCGGCGGCCGCCTGCCGCTGATCGCCGAGGACCTGGGCGTGGTCACCCCTGGCGTCGAATGGCTGCGGGACGGGTTCGCCCTGCCGGGCATGAAGATCCTGCAGTTCGCCTTTGACGGCGAGGCCAGCAACCCCTATCTGCCGGTCAATTTCAAGGGAGGCAACTGGGTCGTCTACACGGGCACCCACGACAACGCCACCACCCTGGGCTGGTGGTGGCAGCTGGATCAGGAGAGCCGGCAGCGGGTCGAGCAGACCCTGGGCGCCGCCGTGGAGGCCCCCGGCTGGCAGCTGGCCGAACTGGCGCTGAACTCGCGGGCCGACCTGGCGGTGGTACCCCTGCAGGATCTGCTGGAGCTGGGCGATGAAGCCCGCTTCAACACGCCAGGCACCGCCAGCGGCAACTGGAGCTGGCGGCTGCAGCAGCCGATCGCCAGCCTTGAAGGTCCCCTCAAGGGTTACGGCGAAATGGCGGCGCGGGGCCAGCGGTAGCGCCCCGGAGCCTCAGGGCGCAACGGCTCCCCGTTCCAGCGCACCTGCTGGGCCTGATCGGGGGCCTGATCGGGGGCCGGCTCCAGGATCAGCTCGGCCGGTGAAAGCAGCGGCAACACCAGCTCTCCGGCACCCACCTGCAGGGTCTGGTCCTGACCATCGCCACTGCGCAGCAGCAGGCGGGTGGGCCTGCTGAGCTGCAGCGACAGCACACCACGGTCAGCGGGCTTCTGGTCTTGCTCCTGAGCTGCCCCGGCTCCTGCTATCTGAGACATGCGCTCGGGGCGCCGCAGCACGGCCAGGGCCTGACCGTGCTGCGCTACCGCCAGGGGCCTCAGCTCGGGATACAGATCGAGCAACAGGTCGCTGCCCGCCGGCGGCAGGCTCAGCCGAACGCTTTCGGCCAGGGGCTGCAGGGGGTTGAGCGCGAGCAATCCGCGCGCCGCCAGGCGGCGTTGCTCCAGGTTGAGGGCGTACAGCAACAACAGCAACAGCACGCCGTAGACCGCGGTGCCCTGCCAGCTGCTGAACAGCTGGACCGACAGCAGGGGCTGACGCGCAGCAGTGCGGGTGCGGCGGGCCTGCTGGGGTTCTGCGGCCGTCAGGGCCTGACCCAGGGTGCCCCGCTCGAGCCCGAGGTGACGCTCGAGCAGGGGCAGCATGGTCCGCAGATAGGCCAGCTCGGGCAGGCGATCGCGCCAACCCCGTTCGAGGGCCTCGAGCACCGGTGTGCTGATGCGGGTCTCCAGGGCCAACTGACGCAGGCTGAGTCCCCGTTCCTCACGGGCCTGATACAAGCGGTTGCCAGCCGCCACCAGAGGGTCCTGCTCCACAGCCAGGGGGACCCCAGTGCCGGCGGCTTCGCCCCGGGAGCGGCGCCAGAGCCTGGCCAACCGGGAGGGTTTCACAACTGCAGCCATGGCTCCCATTCTTGGGCCTGGAGCCGTCGCCAGCGCCCCTGGGGCAGATCCCCCAGTTGCAGCGCGTCGATCGCCGTGCGCTGCAGGTCCTGGACCGGATGACCCAGCAGCTCGGCCGTGCGTCGGATCTGGCGGTTGCGGCCCTCGCCCATCACCAGCTCAACCTGGGTGCGATCGGGGCGCTGCTGCAACACCGTCACCGTCACCGGCTGACTGGGGCGACCGTCGAGCGGCACCCCGATGCGCCAGCGATCCAGCACGGCAGCGGCGGGCTGGCCCCGCAACCAGACCCGATAGGTCTTGCGGTGGCCATAGCGGGGATGGGTCAGGCGCAGGGTCAAAGCGCCGTGATTGGTCAGCAACAGGGCCCCGCGGCTGGCCACATCGAGCCGGCCTACCGGATGGAGGCCGTGGCCGTGGCGCAGCTCGGGCGGCAGCAGCTCCAGCACGGTGGTGAATCCATCGGCAGCGGCGCAACTGCAGACCACCCCGGGGGGCTTGTTCAGCAACAGCACCAGCGGTGGCGCGGCCAGGGGCAGGAGCTGCCCATCGACAACCAACTGATCACAGGCCGGATCGGCACGGTCGCCCAACCGTGCCACCTGGCCATTGACCTGCACCCGACCGGCGCGCAACAGCTCCTCGGCACGACGCCGGGAGCACACCCCTGCCACCGAGAGCAGCTTCTGCAACCGCTCAGCCGCCATCAACCCCGCCGCACAGACGCCCCAGCACTGCCCCCATCCTGCTGCCCAGAGATCCGTGGTAAGGTTACGAAACAATTTGGTTTCGCAATCATCGCCATCATGGTCGCTGCACCACGTGCCGCCGTCGCCGATCCCGCGCCCAAGACCTCGGGCTCATCGGGTTCAGCGGGCTCGGATTCGGGCGATCTGGTGCGCAGTTACCTGCGCGACATCGGCCGGGTGCCGCTGCTGACCCACGAGCAGGAAATCACCCTGGGCCGTCAGGTGCAGGAGCTGGTTGCCCTGGAAGAACTGGAGTC